>JAYVNR010000302.1:0-2905 GCA_043758305.1 Pedobacter sp. | reverse complement strand
TTACCACAGGCCTTGAAGAAAATAAATTCGGCATAAACCAATGGGAACTTTCTGATTGTGCCGATGCCATAAGAAAGGCTAACAATTTAGAATTTATAGGGATTCATTTTCACATTGGATCGCAAATCACAGATTTAAATGTTTTTAAAAGCCTTTGTATTAAAGTAAACGAAATAGATCAATGGTTTGGCGAGAGGGGATTTAACCTGCAAGTATTGAATGTTGGAGGTGGGCTAGGTGTAGATTATCATCACCCTGATGATAAGGCTATTGTAAGTTTTGGAGATTATTTTTCGGTATTTGATCAGTTTCTTAAGCGTAGGCCAGGCCAGGAAATACATTTTGAATTAGGGCGTGCGCTTGTTGCACAATGTGGAAGCCTGATAAGCCGTGTGCTGTATGTTAAAAATGGCTTAAAAAAGAATTTCCTGATCCTCGATGCAGGGATGACGGAATTGATGCGCCCAATGCTTTACCAGGCATATCATAAGATTGAAAATATTTCTAAAGGGGATTATGCAGATGGTATAAGGTATAAGGATGAAGCACAGGATAAATCTAAAATCTTAAAATATGATATCGTTGGCCCAATCTGCGAGTCTACAGATTGCTTTGGCAAGGAAGTAGAATTGCCTGAATCTCATCGTGGCGACCTGATAGCCATACGCACTGCCGGCGCTTATGGTGAGGTAATGGCATCGGGATATAATTTGCGGGAGAGGGTAAAGTCTATTTACTCATCCTAACAACCAGCATAATATATTCGGCTTAGCCAATAAATAAAGCCTCTTCAATATGATCCTGTCCGGTGTTATACCTGTACTCCCTGGATGAAGTGTTCTCCTGTATTATCGGAAGGAAAACGTACATACAAAAAGCATCCAGCAGCAAACCGATTTGATGATATTCTTTTATTTTAACAGGTGCCGTAGCATTTTCGGCGGATAGGCTGTAGCAGAGCAATTCTTCCCCCTCAAACATCAATACCAGTTCTACCAACGGGCTATTGCGTATAAACCCCTGCAATTCTTTTCCTATAAGTTGTACAGTAAACTTATTGCTATACCATTTACCGGAATTGCACCTCAATGCTTCATTATTATTGGCATCGTGAATTATGATCGTATTTCTCCAAAAGCCAGTACGCTGTAAGGTGTAATAAGCACTATTAATAAAAATTTCAGCTTTATTGCCCGATGCGCTTGGATTAAGTTTCAGTTCAATCAACCTTTGCTAATCCTGCCATAGCTCGTATTGATAATCGTTGATTTTTTTCCAGTATTTATTGGCAGTTTCCATAGCATCGATGTTTATCCAAAGCTATTGAGCGCATATAAACAAGGTGTTAAAAGCGCATAAAATTATGATTACTATAAGGCATAATACTTTGATGTAACTAGCTAAAGCTTAAAAGATTAATTTAAGATAAACAAAAAACCCCGCATTGCGGGGTTTTTTGTTTATCGGTTGAAGCTCCGTTCGGGGCGGCCACCAAAGCTGCGCTTGGCGCCAGCTCCACCTGGTTTTTCATCAGCTTCTGCAACAGAGATGCGGCGGCCGTAATAATCAGCGCCATCCATATTTCTGATAGCCTCTTTTGCTTCAGCATCATTTACCATCTCAACAAAGCCAAAGCCCTTGCTTTGCCCTGTTTCGCGGTCTTTCACTATCCTAAGCGATTTAACTTCGCCAAAATCGCCAAAAACTGCGGTTAGTTCGTCTTCTCCCACCTCAAATGGCAGGCCTGCAATAAATATCTTCATTAATAATTCAAAATTTTTGCTAAAGGTACGAATTACATGCTCGGCTAATGTAATAACCGTGTCTGGATTTAATTCAATTAAGCTGTTTTAGATCTTTTTTTCGTAGCCAGCCCTTAGTAATTTGTCCTGCACTATTAAAAAAAACTACATAAATAAACCCCTTTTGGTCATCTATTGCACTAAGCTCTGCATTGTTCCATATAACTAAAAAAGCATTCCTTCGAGTGCTTTCATCTGGGGTAGTGTAGAAGAATGCCTTTTGGACTGCTAATTTGTATTTGTCATACGATGATTTATTAGAGGCTTTCCTGTCGGGAGGTTCAGTAGGGTGTTCTGTGCTTATTGAATCTCTTGCATCGGATTCTTTAATTGAATCCCTTGTAATTTCCTCCGACATTTTTTCCTTTAAGATCAATGCCGCCTTTTTCTTTTCATCTGCCTTTCTTTGTATTTCGGCAGAATCTTTTCTATCAGTAGTTTGAGAATTTTGTATTGAGATATTTTCAGAGCCGGATTGTACAGTAGATGTATCTTGTTGTACCGTACTTGAATCTGTGGATCCTGTGATACCAGAACTGTATCTTTTATTGCCAGGAGACAACAAAGAATAAGCAGAATACGATAAAAGGGATATAACCAGAATAATTAGCGCATAAAAAACAGGTTTTGAAACGGGTATAGCAGCTCCGGTATCTTCTGTTGCCGATGACACAGCCCTTGCCGGAACCGATTTTTTTAGCCGGGCAATTTCTTTGTCTCTTTCTTCAAGTTCTTCCTGATATTGAGCAACTACTGTTTGGAGCCGGTCGTTTTCTGTTTGCAAAACGGTGGCATTTGTAGCTGCAGGTTCACCATAGCTGGCATTGATTGCAGAAATGCTGCTGTTTACAATAACATCATGCAGCTCCATGCCATCTTTAAACCGCTTATCCGGTGTTTTTTCAAGGCATTTGATTATTATGCCTATCAGCCATTGAGGAACCTGCATTTCTCTGGCTTTTTTTTCAGCGGGCCAGGCTTCCGGCAAGTGTTTTTTTCTAAGCTCGATTATATCCGGAATGGGGGTTTCCATATGGGAAACCATTACATTGTTGCGGGAGGTTTCGCCATTGTCTTTTAAAGGGAAAGGTACAATGCCTGCA
>JAYVNR010000301.1:0-9068 GCA_043758305.1 Pedobacter sp. | reverse complement strand
GATCTTGGTCGGTGATTAAAAAACTTAAGGATAATACTGTAGGCATGGTAAATAATATAGCTTCATCCCTTCCGGAACACACTGCCTCGGCCGAATTTAGCAAGGCTGTTTTAACCCGGCTGGCAAATATGGATGATAACCCTTACGATGCTGCTATTGCAATTATCAAGCATGATATTGAGGTTTTATTTTAAGTTTTTTTAGGATAAGCAGTGCTAACGCGATAGAATGAAATATAAGACCACATCGGGAATAGAAATTAAAGAGGTTTATACCGAGCCCAAGCTGCAAAGCGAGCTTCCAGGCGAGTTCCCGTTTACAAGAGGAATCCAGAAAGATATGTATCGTGGCAAAACCTGGACAATGCGCCAGTATGCAGGGTTTTCTACAGCCGAAGAATCTAACAAGCGTTATCAGTACCTTCTTGCGCAGGGCACAACAGGGCTTTCAGTTGCTTTTGATCTTCCAACACAAATTGGATATGATTCAGACAGCCCAATGTCTGAAGGCGAGGTTGGCAAAGTGGGCGTAGCTATTGATTCATTAAAAGATATGGAAATACTTTTTGAGGGAATAGACCTTCAAAAAATCACCACATCAATGACCATTAATGCTACAGCGCCTATCCTCTTGGCCATGTATATCGCGGTAGCTAAAAAACAGGGGGCAGATATCAAACTTATATCGGGCACTGTACAAAACGATATTTTAAAAGAATATGTTGCAAGGGGCACATATATCTATCCACCAAAGCCTTCTATGCGCCTGATAACAGATGTTTTTGAGTATTGCAGCATTGAAGTGCCGAAATGGAATACCATATCCATATCGGGGTACCACATTCGCGAGGCTGGCTCTACCGCCGTACAGGAGCTGGCATTTACGCTTGCTAATGGTAAAGAATATCTTAAAGCTGCGATAAAAAAAGGGCTTGATATAAATGTTTTTTCAAGGCGGGTATCGTTTTTTTTTAATTGCCATAATAATTTTTTTGAAGAGATAGCTAAATTCAGGGCAGCACGCCGCATGTGGGCAGCAATAGCCAAGGAATTGGGAGCCACAGATGCTGCCGCACAAAAATTGCGCTTTCATACCCAGACAGGGGGATCAACATTAACGGCACAACAGCCTTTAAATAATATAATCCGTGTTGGCAATCAGGCAATGGCAGCAGTGTTGGGCGGCACCCAGTCTTTGCATACAAACGGGTTTGATGAAGCCTTTTCTTTGCCTACAGAAACAGCGGCAAAAATTGCCCTTCGCACCCAGCAGATTATTGCTTTTGAAAGCGGTGTTGCCCAAACTGCAGATCCGCTTGCGGGATCGTATTTTGTAGAGGCTTTAACAGACGAAGTAGAAGCTGCCGCCTGGAAATATATTGAAAAAATAGACGAAATGGGGGGCGCTGTAAGTGCAATTGAATCTGGTTATATGCAGCAGGAAATAGCTCAATCTTCTTACCAGTATCAAAAGGAAATTGAATCTGGCGAGCAAAAGATCATAGGCCTTAACAGCTATATTGAAAATGCAGAGATAGCCATTGAAACATTTGCTGTAGATGATTCTATACGTAAAATGCAAATTGATAAAATTCAGGCTCTAAAAAACGAACGCAATAATGAGTCTGTACAGAAAGCCCTAAAAGATCTTAAAATTGCTGCTGAAGGCACGGATAACCTAATGCCTTTTATTCTTAACTGTGCCCAAAACTACACTACTCTGGGCGAAATAGCTGATGAGCTTCGTAAAGTATTTGGTGAATACTGAAAATTTATAAAAAGCTCCTGAAGGACTAATTTTTGAAGGGTATTATGAGTGGAAATTAATTATTCTGTTGCTTAACAGGCAGTTAATAATATTTTAAAAAATTAGTTCTTTTAGTTAAGATTTTTTTGAATATTCGATGTCCCGAAGGATCGATAAGTTTTCCTTCACCAGAGCTTGTAAATCAGATTATTATTAAAATTACATGGAAATAACTAGTACTAACGTATGGAATAACTGTTTGCAGATCATTAAGGACAACATCCCTGCTCAAAGTTTTAAAACTTGGTTTGAGCCCATTACCGCCTTAAGATTAGAAGACAATGTGCTTACCATACAAGTGCCAAGTTTATTTTTTTACGAATGGCTGGAAGAACATTACGTTGGGCTGTTGCGAAAAACCGTTAAAAAACAATTGGGGGATGAAGGGCGGCTTGAATATAATATTGTAGTAGAAAAATCATCTAGCAATAAACCATTTACCACTAATATGCCATCAAATGGCAATGGCGCAGAAGGGAAAAACCAATCTATGCCAATGCCGGTATCGCTCAACAAGGATATAAAAAACCCTTTCGTGATACCTGGGCTGCGCAAATTGCAGGTAGACCCACAACTTAACCCAAATTACAGCTTTGAAAATTTTATAGAAGGAGATTGCAACCGCCTTGCCCGCTCGGCAGGGTATGCTGTAGCCGGAAAGCCCGGGGGCACTTCTTTTAACCCCTTGATGATTTATGGTGCAAACGGCTTGGGGAAAAGCCACTTAGCTCAGGCCATAGGCAATGAAATAAAGCGGAGCCTTCCAGACAAGCTTGTTATTTATGTTTCCTGCGAAAGGTTTTGTACCCAGTTTGTAGATTCCCTTAAAAATAGCACGATAAACGATTTTGTGAATTTTTATCAGGCAATGGATGTGATCATCATGGATGATATCCACAATTTTGCAGGAAAAGAAAAAACTCAGGATATTTTCTTCCATATTTTCAATCACCTTCACCAGTCGGGCAAACAGGTAATCCTGACTTCAGATAAACCTCCTAAGGATATTACTGGCTTAGAAGAGCGTTTGCTGAGCCGTTTTAAATGGGGCTTGTCAGCTGATTTGCAAATCCCCGATTTGGAAACCCGCATGGCCATCCTCAAAAAGAAAATGTATACCGATGGCATTGAGCTTCCCAATGAGGTTATTGAGTATGTGGCCCACAATATTGACAATAACGTGCGTGAACTGGAGGGAGCTATGGTTTCATTGCTTGCGCATTCAACCCTAAATAAAAGAGAGATAGATTTGGCTCTGGCGAAATCTATGCTCAAAAATTTTATAAAAAATTCATCGAAGGAGATTTCAATGGAATATATTCAAAAGCTTGTTTGCGAGTATTTTGAAGTGCCTATTGAAATGGTGAAATCGCCTACACGCAAACGTGAAATTGTGCAGGCCCGGCAAATTTCTATGTACTTATCCAAAAGCCATACTAAAACTTCTTTGAAATCTATAGGCGCATTTTTTGGCGGAAGGGATCACTCAACCGTTATCTATGCCTGCCAGACCGTTGAAGACCTCATTGATACAGATAAAAAATTCAAATCCTACGTTCAGGATATACAGAAAAAATTGAAAATGAGCTAAACATCATCTCATTTATTAAAGGAGCCGCAATTTAAATTGCGGCTTTTTTGGTTCAACAAATTTGCATATTAGCTGTTGCCCGCTACTAACAAAGGTATTCATGGGCTCAACTAAGACCATGCTTTGATGGGATAAATCTTAATCCCGGTGAAAAGAAAATCCTTAATTTTACACTTCGCACGGATGATTTGGCATTGTTAAATAAGAACATGAACTGGACTGTTGAGCCAGGCAAATTCCAGATTATGATCGGGAGCTTTTCTGAAGATATTAAGCTTAAGAAAGAATTTGAATTAAAAGAATGAGTCAATTCAATCCACAATTAGAGCAGGAATTTAAAGACATTGGGGTAAAAAAATTCCTTCCAGCAGATACGGTTCTGCTTCAGGAAAACTCCTACATCCGGTCTATACCCTTGGTTCTATCCGGAAGCATCAGGGTAATGCGCCAGGATGAAGATGGAAAAGAAATTTTGCTTTATTACATTAAGCCGGGCGAAAGCTGTATAATGTCTTTTCTGGCTGGTATTCACGATGACACAAGCAAGGTAAGGGCTGTAGTAGAAGAAAAAGCGGAAGTTATTTTTATTCCTGTTAACAAGGCAAGCGAATGGATAAAGACATATCCAGAATGGGCAGATTTTATTTTCAAACTATACCACCAGCGATTTGAAGAACTTTTAGAAGTTATTAATGCAGTAGCTTTTCAAAAACTTGATGACAGGATTGTAGAATTGCTTCGCAAAAAATCAGAGGTTTATCTCTCTCAAGAACTTACCATCACACATCAGCAGCTTGCAGAAGAACTTGGTACAACAAGAGAAGTGGTTTCACGTTTGCTAAAACAAATGGAAAAGCGGCAAATGGTGGTACTTTCCCGTAACAAAATTAATCTTCTTCCGGCTATGTAACCCAAGTCACCAAGTTGTTAGGCAACTTAGCCTACTTTTGATAAACATGGAAATTATTGGGTATATCGCAGCTGTATTGATTGGCCTTTCCTTAGGTTTAGTGGGTGGCGGCGGCTCCATTTTAACTGTCCCAATCCTTGTTTATTTTTTCCGGGTAGAACCGGGCCTGGCCACTACCTATTCACTGTTTGTAGTTGGCATCACAAGCGCTATAGGTTCAATTACCCATTTTAAGCACAAAAATATAAAGCTCAGTATTGCATTACTGTTCGGCCTGCCTTCGCTTGCTGCAGTTTTTATCATGCGCAGGTTTGTGATGCCTTTAATACCATATCATATTTTGAATATTGGCAAAGTTGAAGTTACAAAACCAGTAATGCTAATGGTTTTATTTTCAATACTGATGATACTGGCAGCCATATCTATGATAACTGGTAAAACTAAACAGCTAACTCCGGCCTCTGCAGGCTACCAAAGCCCCCACCTAGTTTTGCATGGATTAGTTATCGGTATTATTACAGGATTTGTTGGTGTTGGAGGAGGCTTCTTAATCATTCCTTCTCTGGTTATCTTCGCTAAGATGCCGATGAAAAAGGCAGTTGGCACATCATTAATAATAATTTCTGTTAGTTCTTTATTTGGAGTAATAGGAGATATGCTCGATAAGATCAGGATAGATTATACCTTCCTTGCTGTTTTTTCTGCTTTTGCTATTGGAGGGATAATTGTAGGTAGCCTTTTAAGTAAAAATATCCAAGAAACAAAGTTAAAGCCCGCTTTTGGGTGGTTTGTGCTGCTCATTGGCATCGTAATATTAGTAACAGAATTTATTTGATACAGATGATAGAAATATTGAAACAACCCTGGCCCTGGTATATTGCCGGTCCGCTAATTGGCCTTTTTGTACCGGCCTTGCTTTTAATTGGCAATAAGGCTTTTGGTATTTCATCTTCGCTCAGGCATATTTGTGCAGCGTGTTTCCCTATGGAAATCTCATTTTTCAAATACGACTGGAAAAGGCAAAACTGGAACTTGCTTTTTATTGCGGGGATATTAATGGGTGGCTTTATCGCAACGTATTTCCTGACTGCTGTGGCACCAGTAGATATTAATCCGGCAACGGCAGCACTATTAAAAGAACAGGGGATAAAAGATTTTACCGGGCTCCTTCCTTCAGATTTGTTCAGCTTTGAAGCCATTTTTACCTTTCGGGGATTCATATTTACTGTAGCAGGAGGCTTTTTAGTTGGTTTTGGTACCCGGTATGCGGGCGGTTGTACTTCCGGCCATGCTATTATGGGAATTTCAACTCTGCAATGGCCTTCTCTTGTTGCTACCTGTTGTTTTATGATTGGAGGCCTTGGTATGACATGGCTGGTTTTGCCCTATTTATTAAAACTATAATCTGTATGAAAAATTTCAAATATCTATTGCTAGGTGTGCTTTTTGGTATCGTGCTAATAAAATCGCAGGTTGTTTCGTGGTTCAGGATACAGGAAATGTTCCACTTTCAATCTTTCCATATGTACGGAATAATCGGCAGTGCTATTATTGTAGGCATGGTTTCGGTAATTCTAATTAAAAAGCTGAAATTAAAAACATTAGAGGGAGAAAACGTAAATATCCCTGTTAAACAATTCCATTGGGGCAATGTGTATGGAGGCTTAATATTTGGTTTTGGATGGGCTATAACAGGTGCCTGCCCGGGACCCTTATTTGCGCAAATAGGCAGCGGTTTCTTGGTGGTTATAATGACGCTGGTAAGTGCAATTTTAGGAACCTGGGTTTATGGGCGTTTCCGTGACATGCTGCCACACTAAATGTAAATGTATAGAACACCCTTTCACAAAAACAAATTGAGTTGCATTTGCATTCAGAAATTTATAATATGAAGATTGAACAATTTGAAGATAAGAGCCTTTCGCACTATTCCTATGCTGTATTAAGCGAAGACACCGCGGAAATAGTTCTTATAGACCCAACAAGAGATGTTAGCATATATATGGATTTTGCCCGTGAAAATGGAGCAAAAATAATTGCAATAATAGAAACACATCCTCATGCCGATTTTGTGAGCGGGCATCTGGAATTATACAAGCGGACAGGCGCAACAATTTATTGTTCCAAATTGTTGGCTGCGGCTTATCCTCATAAATCTTTCGATGAAGGCGATATAATTGAAGTTGGAAAAGTAAAATTAAGTAGCCTCAATACTCCAGGCCATTCTCCAGATAGCATTTGCATTCTTTTGCAAAATGATGGAAAAGAAGCAGCAGTTTTTACCGGAGATACGCTTTTTATTGGTGATTGTGGGCGCCCAGACCTCCGTGAAAATATAGGAAACATTACCGCAAAGCGAGAAGAACTGGCTAAGCAGATGTTACATTCCCTGCGTGATAAATTAATGAAGTTAGGGGCTGTAGTTTGGGTTTACCCCGCTCATGGCGCTGGTACATTATGTGGCAAAGCCCTTAGCGATGCAAACCGAAGCACTATTGGAGCTGAGAAAATCAGCAATTGGGCATTGCAAGAAATGAGCGAAAATGCATTTATACAGGCACTAACAGAAGATCAGCCTTTTGTGCCGAAATATTTTTCATATAATGTAGAGCTGAACAAAGACGGTGCTGGTAACCTTTTGGAGGCTATTGAAAATGTTAACATTAGAAATCCTATAAACTCCCGGCAGGATGCAGAAGAATTAGATAGCACTGTTGTGGTTGTTGATTCACGCCCTGCCGAAAAATTCAGGCAGGGGCATTTGCCCAATTCGATCAATATTATGGCTGATGGAAAATTTGAAACCTGGTTGGGCAGTATTATAACCCCCGGAGAATACTTTTTTCTGGCAGCACAAACCGGAGTTGTGCTAAAGGAGTTAATAATGCGTGCCGCAAAAATTGGTTATGAAGCATTTATAAAAGAAGGATTTGTGATTGAAAACGCAGATAAAGTATCACCCGAAATAGATATTGAAGATTTTAGCGATAATGAGGAAAAATATACAATAATTGATTTAAGAAATCTTTTGGAAGTGAAAGAAAAGCCTGGTTTTGTGTCTGCAATAAATATTCCGCTGCCAGAGTTACGAGAAAGGCTTGCTGAAATACCTCATAAAAAACCTATTGTTGTACATTGTGCCGGAGGATACCGAAGTGCAGCCGGAAGCAGTATTGTCCAACAATATTTACCAAAAACAACTGTTTACGATTTAAGCACTAAAATCGCAGATTATATTAACTAACAGCATATTAAATCAAACATGAAAAGAAACCTGAAGTGGGTAGCAGTATGTGCAGTTTCCTTCGTGATGGCGGCAAACATCGCTCAAGCGCAAACCGCCCCATCAAAACCCTCCTTATTGAATGGGCAGAATCCCTGGAAAGAGTCTCAGCTTATGCAGCCAGCTGCTTTAAATGAGCTTCTTACCAGCCCGAAAGTTCGAAAACCGGTAATCTTCAATATTGGTTTTGTTAACGATATAAAAGACGCCAGGCATGTAGGTGCTGCCCGTGATACTGCCAATTTATTGAAATTCAGGAAAGCTTTGTCGGGTTTGCCAAAAGGCACTCCAATTGTAGTGTATTGCGGATGCTGCCCTTTTGAGAAATGCCCTAATATCCGCCCTGCATTTGCTTTGGCCAAACAGTTGGGCTTCAGGAATGCAAAGTTGCTGAACCTTTCAACAAACATTAAAACCGACTGGATTGATAAAGGCTATGCAATGCCTTCATCAGCCCAGTAACTTTTAAAATTTAATATTCCCCTCTAATTCGTGAAAATTCAAATACCATTTGTCAGCTAATAGTTGGGCTGTATAAACGGGTTGGGCTGCTCCAAATCATACAAATTTTGCGCCTAATAATGTAATACAATTCATAGCACACCCCTTTACTTTTGTGCATGGCTAATTCAGAATCTGTACGAACCGAAAATTTTCCTGTTTTAGGAATGAGCTGTGCTTCATGCGCCATAAGCGTAGAAACAATTGTAGCCTCGCAAGCAGGAGTAGAAAAAGCTGAAGTGAATTATGCGGCACAATCGTTAAAAGTAAGCTTCCATCCCGAAATAATTAAACCTGAATCTATTCTTAAAGCAGTACAATCTATTGGGTACAACCTTATTGTTGACAGCAAGAACGCAAGCGAAGATCAGGAAAAAGCTTTGCAGCAACATTATTTATCGCTTAAAAAGCGGACCATAGCTGCTGCGGCATTAAGCCTTCCGCTAGTTTTGATCGGGATGTTTTTTATGCACAAGCTACTTTACGCAAACTATTATATGCTAGTGCTGGCGAGTCCGGTGGTGTTTTATTTTGGGAGAGATTTTTTTATAAATGCGTTTAAGCAGGCACGGTTCGGCAAGGCCAATATGGATACATTGGTAGCTTTAAGCACCGGCATAGCCTATTTGTTCAGCACTTTTAACACCTTATACCCCCAATTCTGGCTCAACAGGGGCTTGGAAGCAAATGTGTATTTCGAAGCGGCGGCGGTAGTTATTGTGTTCATACTGCTCGGGAAATTGCTTGAAGAGCAGGCAAAATCAAATACTTCTTCGGCTATAAAAAAGCTTATCGGGCTACAGCCCAAAACAGTATGGATCATAACCCCTTCCGGAGAAAAGGAAATAGCCGTAAGCGATGTGGGTATAGGCGATAAAATTCTGGTGCGCTCGGGCGAGAAAATACCAGTTGACGGGGAAGTGTATGAAGGGAGCTCGTATGTAGATGAGAGCATGATTAGCGGAGAACCGGTTGCA
>JAYVNR010000300.1:0-2913 GCA_043758305.1 Pedobacter sp. | reverse complement strand
GGGGCTGGTGTGTAGGAAGGGTGGGAGAGGGGGGGGTCAGTAGGCACAAAATAGAGACTTCTTGTGGTACAGCAATCATCATCAATCTCAATGTGTTGCGGAGTATTAAAAATCGGATTCTCCGGGTAAGTTGGAATTCTGCAAAATCCGATTCTCCGGGTAAGCTGAGAATCTGCAAAATCCGATTCTCCGGGTAAGTTGGAGTTCTGCAAAATCCGATTCTCCGGGTAAGCTGAGAATCTGCAAAATCCGATTCTCCGGGTAAGCTGAGAATCTGCAAAATCCGATTCTCCGGGTAAGCTAGGAATCTGCAAAATCCGATTCTCCGGGTAAGCTGAGAATCTGCAAAATCCGATTCTCCGGGTGAGTTGGGATTCTGCAAAATCCGCTTCTGCGGGTGAGCTGAGAATCTGCAAAATCCGATTCTGCGGGTAAGCTGGCATGTTTGAAAATTCGGTTTCCAATGTTCCAAGCATTTCTTGCAAAATTCCCAAATTTTTTCCACAGTTGATTGCCATAAAATCCCTCTCGGTGAATTAGGTAGATCCACAAAACAGAAACTATCTCAACATTGTAATCTGTGGCAATAATTGTAGTTTCTGAACATCACCACTTGGATTGCTCCAAAATCCAACTAAATCTCATACCTCATGTGCCTGCTTAAAGATTACCCAACTCTGAGTCTAAATCTTACCTAACCTACTTTGTTTTAAACCTCTATTTGCTTGAAACTTTTCATTGCTGAAAAAGAGAGCCTGGGGAACATATGTTAAACCTGTAAAGTTACGGTTCAGGAAAGCAAAGGGAACTTATTTGCTTGCTACTTCATATGTCAACTTCTTGCTTGGAGACTCTTACCAGCAATTCTCAGTTTTGTATGTTGTTGAAAATAGTTCTCTCCTCAAAAAATCAATCTGAATATCTAGAAAAGTGCTTTTTCTGATACTTGTAGCTGGAGTTCTTGACTTTCTAGCTGGTACCCAAAATCTAGGTTTATCTCTTTCAACTTAAAAGAGTCTCTTATTATCCACCAGGAGTAATCTTAATTGCAGGAGAAAGATGTCTTTGTGTAATTAAACTATAGATATCTACATTTCTAACAATTTATATAAGGTAGGTAGGGAGCAACTCCGTGCTCTAGTAAGATATGTGTATTCAGAGGCAAGTAAATGGTAGAAAAGTGCTGCGGGAAATTGGAGGCACTTTTGTAGGAAACAGTACAAAAATCCGCCCTCATAAATTTTCGAAATATTGAAATCCAGCCCAAGGTGTATATATACGAAAATCGAAACAAACCATGCCCGGTGGGTATATGAGAGAGGCAGTGAGGTTCAAAAAGTTGGACATAATAAGGCAAGCGCAAGATGAGATGCCGAAAGGCAAAAGCCTGAAATATGGCCCTCCTGATCAAGCTTGCCTCAGGCAGACCACTTACCCCTCTAGTAAACTGCCTCTCTCACCACTCAGCCTCTGCAGGCACGCTAAAAGCTGTGTCGCAAGGCTTGAGGAATCTACTAGGCACTGCATCTGCAGTCATTTTTGATCACAGATCTTGTGTCCTCATTTAATCCAGAGTTACCCTCCGGAATGCACCCTGTCCCTAAGGCTTGCCTTTGGCGGGAGGCAGTTACTACAGGTATTGCTTTTCAAAAGAGATTATACTCCTGAAAATCAAACTTGCCTGACACTGCAGGCGGTCTAGGAATTGACTCTCAAGGTCTCTTAGCTAGCCGTCATTATGAGAAGTTGACATATCAAAGAACCTGTTCCATAGCTGTTGAGCTCCTACCTGAAGCAAAGGCGTTAGTGGTACCCACGCACCTCCCGCTCCTAGAGGACGCTTTATTCTAAATTACCTTCTGACGAGGTGTGCATAATAGCACAGTATCTTGTTTGAAGGTAATCTATAAGACCTGCATCTTGAAAGCAGGCTAGGATGAAATTTGTGGACTTTTGGCACATTGCCATTATTAAACAAACAGAATCAAGAGCCAACCTAAACTGATAGCCGCTTAACAGTGTGATCAGCAAAAGGCATCTCTTACTGAGAAGACCATATTACAGCCTAGAAAGCGCTTGCTCTATAGAGCTGTAATGGAAGTCATTTTTGGGAATTCAGTCGGGGCAATTAGAATCCAATAGAGAATTTTGTGCAAGCACAGTATCACTCTATTGCGACAGCAAATTTGTACAATTTCTGTCATCTTCAACTATTCCTTGCCTACACGGCAGGTATGTTAGACTGTTGTGAAATAGTCTAATAAAGATAGTTACCTGGTTGATTCTGCCAGTAGTCATATGCTTGTCTCAAAGATTAAGCCATGCATGTCTAAGTATAAACATTTGTTCATAAGATAAAACTGCGAATGGCTCATTAAATCAGTTATCGTTTATTTGATAGTGTCTTACTACTTGGATAACCGTGGTAATTCTAGAGCTAATACATGCGAAAGCCCTTGACTTCGGAAAAGGGCGTATTTATTAGATTAAAGACCAACGCCCGTTTACGGGTTTATTTGGTGATTCCTGATAACTTACGGATCTCATAGCCTTGTGCTTAATGATATTTCATTCAAATTTCTGCCCTATCAACTTTCGATGGTAGGATAGTGGCCTACCATGGTATCAACGGGTAACGGGGAATTAGGGTTCTATTCCGGAGAGGGAGCCTGAGAAACGGCTACCACATCCAAGGAAGGCAGCAGGCGCGCAAATTACCCAATCCCAATTCGGGGAGGTAGTGACAATAAATACTGATACAGGGCTCTTAAGGGTCTTGTAATTGGAATGAGTACAATTTAAATCTCTTAACGAGGAACAATTGGAGGGCAAGTCTGGTGCCAGCAGCCGCGGTAATTCCAGCTCCAATAGCGTATATTAAAGTTGTTGCAGTTAAAAAGCTCGTAGTTGAAC
>JAYVNR010000299.1:0-2927 GCA_043758305.1 Pedobacter sp. | reverse complement strand
GGCGGTTCGGGCACAAGGTTGCATCCCCTCACATTAGCTACAAGCAAACAAATGATGCCGGTTTATGATAAACCGATGATTTACTATCCGCTTTCCATTTTAATGTTAGCCGGTATTCAGGAAGTGCTGATTATTTCCACGCCCCATGACCTGCCAAATTTTGAAAAGCTTTTAGGCGATGGGAATAAGCTTGGCTGCAAATTCTCTTACGCTGTGCAAGAAGTGCCCAATGGTTTGGCACAAGCATTTGTTATTGGTGCAGAATTTATTGGCACTGATACTGTTGCACTGGTTTTAGGCGATAATATCTTCTATGGGGATGGGCTATCGCACCTTTTCCGCGACCTCAAAGAGCCTGATGGGGGAGTTGTGTTTGCATACCCTGTTTCAGACCCAGAAAGATATGGGGTGGTAGAATTTGATGAGAATAATCACGCTATTTCTATCGAAGAAAAACCAAAAGATCCTAAATCAAACTATGCAGTGCCAGGTTTGTATTTTTATGATAACTCGGTTGTAGAAATAGCTAAAAATATTAAGCCATCGCCTAGGGGCGAATATGAAATTACCGATATTAATAAAGAATATCTTAAACGTGGGAAACTCAAAGTTGGGGTTTTGAGCCGTGGCACAGCATGGCTTGATACCGGCACCTTTAACTCATTAATGCAGGCTGGCCAATTTGTACAGGTAATAGAAGAGCGCCAGGGCCTGAAAATCGGTTGTATAGAAGAAGTTGCCTACAGGATGGGCTTCATTTCTGATGACGAGCTTGCAGAAGTTGCCGCCCCGTTGATTAAAAGCGGTTACGGCCAATATTTGTTGCGTTTGCTGAAACACAAATAGCGCAACATTACTACCCCATTTTTATGGAATCTATACACTTTGCAGATTTAAAATCTCAGTATTTTAATTTAAAAGCTGAGATTGATGCTGCCATAAAGCGTTGTTTGGAGAACGGCGTTTTTATTAATGGCCCGGTAGTCAAAGCCTTTTCAGATTCTCTTTCAAAATATTTAGGGGTTAAACATGTAATCCCATGCGCAAATGGCACAGATGCCTTGCAAATTGCGCTAATGGCTTTAGAGCTAAATCCCGGCGATGAAGTTATTGTCCCTGCATTCGGATATGTTTCTCCACTAGAAGCTTTGGTGCTGTTACAGCTTAAACCGGTTTTTATAGATGTGGATCCTGATACTTTTCTGTTAGATGAAAATCAGCTGGAAAGCGTTATCACATCGAAAACTAAAGCTATAATTCCTATCCAGCTATTTGGCCAGAATGCTGATATGGAAACTATTTTAGCAATAGCAGAAAAGAATGGCTTGTATGTAATCGAAGATGCTGCACAATCCCTTGGCTCTATCGGTATTTTACATGGGAAGAATCAGCAATCTGGTACAATGGGGCATATTGGCTGCACATCATTTTTCCCAACCAAAAACCTAGGCTGCTTTGGCGATGGGGGTGCAGTATTTACAAATGATGATTTGTTGGCTGAAAAGATAAGATCTTTTGCATCGCACGGCCAATCACAGAAATATATATATGAAAGAGTTGGTATAAACTCCCGCTTGGATGCTGTTCAGGCTGCAATATTATCTGTTAAGCTCCCTTATTTAGATAATTACAATGCCCGGAGAAGAGAAATCGCAGATTTTTATAATGCAGAATTTGAAAATATCGATGAAATAAAAACTCCCGTGAGGACTTCAGTATCAACCCATATTTTTCATCAGTACATTATTAAACTTCGCTCCAATGAGGTTCGTGATAATTTACAAAAAGCACTATCTGCAGATAACATAGCAACTGCCATTTATTACCCCCTGCCTTTGCACCTGCAAAAGGCTTATAGCCGGTTTAATGATCCTTTGTCTGAATTTCCTGTATCAGAAGATATTTGTAAAACAACTCTTGCCCTGCCCGTATATTCAGAATTAAGCAATGAGCAGACAGCGTATATTGCAGAAACGGTTTTCAATTTTTTTAATAAATGAACGAAGAACTAATCCATCCTACAGCTATATTAGACGAAGGATGCTTTATTGGTAACGGCACACGGATTTGGCACTTTTCGCACATTATGCCCGGTGCAAAAATTGGAGAAAATTGCATTATAGGGCAAAATGTGTTTATCGGCAATAATGTAAAGATTGGCAATAATGTTAAAATTCAGAATAATGTTTCAGTTTATACAGGTGTAACGTGCGAAGACGATGTGTTTATAGGGCCTTCCGTTGTCTTTACGAATGTTATTAATCCGAGGAGCTTTATTGAACGAAAAGAGGAATTTAAACCAACAACTATAAGCAAAGGAGCTACGATAGGCGCTAACAGCACTATAGTTTGTGGAAATATAATCGGCTCTTATGCAATGATTGGTGCAGGTGCAGTTGTTACGGGCGATGTTCCGGGGCATGCACTCTGTTACGGAAATCCCGCAAGACAGCACAGATGGGTGAGCAAAGCAGGGATTAAGCTAGATTTTGTAAATGGAGAAGCTTTTTGTGTGGAAGAAAACATGAAATATTTGTTGCAAGAAGGGAACGTGATAATAGATGAATGATAAGATACATTTTGCCATACTTGGTTATGGCAATATTGGCAAAAGGTATGCCGAGGTTATAAAAGAATTGCCGCAATCACAACTGTGTGCTTTGATAGATACTGAACTTCAAAAAGAGTTTAGTGAAGTTAATGCCGTTGATATTTATTCAAGCCTTTCAGATTTTCTAAACCATGACAAACATTGCGACATTATAATTGTAGCCACTCCTAACGGCCTGCATGCTTCGCACGCTGAACAATGCCTTAAGGCTGGCAGACATGTTTTAATAGAGAAACCTGTAGCTTTTAAATCTAATGAAGTTGTGGATTTGATAAATCTTGCCAAAGAAAATAACGTTTACCTCTTCCCCGTATGG
>JAYVNR010000298.1:0-2930 GCA_043758305.1 Pedobacter sp. | reverse complement strand
GGCGGTTCGGGCACAAGGTTGCATCCCCTCACATTAGCTACAAGCAAACAAATGATGCCGGTTTATGATAAACCGATGATTTACTATCCGCTTTCCATATTAATGTTAGCCGGTATTCAGGAAGTGCTGATTATTTCCACGCCCCACGATCTGCCAAATTTTGAAAAGCTTTTAGGCGATGGGAACAAGCTTGGCTGCAAATTTTCTTATGCTGTACAAGAAGTGCCAAATGGGCTGGCCCAAGCATTTGTAATAGGCGAAGGCTTTATTGGGAATGATAGTGTTGCATTGGTGCTGGGCGATAATATCTTCTATGGGGATGGGCTATCGCACCTTTTTCGCGATCTGAAAGAACCTGATGGAGGAGTTGTGTTCGCATATCCCGTTTCAGACCCTGAAAGATATGGGGTGGTAGAATTTGATGAGAATAACCATGCTATTTCTATCGAAGAAAAACCACAGGATCCAAAATCAAACTATGCAGTGCCTGGTTTGTATTTTTATGATAACTCGGTTGTAGAAATAGCTAAAAATATTAAGCCGTCGACCAGGGGCGAATATGAAATTACAGATATTAATAAAGAATATCTTAAACGTGGGAAACTTAAAGTTGGGGTTTTGAGCCGGGGCACAGCATGGCTTGATACCGGCACCTTTAATTCATTGATGCAAGCTGGCCAATTTGTTCAGGTAATTGAAGAGCGCCAGGGCTTGAAAATTGGTTGTATAGAAGAAGTGGCTTACAGGATGGGCTTCATTTCGGATGACGGACTGGCAGAGGTTGCCGCCCCGTTGATTAAAAGTGGTTACGGCCAATATTTGTTGCGGTTGCTTAAACATAAATAGCGCAATCCCTGCTGCCATATTTTATGGAATCTATCCCTTTTGCAGATTTAAAATCTCAGTATTTAAATTTAAAAGCTGAGATTGACGCTGCCATAAAGCGTTGTTTGGAAAGCGGAATTTTCATTAATGGCCAAGAGGTTAAAGCATTTTCAGATTCTCTTTCAGAATATTTAGGGGTTAAACATGTTATCCCATGCGCAAATGGCACAGATGCCTTGCAAATTGCGCTAATGGCTTTAGAGCTTAATCCCGGCGATGAAGTTATTGTCCCTGCATTTGGATATGTTTCTCCACTAGAAGCTTTGGTGCTGTTACAGCTGAAACCAGTTTTTATAGATGTGGATCCTGATACTTTTCTGTTAAATGAAAATCAGCTTGAAAGCGTTATCACATCGAAAACTAAAGCTATTATCCCTGTACAATTATTTGGCCAGAATGCTGATATGGAAACTATTTTAGCCATAGCAAAAAAACATGGCTTGTATGTAATCGAAGATGCGGCGCAATCTCTTGGCTCCAAGGGTGTTTTTAAAGGGGAAATTGAACTGTTTTCCGGAGCAATGGGGCATATTGGCTGCACATCATTTTTCCCAACCAAAAACCTGGGCTGCTTTGGCGATGGGGGCGCAGTATTAACAAATGATGATTTGTTGGCTGAAAAGATAAAATCTTTTGCTTCTCATGGCCAATCCCATAAGTATATTTATGAAAGAGTTGGTATAAACTCTCGCTTGGATGAGCTTCAAGCAGCTATTTTAGCTGCAAAACTGGCGTTATTAGATAAGTATAATGCCCGGCGAAGAGAAATTGCAGAGTTTTATAATTCAGCATTGAAAGATATCGATGAAATAAAAACTCCCGTGAGGGCTTCAGTATCAACCCATATTTTTCATCAATATATTATTAAGCTTCGCTCTAATACTGTTCGCGATAATTTACAAAAAGCACTATCTGCAGCTAACATTGCAAGTGCCATTTATTACCCCAAGCCTTTGCATCTGCAACCTGCTTATAGCAAGTTTAATGATCCTCTATCTGAATTTCCCGTATCAGAAGATATTTGCAAAACAACTCTTGCCCTGCCCGTATATGCAGAATTAAGCAAGGAGCAGAGAGCGTACATTGCAGAAACGGTTTGCAATTTTTTTAATAAATGAACGAAGATTTAATCCATCCTACAGCTATATTAGACGAAGGATGTTCTATTGGTAAAGGCACACGGATTTGGCACTTTACGCACATTATGCCGGGTGCAAGAATTGGTGAAAATTGCATTATAGGTCAAAATGTATTTATCGGCAATAATGTAATGATTGGCAACAATGTTAAAATTCAGAACAATGTGTCGGTTTATACAGGTGTAACGTGCGAAGACGATGTGTTTATAGGCCCTTCTGTGGTTTTTACGAATGTTATTAATCCTAGGAGCTTTATTGAACGAAAAGAGGAATATAAAACAACAACTATAAGCAAAGGAGCTTCGATAGGCGCTAACAGCACTATAATTTGTGGAAATATAATTGGCGCATATGCAATGATTGGTGCAGGCGCAGTTATCACGAGCGATGTTCCGGGGTATGCACTTTATTACGGTAATCCTGCAAGGCAGCATGGATGGGTAAGTAAAACCGGCATCAGGCTTAATTTTGCCAACGGAGAGGCGTTTTGTATAGAAGAGAATAGAAAATATTTGTTGCAAGAAGATACTGGGATCATAGATGGAAGATAAGATACGCTTTGCCATACTTGGGTTTGGCAATATTGGTAAAAGGTATGCCGAGGTTATAAAAGAATTGCCGCAAGCACAATTGTGTGCTTTAATAGATACTCAACTTCAAAAAGAGTTTAGTGAAGTTAATGCCGTTGATATTTATTCAAGCCTTTCAGATTTTCTAAACCATGACAAAAATTGCGACATTATAATTGTAGCCACTCCTAACGGCCTGCATGCTTCGCACGCTGAACAATGCCTTAAGGCTGGCAGGCATGTTTTAATAGAGAAACCTGTAGCTTTTAAATCTAATGAAGTTGTGGATTTGATAAATCTTGCCAAAGAAAATAACGTTTACCTCTTCCCCGTATGG
>JAYVNR010000297.1:0-2948 GCA_043758305.1 Pedobacter sp. | reverse complement strand
TTGAAGATATAGCAGAAATCGAGTCCCTGATATTATCTACTAAAGCAGGAAATAAGCCCGATGGCACCTTGCAGGAAATTTTGCATGATGCTGATTATATAAGCGTTGGCAAAAAGAAATTTAATGAACGGGCAGAACTTATCAGGATTGAATGGGAACGGGCTTTGAATAAAATATATAGCAACAGTGAGTGGGCAGAACTGCAGTTGGATTTTTTGCTTAACACATCTTTTAAAACAGAGGAAGCTTTATCTAAATACGATGACCAGCGGGAAGTAAATATCAGGATGCAGCGAGAGCGGATAGAGCTGCTAAAGGTCGAAAAGATTAAGCTTGAAAGCAAGCTCAATAAAAGCACAGAAAACAAGGTGCCAAAGCCAAGCCGTGGAATTGAAACGTTGTACAGGTCAGTATATTCATATCACATCAATTTAACATCAATTGCTGATAACAAAGCGCACATAATGATCAATATAAATACAATCATTATTTCCATTGTTATAACGCTATTTGGTTCTGGCTATACTTTTTCTGGCAACGCTGGATTTACCCATATTCGTTTTGTTTTCCCCATGGCAGTATTGCTTATTTCCAGCCTATTATCAGTGGTGTTTGCAATTATATCGGCACGGCCATCCATAACATCAAAACACAAATTCGAGTTGGCAAGTAAAACCAGCAGTGTGCTATTTTTTGGCAATTTTGCTCAATTGCAGCTTAAGGAATTTATAGACAAGATAAAATATTTAAAAGATGATAACGGAGAGCTATACGACAGTATGACTATTGACTTATATCACCTTGGTTCTGTACTGGTAAAAAAATATATGCTGCTAAGATGGTCTTACAATATATTTATGGTAGGGATGGTATTATGTGCGGTAGGGTTTATTGGAATTGTAATTGCTTCCTCTTAAACTGTGGGATGGCTGTAAAGCTTAATATACTTGTATTTTACTTCTCCAATAAAATCATAGCTTTCAGAGCCTTCTTTAAACTTGGCCCAGCTAAAAAGAGCTTCGGCATTGGTGCTGCGAATCTTTTTTAGATAGTTCTCTGTGAACAAAATGTATTCGCTGTCTTTGATCTTATTTTTCAGCAGTTTATGTGCTATAATTACATCCTGCCCAAGCAGCTTGGTGCGGCCTTTTATATTTGCAGTGCTAACATCACCATAATGAATAATTATTTTGAGGCCTAATTCCCCATCGGAGAGATGTTTTTGATAATATTCCGGGTGTGTTTTTTTTATCTGTAAAATATAATCTGCAAAGGCCTTGTAAAAAACATGGCATTGTTTAACAATTAGTTTTGCTGCCGGGAGCCTGCCTGTGCGGTAAAAAAAGATAGCATCGCCCTCAATTTCTGCAATATTTAGATTTAAAATATTTGCATCTATCAATTTACGTAGCAATGTTGGTATAATTTCTTTGCTGAAAGAAATATCGGCAGTGGCAATTAGCTGTGTAAAACCTGTAAGATCGGGCACACAAAATAGTGCCTTCAATGATTCCTCTTTTTGATCCATATATTAACTCTGTAAATATAGGGAAACCTTAATAAATATTTAGAAGGTTAGCAATAACGAAATGGCAGAGATGGAATTTTCAGGATAATTAACCAATGATACTGGTGGGCAGGAATTTTTTCACAATCTCGAACAAATCAGTTAAATCGAAGGGTTTCTCTAATATCGCATCAGATCCGTATGTACCCAAAGAATTTAATACTCTGGGATGCCCCGAAATTATGATTACCGGAATACTGCTTGTTACCGGATTGTTTTTTATCTGATGGCAAATTTCCCCGCCATTAATATCGTCCAAAATATAGTCAATCAATACAAGCTCCGGTTTAAATTCTTGGATAATCTCAAAAATCCTGCTTACAGAATTGACAGCATTGATAATGTAGTTTTCCTGTGTTAGGGCATCCTTCATCATGTCAAGAATTACATTGTCATTATCAACTATCAATATACGATTTGGCATTTATATGAATTTAAGTATGGAGATTAACAATGAAATGTGCAATAGGTTTTCCTTTGGCAGGATCATAATGCCTGCTTTAAAACAATCTTAAACCAGAGATTGTTAGGTTCTTAAATTCAAAATTTTATCTATGAAAAATTCTAAAATACGCTGTATAACAGCATGCATGGTATTGTTCATGATGGCCTATTGTAGCCAGCCAACTAAAAAATTGGTTAAGGCATGGGCAGTAAGCGATATTGAAACCAATAGCGATCTGCAGGATTCTGTAAAAACTAAAATGCTTGCAGGTTCTGAAATGGTTTTTACAGCCGATGGCCATTACACAAGCAGCGGTGGCATTGGTGCAGATCAGGGAACGTACACACTTGATAAAGATGGCAAGAACCTTTCTACTATTTCTGAAGCAGGGAAGGGGAGTTCTGTTTATGTTATCGATAAGCTTAGCGATGATAAGCTGGTGCTGCTAAACAACGGGAATAAAGTTACATGTACTGCTAAAACCAACTAAAATGGGATTATTTGATAATGTGAACAAAGCTGCGATCAATCAGCAGATTGTAAATGAGTATACATCTATTTTACAAAGGAACAATATTTCTATTGCAAGCCTAAAAGCTGTAAATGAAAATGGCATTCTCACCGTATGGGGAACTGTTCCAGATATGGAAACCGCAGAAAAGGCAGTTTCGGTATTAAAATCATCCCCGGGCGTAACTCAGGTTGTAAATTTATTCGAAATGGAAGATCTTACTTCTCAAAACCTGAAAATGTTGGTAGCAACTTCAGAATCAAACCTGAATATCCGTCAAGGCCCCGGAACTGAATTTGAAATTGTTGGCAAAGCAGAACATAATTCAACTGTACAATTAATAAAACGAATGTATAATGATTGGTACTATATAAAAACAGATGCTGGCATAGAAGGCTTTTGCGCTAAAAATTTTCTAAAGCCCA
>JAYVNR010000296.1:0-9230 GCA_043758305.1 Pedobacter sp. | reverse complement strand
ATATGGAATTGGGAAATAAAACGCTTGATGCGAAACTTCCAGATATGCACCAAAATGCCGCAGATGTTATTGACATAATCAACAACATTTTTGAGTCGTTTGAAGAAACTAAGGACAAATTTGAGAACAAAAATGATATTGCTGGCTTAAAAGAACAGGAAGCTATAGATTCTGTAAAATAACATTTTATAACTCTTTTCTTAATCTGGCTACAGGGATATTCATTGCTTCGCGGTATTTGGCAACAGTGCGGCGAGCAATGTTATACCCTTTCTCTTTTAGTATGTCAGTAAGCTTTTCGTCGGCAAGTGGGCGGCGTTTATCTTCATTGCCAATACAATCTTCCAGTATTTTTTTCACTTCCTTATTTGATACTTCCTCGCCGCTTTCTGTTTGAATAGCTTCAGAGAAAAACGATTTTAAAAGGAACGTGCCAAATTCTGTTTGCACGTATTTGGAATTTGCCACCCGTGAAACTGTAGAAATATCCATCAGGATTTTATCTGCAATATCTTTCAATATCATTGGGCGCAGGTTGCGCTCATCGCCGGTAATGAAATACTCGTATTGATAATTCATTATGGCATTCATGGTTTTTAATAGCGTTTGCTGCCTTTGTTTAATGGCATCAATAAACCACTTGGCCGAATCAAGCTTCTGTTTCACAAATTGCACAGCCTCTTTTAGCTTTTTGTCTTTTGCGGAAGCTTTATCATAATGTTCAAACATATCCTGATAAGAGCGGCTTACGCGAAGTTCTGGAGCGTTTTTAGAATTGAGCGTCAGTATCAGTGTGCTATCATTGTTGGTGATGTGGAAATCGGGGATTACCTGTAATTGCTTGGTGGTTTGCGCATTAGCATCGCCAGGCTTTGGGTTAAGCTTTAATATTTCATTAATAACTTCCTTAAGCTCTTCGGAATCCATATTCAACAGGCGCTCCAGTTTATCGTAATGCTTTCGGGTAAATTCATCCAGATATTCCTCAACTATAACAATAGCCTTTTGTATGACAGGGTTGCCGGAATCCCGTTTTTTAAGCTGGATAAGAAGGCACTCCTGCAGGTCGCGGGCACCTACACCGGCTGGGTCGAAAGACTGGATCAGCTTGAGCATTTCTGAAATTTCTTCCTCGTTTGCAAATACATTTTGCGAAAAAGCAAGATCATCCACCAGCGAATTTATAGGGCGGCGCAAATAGCCATCATCATCAAGGCTGCCAATAATCTGTAACCCGATATGAAAATCTTTGTCAGAAAGGGGTACAAGGTTTAGCTGTTGTTCTAAGTTTTCAAAAAAAGAATTTTGTATGGCTATTGGTATTTCCTTCCGCTCATCTTCATCATCGCCATTATGATCGTATTTTGAGCCATAATCGTTTATATTATCCTCCTGTATATATTCGTCAACATTAAATTCTTCAAAATCTTCGTTGCTCTCGTCTTTATCAAAATTCTCTTCAGGGTCTTTGTCGGGATATTCATCCACCGGATCATTCATGTCTGCAAGGCTCAAATCCTCTAAAGCCGGGTTTTCTTCCAGCTCTTCCTTAATGCGGGTATCTAACGAAACTGTAGGTACCTGTAATAATTTTATAAACTGAATTTGTTGGGGAGATAGCTTTTGTAATAACTTTTGCTGGAGGTTTTGTCTGAGCATGCTGCCTTAAAATGGTCAAAATTACATTAATATCTACGAGGAAACAGGACAAAACTTCAAAAGTTCTGTATAAGCAGAAATTATTACATTAGCGCAAACGTCAAATCGCAATTATTATGGGAGTAATTAAAGAATTTAAAGAGTTTGCCATTAAAGGAAACGTAGTAGACCTTGCAGTGGGCGTTGTTATTGGGGCTGCTTTCGGCAAAATCGTGACGTCGTTTGTAGAAGATATTATCATGCCGCCTATTGGTTACCTAACCGGAGGTATTGATTTCTCTAAAATGAAAGCAATTTTGCGGGAGGCTGATGAGGCAAATAAAATTGCTGAAGTTTCTGTAAAGTATGGCAATTTTATCAATAACATTATTCAGTTCCTGATAATTGCCTTCGCTGTCTTTATGATGGTGAAACTGATCAATTCTTTGCGGCGCAAAGAGGAAGCTGTGCCTACAGTTGCCCCAGCACCAACGCCAGACCAACAATTGCTTATGGAGATTCGGGATGCAATAAAATCGCAAAAACCTTAATAACTGGTCTTTATTTCCGGGTTAGTAATGATTACAAAATCTGCCAGCCCTGTAAATTTTTCCCAATCTGGGTTATTAAAACTTTTATCCGAAAAACTGGAAATATTCATAACGGTTAGTTTTGGCGCATATTTTTTAAGCTGCGCTACTGTGCCAAGCTTTTCATCGCTATGAAAGCGGCCATTAAGGTGGAATAAAACATTTTCCCTGTTTTTCTTTAAATAGCCTGCAATGTGATAAGCCATTGTTGCATCCCATAAATTTTGCGACTGATAGATTTGCATTCCGCCCATGGCTGAATGGCCGCCCATAGTTTCTAAAAATTTTTGATAATATCTTCCTGTCGCTGTATCAATTGGCAGAGGGGCAATAATCTGTTTAGCATTTTTGCTCAGCAAAGCAAGGCTTGAAAGCCCATTGCGGGTTACCATGTTGGTGTATCTTGCAGGCGAATTGGCAGCTATAACCTCCAGCCTATTCTTTTTAGCAAATTCAATCAAGGGGCTATAATCTTTATAATTGCTCCATGCCCTTGCTTCTTTTATCATATTCCGTTCGCTGATCAGCCCTTGCAAATATTCGTTCAATACAGGTTGAATATCGCTTTCGAACATTTCCATAGAAAGCACAATTTTGCCAGGGTTTCTCTGGTAAAGTTTCTGAAAAAGAACGCTTTCTAAGTAGTGGCTTACCGCATCATTATGTTCTTCGCCAAAAAAAATTGCACTAGCTGTTTTTAACTGCTCAATCAATTCGTCGGCACTGATAATGGATTTTTGTTGCAAATCATAAATTTTATAATTCTTTTCCATGCTATCTTGTGCAAATAATGCGGGAAAGCATAAAAGCATCAGTATAAAGGCAACTGCTATTTTCATGTTTACAAATTATAACTTTCTGCTGGTATTTAGGCCATATAATTTTCTGCCGGGCTTTGATATTGAAATAAAAGCTCATATATTTGCGCTCTTGTTTTTTAAAGCAAATAGAATATATAGTCATGAAAAGAACATTTCAGCCTTCCCAAAGAAAACGTAGAAATAAGCACGGGTTTAGAGAGCGCATGAGCACTGCAAACGGAAGAAGGGTTCTGGCATCAAGGCGGGCTAAAGGCAGAAGAAAAATCAGCGTATCAGACGAACGTCGTCATAAAGCATAGTTTTGATAGCAGCCCCATCTGCTTTTAAGGCGGGTTAAGCAGGCAAAATCTGCATAAGGCTAATCATTCAAAATGTACACTTTTACAAAAGAAGAACGGTTATGCAGCAAAAAGCTTTTAGAAAAGCTCTTTCATAGCCGTTCTTCTTTTCTTTTATACCCTTTTAAGGTAGTGTTCCTTAAAGAAACATTGCCGATAGCAGCTCAGGTTGTTATAAGCGTACCAAAGCGCCAGTTTAAAAAGGCAGTAGACCGCAATCTGCTAAAACGCCGTATACGAGAGGCTTATCGCCTTAACAAAGAGGCTATTTTATATACTTTCCTTCAACAAAAGCAGTTTCAAATACTTCTATCATTAACTTATGTGGGCAAGGAGATAGTTGAATATGCCTATATCGAGAACAAGCTTAAAGCCACATTAGAAAAACTGAAATCTGTTTGCAATGAATGATCTGTGGCAGGGAGTCAAAAATATTTTAGGACTGCTATTCATTTCATTGATTAGGTTATATCAATTATTATTGTCGCCTTTATTAGGGGCGTCGTGCCGGTTTACACCTACGTGCTCGCAGTATGGTGTTGAAGCCATTCAAAAGCATGGCCCATTCAGGGGAGGCTTGCTTACAATTAAACGTATTGGCAAATGCCATCCCTGGGGCAGCCATGGCCATGATCCTGTACCTTAATGCTAACTAAGTATTAAATAGATGCCACTAATCCTGCAACTTGAAACCGCAACAACCTCATGCTCTGTAGCATTGGCTTTAGATGGCAATGTTCTTTCTTTTAAAGAGCTAAATGAAAGAAGCATACATGCAAGCCAGCTTACTATTTTTATAGCTGCGGTAATGGCAAATACAGGCAAAGCTTTTTCCGATCTGGATGCTATTGCCGTGAGCAAAGGCCCCGGATCATACACCGGATTGCGCATAGGCGTATCTACAGCCAAAGGCTTGTGCTATGCGTTAGATGTTCCCTTAATTTCTGTGAATACCCTTGAAGCAATGGCGGCAGGGAAGGCGGCGGTGGATAGCAGAAACGATAGATTGTATTGCCCGATGATTGATGCCCGGAGGATGGAAGTTTATACCGCCCTTTTTGACAAGAATGTTGAGCTCAAATTGCCTGTGCAGGCTAAAATTATTGATGAAGCATCTTTTGAAGACTTACTAACCACTTACAAAATTGTGTTTTTTGGAGATGGAGCAGAGAAATGCAAAGATGTAATACTTCATCCAAATGCAGAAATAATTGAAGGTTTTGTAAACTCTGCGAGGGATTTATCTAAACCCGCTTTCCAAAAATTCCAATCTAGCGATTTTGAAGATATGGCGTATTTTGAGCCTTTTTATCTCAAAGATTTTATTCCACTTAAAAAGAAAAATATTATTTAGCCTTCTTGCTGAAAATCCTCTTAAAGAAACCCGGGCGTTCAGTGCCGTCGTCTGATTTTTCAAAGCCCGGAATAACATTTGCGTTCGCGGGATGTTCCATAGATAGGCCATATTTTATAGCAAAGCCCATATAGAATGATCCTCCGGTATAGCCCTTGCCCAAGTTATTATTTGAAGTAATTATGCCTTTTGTAGTATAATAAGTCTTAAACATCTGGTCCGTTCCGGCAAAAATTTCAAAATTGGGAGTTTTGATCATTCCCATTCCACCTAATTGCAAAATGTTATTTGTATTGTAGACGGCAGAAACGTTGGCATTAAATATTCCAAAAGCAATATTGTTCATCAAACCGATATCAGCGCCTCTGTTAAACAGGTTTTTTGAAATAAGGAAGTTAGGCTGATATTTTCCAAGATTTTTATTGATCAATACTTCTGCCTTTCCATTAAGAAGTGACACGTAACCTTTTTGTATAACACTTGCTGTTATGGTACTGTCAATTTTCTTTTCGAGTGTGGAACTGGTCGCCTTATTTATAGTTTGGTCAAAGGCATAACTGTATGATGTTTTATTCCATTTAATTAGCCCGATATCTTTCAGGTTGCCCAACATATACCAGCCGTTGCCCGGTTTATAGGTTGTGCTTGCCGTGATAGAGAATCCAGGATTTTTGAACCCCGGATACAAAAGTTTCTTGCTTACTCCATCGTACAAAAAATTAGACTTGAATTGGCCCTTCAGATAAAGGTCAAAACTATCCTTTTCCCTGTTAATGGTTAATGAGGAGTTATCAATCTCAAGCTTATTGTATGCTATGCCACTTATGTAACTAAGTTTCACCCCGAGCCCTAACCGCCTGTCGTAATCTTCCCGATAGGTAAAACCAAACTGATGATAGGTTTGGCTGCTTCCCTTATCATTGAGGATATCTGAATAGCTGTTTGCAGGAAAAAGTTTATAATCATCAAAAATGGCAAGCGTTTCATTTGTTGCTTTAAGCTGCGTGTCCGATCGAAGCTGCCATGCAAAGCCCATTTCCTGATCATAATTAACCGTACGGAATATCCTAAACATCATCAGATAGGTGTTATTGTTCACAGAAATATAGTTAGGGTTGCCATTGCCTAAAGCAGTGCCCTGTCCTGTGTATGCCTGTTTGGTGAGCAGGGTTTTAACCGTCAATTGGGCATCCCCTACTGCTGTAAAACTTGTCCCGAAGTTGGGCACAAAGAAATTAAAGGCAAACTTGCGGCTGGTATCTGCCTTAAATGCTTTCTGCGCCGGATTTTCAAAAGCATCATACAGGGTTCGGGTATTGTATAGTGAAAATTGCTGCGCATGTAAGTTTACGGACATTAATAAAATGGATGCGAATGCAAATGCTTTTAATTTGTCCTTCATAACTCTTTTTTTGATTTCAATTGCAACGAATCTGTATCTGCAAGGCTTGCATATACGTTGGTGAAAAAATGCCCACCATCTGCGCTCCATTGATAGGAAAATGCATAAAGATTTTTTAAACCAAACGCATCATCTTTAAAATTATTGGAAAATGGTTTCTTTAGCAAAGAACTGATCTGGCTGCTGGAATTTTTAATATTAGCAAAGTATGAAATTGTGCTTTGATTTGTGATATACTGGTTTAAGTCTATAAATTCTGGAGTTGTTGCCAAAAACTTGTCCTGATTATAAAAACCAAGAAATTGCTTTACCGTTGAAGGCGAATTGGCAAGGATAATATAATTATCAATAACGGAATAAAATGGCCTGGGGAAACTTCGCATAGGATCGCCAAAGCAGTAATAGAAAACATTTGCGTTGTTAAACTGGCTTATCTCATCAGAATATGGCTGGCTTATCAGGCTCAAAAGATTTACCAGATTGGTTCCATTTGTAAGCTTGATAATTGCGAGCTTTTGTTGATCGGCTAATTGAAAAACGGCAAACTCATTTCCGAAAAACTTTTTAATATCCCGGTCGATATCAACGCCGCTACTTAATTTTAAAAGCGCAAATTGATTTTGTAATTTTTTCAATTCATTGCGATTGCCCAACAGTTTTTTTAGCCGGGCATCATACGCAATGTAATCAGATATTCCAAAGGCAATATAATTAGAAGTGGAGGCTGGCAGCGCTTTTATTATCGTGGTTTTAATGGGATGCTGATATAAAAACAGGTTTAAATAGCTTGATGCGCTGGAATCTGTGATTGCAATTCCATTGAACATAAGCGCATTGCTTTTAAAGTTCATGCTCAACGTAGAATAGCCGCACAATTGGTTAATGAGCGATGATTGGTCAGATAGCTTGCCCTTAAAAAAATTTGACAAAAACCCACGACCAGCCTGATGATCAATAAACACGCTCAATAATGAGTTTTCTTTTGGGCTGCCTGAAGTTATTTCCGTAATAAATCTTTTTGAAATCTTGCCTTTAGCAGGATTTAGTGAATTTTGGAGCAGAGATTTTGAAAAGCTTCCAACAATTGAGCCGTCTTCAATGTACACGTAGAAAGGATTGTTCTTAGCCAATTTTATTTCAACCGCTTCTCTGCTGGCAACTTTTATCTTGCTTGCGCTATAATCACTATGCTGGGAAAGCAATGCACTGTAAATATCTTTTTTGTTTTTATTCAGGGCAAGGAGCCATAGCATGCTTATCTCTGAGTTTGCTTCGTGATGAAAAGTTAAAAAGATGTTTTGTGCATCAATGGCTGAAGAAAAAGAGGAGCTGCCTAAAATATTTTGTAAAGCTGCAAGCTGATCGGAAGCTTTTTTACCAAGCACAGCATTGAACAATTGATAGCCTTTAAAAATATCCCGAAAATATTTATCGTTGTTAAACTCAAAAACAAAGGCTGCATCATTCGGTATGTAGGATAAAAGTTTGTCGGTAGTACGGGTTTGTGAGCTAATTGTAGAAAAATACATGGAAGCCATAACTATTACGGCGATAAGCAAAAGCGAAATAAAGATTATTATTTTCCTCATCGGGCAACCCAAACAAATTTAGCTTTTTAAGCCAGATAAATGGGTTTGCGTTTATTAATTTAGCGCATTAGTGGATAAGCATGAATAGAAGGATTGTTATAACTGCAGCTATTTTAGGGATTGTAGCAGTAGTATTTGGCGCATTTGGTGCCCACGGGCTAAAGGATAAGATAAGCGCTGCCGATTTGGAAAATTGGAAAACGGCAGTAAGCTATCAGTTTTATCATACTGCAGCCATGCTCTTTTTAGCTAGGTATGCTCTCGAAAATAAGGCTATGGCAAATAGAGCTTTTGTGTGTTTTGCATTAGGCATAGTTCTTTTTTCTGGTTCGTTATATATACTGGCAACACGTTCTTTAACAGGGGTTTCTACAAGCATTTTGGGCCCGGTTACTCCCATTGGAGGAGTGTTCCTTATTTTAGGCTGGGCTTTCCTGCTTGCAGGCGCCATAAAACAACAGGATGTTAGAGTTTAATGAGGATCACGTTCAACGTGAAACCCTTTTTGTTGAAGCTATCCTGCCTTTAGCCATTTCTAAAACGTATACCTATCGTGTGCCATTAGCGCTAAATGCTGATGTGGCTATTGGTAAGCGCATTGTAGTGCAGTTTGGGAAAAGCAAAATATATACCGCTATAATTTATAGCATTTCTACAGTTCCCCCGGCTTTGTACGAAGCAAAATACATTATTGATATAATGGATAATGAGCCAGTTGTAAATGCGCAACAACTCAGGCTTTGGGAATGGATGGCTGCCTACTACCTGTGCAGTTTAGGCGAAGTTATGCAGGCAGCCTTGCCTGCCGCACTTAAGCTGGCAAGCGAAACCAGGATTACTCTTCTTGAAAATGCAACCTATAATAAGGATGAATTGAATGATAAGCAATACCTGATACTAGATGCCCTGGAAATACAGCCCCAGCTCCGCATAAGCGATATCATCAAGCTGCTTGGGCAAAAAACTGTGTTCCCATTATTAAAATCGCTGTTTGATAAAAATATAATCCACATTTCTGAAGAAATTGTAGAGCGATATAAGCCACGTGTTAAAGCCTATATAAAGCTAAATCCCGAATACAGCGATCCGTCAAGCATGAAAGCGCTTTTTGAAATTTTAGAGCGGGCACCAAAGCAGTTAGAAGCTTTGCTATGCTATTTGAAATTGAAGCGGGATCAGCCCGATGTGCCCAAAAGCGCTTTGTTAGAAGCGGGCAACTTTGGCCCTGCTGTATTAAAAGCACTTTTAGATAAAGAAATATTTATTCAGGATGAGAAAGTTGTAAGCCGTATTGGCGAGAAGCAATTAGAACTGCTTAAGAATTTCAGCTTAAGCAAAGCTCAACAAGATGCTTTTCTGTCAATAAAAAAGCAGTTTATTGAAAAAGACGCTGTTTTGTTGCATGGCATAACATCATCTGGCAAAACACAGGTTTATATCCGCCTTATTGAAGAAGCCATTGCTACTGGCAAACAGGTTTTATACTTATTGCCTGAAA
>JAYVNR010000295.1:0-2971 GCA_043758305.1 Pedobacter sp. | reverse complement strand
CTTGAGCAATTGCTGGTACGTAATATCACCTTGCCGGAGTCTGTAAAGAAAACCATCGAATCTAAAATAAATGCAGAGCAGGATGCGCAGAAAATGACCTTCGTGCTCCAAAAAGAAAAGCAGGAGGCAGAGCGCAAGCGTGTAGAGGCGCAGGGTATTGCCGACTATCAAAAAATTCTGTCAACCGGGCTAAGCGATAAACAGTTGCAATACGAAAGCATAAAAGCACAAAAAGAAATTGCGCTTTCTCCAAATACTAAAGTTTTGATTATGGGCGGCAGAAATACACCCGTTATTATTGGAGGCAATTAATTAGCTTTTCTTCAGGTATTTTGTCATGTTGAGCGTAGTAGAAGCATCTTAGTTTTGTCAGATATTCTTCTCCGTTACATCGCTGCCGCCGCTCCTTTGCGCCTCCGCGTGGAAAATCTTATAGGTTTGTCATACTGAGCGTAGTCGAAGGCATAATTACTCACTTAGGCTTACAGATCAAGATGACTTGTCTTTTCGCCGCCTAAAATTCACATACAAACTCGCCAAAATCGCAAGCCCAAAGCTTATCCCGGTTATGTAATCAATCAGCAAAGCTGAAATATCACTGCCTGTTAAGCTATCGGCAGCATATTTTATGAAAGAAGCTGGCAGGTTGGTTTCGCCAAGTTTTTCTTTTACCTGCCAATGCAAGTCCGTAAGCGGACAGTAGCCTATCCCATACCAAATGCCCAATAAAAACCAGCAGGCCAACGTAATTCCGGCTACGGCTAAATGTAATTTTCTGGTTTGAGGCCATATCCATCCCAGCAAATTGAAGCCAATTATTAGCAAATGAGCCAGAGTGAGCAGAATATCAAGTAAGTACAGCATCTATTTTAGTAGCCCCAGTCCCGGCAAATCTTCAAGAACCCATTTCCCCTCATTAAATTCCGGGTTTTTAAAGGGGTTGTTGCGAGTGAGGAATGGGCCATCCAGATCTGCCCAATCACAAAGAGGAGCTAAAGCTGCGCCTGCCAACGTGGCAATGCTTGTTTCGCTCATGCACCCAATCAACACTTTTAGCCCCAGTTCATTTGCTTTTAAAATCATTTTATGCCCTTCGTGCATCCCTGCGCTTTTCATCAGCTTCATGTTGATCCCATTATAAATCCCGGCTGCTTCCTCCACATCTGCCAGCCGTTGCACGGCCTCATCGCCAATTATCGGAATTGGGCTTCGCTCTGTTATCCATGCATTGTCTTTTTTGTTTTCCTTCGCCATAGGCTGCTCCACAAGCACAACTCCCTGTTCTTGTAGCCAGAATATCTTCTCAAGGCCAGCTTCCCGCACTTCCCAGCCTTGGTTCGCATCTACATATAAAGGCTTATCTGTAACGCTGCGGATAGTGCTTATTAATTCTTTATCAGTTTCTCGCCCAAGTTTTACTTTGATTACTTTGCATGGTTCCGCTTCCAGCACCTTGTTCCTGACTGTTTCGGGTGTATCAATGCCAATCGTGATAGACGTAACAGGCATATTTGATGGTTTTGCGCCAAAAAACTGGTAGCAGGGCTTGTTTTCCATTTTGCCTTTCAGGTCGTGCAGGGCAATGTCTATTGCGGCTTTAATATTGGGATTGCCCGGTGACAATCTATCTAGGTAAGCTACAATCTCATCAAAATCGAAAGGATATTTTACCCAGCTTAAATCTGTTTTGGCAATAAATGCCGAAGCGGTTTCTAAGCTCTCGCCCATGTACGGTACCATCGATGCCTCGCCATAACCAATTAACCCTTCATGATAAATCTCCAACAATATAATTGGAGTGGAAGTACGCGAAAATTTAGCGATGGTAAACGGATGTTTCAGCTCCAGTTCAAACGGGGTGGCTTTAATCTTCATTCTAGCGAAATAACGAAATATTGCCGCAAAAAGCATATTTCAGTATGTGTACCTTTGGCGCTTATGGCCGTGAATATTTATAATCCATTCGAAAAGCTCACATTTAATAACAAAATATGTTTTTTAAGCGGCGAGGAAACGGTTTCTGAAAAGCTTACGGTTTTCCCTGAATGGATACTGGATGCCTATAAGCTTCACAATAAACCCTTCAAGCTTTTAGATGAAAGCATAATCACTTATCAGGATATTGAAGTGCCCGTTTCCTCCGGTGTGTTGCTCGCACTTAGCAGTTTGGAAAATCAAATAGAGGATACTTTCTCTTCCGGTTACGATGCTGTAAAAAACCTATCAGAGCAAACGCTTTTTCAGTGGATTGCCAAAATGGTTTACGGCATGATTTATTATGAAACTACCGTTGGCATTAAACAGCAGGCCGCTGTTGGCGACCGGCTTACATTTTCACAGTCGCTATTGCACAAGTTTGGCAATTTTCACCTCATGTTGCAATCGCTCATACTTCCGGTTCAATTTGACGGAGCCCTGCCATGGTCGATCTTTATTTTCCCTGTGCAGAATGAACCAGATACCTTCAGCTACCGCGATGAGATCAATACGCTTGTTTGCTCCTTCAGGATGAATGATTTTGGAATAATCGCCTGCTTACAGGATAATGGCGCTAATGGCGAATACCATAAAGAAATAGTAGATAGAATTAAAGGAAAGCCCTTATCGCCTATACAATTTGAAGAGCTTTGCGGGCGTTTTTTCTATTCGGCTTATCTTTTTAACCGCCTGCCCGAATACACCATCCTCCCCACTCCCGATGCAGTTTACATAGAGCCTATGCCCTTGCGTGGCATTAGCAACAAGCCGATTTTTGATGAGTGGACTGAAAAAACCTATGCCAAAGTGCTGGAAAATTTCTGGAAGCCCTGGGACATCCAATATCTTGAAATATTGAAAAACCCGGAGCGGGCGATGAGTTTTTTTGATGGAATTGATTTTTGAGCCGTGACTAGACAAACCCTTGTTAGCCATTCAGCTGTATTTTTTGCAATCAATCTATTATATTCTTAAAATTTTTTCCATTTTTTTG
>JAYVNR010000294.1:0-2972 GCA_043758305.1 Pedobacter sp. | reverse complement strand
CTTGAGCAATTGCTGGTACGTAATATCACCTTGCCGGAGTCTGTAAAGAAAACCATCGAATCTAAAATAAATGCAGAGCAGGATGCGCAGAAAATGACTTTTGTGCTTCAAAAGGAAAAGCAGGAGGCAGAGCGCAAGCGTGTAGAAGCGCAGGGTATTGCCGACTATCAAAAAATTCTGTCAACCGGGCTGAGCGATAAGCAGCTGCAATACGAAAGCATAAAAGCACAAAAAGAAATTGCGCTATCTCCAAACACTAAAGTCTTGATTATGGGAGGAAAAAATACACCCGTTATTATTGGAGGCAATTAATTAGCTTTTCTTCTGGTATTTTGTCATGCTGAGCGTAGTAGAAGCATCTTAGTTTTTGTCAGATATTCTTCTCCGTTACATCGCTGCCGCCGCTCCTTTGCGCCTCCACGTGTAAAATATTATAGGTTTGTAATACTAGCGTAGTCGAAGGCGTACTTACTCACTTAGGCTTAACAGATCAAGATGACTTGTCTTTTCGCTGCCTAAAATTCACATACAAACTCGCCAAAATTGCAAGCCCAAAGCTTATCCCTGTTATATAATCAATCAGCAAAGCCGAAATATTATAGCCTGTTAAGCTATCGGCAGCGTATTTTATGAAAGAAGCTGGCAGGTTGGTTTCGCCAAGTTTTTCTTTTACCTGCCAATGCCAGTCCGTAAGCGGACAGTAGCCTATGCCATACCAAATGCCTAATAAAAGCCAGCAGGCCAACGTAATTCCGGCTACGGCTAAATGTAATTTTCGGGTCTTGAGCCATATCCATCCCAGCAAATTGAAGCCAATTATTAGGAAATGAGCCAAAGTGAGCAGAATATTAAGGAAGTACAGCATCTATTTTAGTAGCCCCAAGCCAGGCAAATCTTGAAGGACCCATTTCCCTTCATTAAATTCCGGGTTTTTAAAGGGGTTATTGCGGGTGAGGAACGGGCCATCCAGATCTGCCCAATCACAAAGAGGGGCTAAAGCTGCGCCTGCCAACGTTGCAATGCTTGTTTCGCTCATGCACCCAATCAACACTTTTAGCCCCAGTTGTTTTGCTTTTAAAATCATTTTATGGCCTTCGTGCATCCCTGCGCTTTTCATCAGCTTCATGTTGATTCCATTGTAAATTTCGGCTGCTTCTACCACATCTGCCAGCCGTTGCACGGCTTCATCACCAATTATCGGGATTGGGCTTCGCTCTGTTATCCATGCATTGTCTTTTTTGTTTTCCTTCGCCATAGGCTGCTCCACAAGCACAACGCCCTGTTCTTGTAGCCAGAAAATCATATCAAGGCCAGCTTCCCGTATTTCCCAGCCCTGGTTTGCATCCACATATAAAGGCTTATCTGTAACACTGCGTATTGTGCGTATTAGCTCCTTATCAGTTTCTCGCCCAAGCTTTACTTTTATCACTTTACAAGGTTCCGCTTCCAGCACCTTGTTCCTGACTGTTTCCGGGGTATCAATGCCAATCGTGATAGACGTTACAGGCATGTTTGATTGTTTTGCGTCGAAAAACTGGTAGCAGGGCTTGTTTTCCATCTTGCCTTTCAGGTCGTGCAGGGCAATGTCTATTGCGGCTTTTATATTGGGGTTGCCGGGCGATAAACTATCTAAGTAAGCTACAATTTCATCAAAATCGAATGGGTATTTTATCCAGCTTAAATCTGTTTTGGCAATAAATGCCGATGCGGTTTCCGGGCTTTCTCCCATATATGGCACCATTGATGCTTCCCCATAACCAATAATCCCTTCATAATAAATCTCCAGCAACACAATTGGAGTAGAAGTACGCGAAAATTTTGCGATGGTAAACGGATGCTTAAGCTCCAGTTCAAACGGGATGGCTTTTATCTTCATTGTTGCGAAATAACGAAATATTGCCGCAAAAAGCATATTTCAGTATGTGTACCTTTGGTGCTTATGGCCGTGAATATTTATAATCCATTCGAAAAGCTCACATTTAATAACAATATATGTTTTTTAAGCGGCGAGGAAACGGTTTCTGAAAAGCTTACGGTTTTCCCTGAATGGATACTTGATGCCTATAAGCTTCACGATAAACCTTTCAAGCTTTTAGATCAAAGCATAATCACTTATCAGGATATTAAGGTGCCGGTTTCTTCGGATGCTTTGCTCGCACTTAGCAGTTTGGAAAATGAAATAAGGGATGCTTTTTCTTCTGGTTACAATGCTGTTAAAAACCTTGATGGGCTTAAGCTTTTTCAATGGGTTGCCAAAATGGTTTATGGCATGATCTATTATGAAACTACTGTTGGCATTCGGCAACAGGCAGTGGCTGGCGAGCGGCTTGTATTTTCACAGTCGCTATTGCATAAGTTCGGGAATTTTCATCTTATGCTACAATCCCTTATCTGCCCGGTAGAATTTGATGGAGCCCTGCCGTGGTCAATCTTTGTTTTTCCGGTACAGAACGAACCAGATACATTTAGCTATCGCGATGAGATCAATACCTTGGTTTGCTCCTTGCGAATGAATGATTTTGGCATCATCGCCTGCCTACAGGATAATGGCGCTAATGGCACATACCATAAAGAAATATTAGATAGAATTAATGGAAAGCCCTTATCGCCAATACAATTTGAAGAGCTTTGCGGGCGTTTTTTCTATTCTGCTTACCTTTTTAACCGCCTGCCAGAATATACCATTTTGCCAACTCCCGATGCAGTTTATATAGAGCCTATGCCATTGCGTGGCATTAGCAGCAAGCCGCTTTTTGATGAGTGGACTGAAAAAACTTATGCCAAGGTGCTTGAAAATTTTTGGAAACCCTGGGACATCCAATATTTTGAGATATTGAAAAACCCGGAACGGGCGATGAGTTTTTTTGATGGAGTTGATTTTTGAGCCGTGACTAGACAAACCCTTGTTAGCCATTCAGCTGTATTTTTTGCAATCAATCTATTATATTCTTAAAATTTTTTCCATTTTTTTG
>JAYVNR010000293.1:0-9277 GCA_043758305.1 Pedobacter sp. | reverse complement strand
ATCGCGCAAAGCTTTGATTTCACCTTTTTCTGGAAACGATACGAATAAAGTACCCGCATCATTTAAAAGCATGAAGCGCGGATTTTTTAAATCGGATTTTTAATGATTTTGTGTGCGATTTAGTTAAAGCACATCAGGAGAAGCGCTAATACCATGTGCAAGCCATGAGACTGGCACGAGCGTTACTTTTTTAGACAGACTTGAGTCGAGAGGCGAATGCACTAGCCTATTTAGAGATCCGTGTAAATCTTTTTACACCAAAAACAATATTGATATGCCAGCTTAAAAACAACTATTTCTTTCCACCTTGTAAAAGCTATGTCTGGTTTGCCATCAATTCCTTCATAGCATAATCTATATCCATTAATCTTTTTTTGTTTTAACAACTCTTGCAATAATAACTCAGGTTTATTATTCTAACCTTTGTTACCTTTCATGCGTTTAGAAATATTAGCATCCCCAGTAATGATCTTACCTAACCCCTATCTCAATGATAATTTAAACAATTATATAGTCACATGTAGAAGTATAAACCTTATCAAATTAAAAAAATATTTTACTAAAATCGTTAGTAATTAAATATCATACCAACTCTTCAATTTCTACATCAAGAGGAATATGCTTTTCTCTACAGTAGACTTCCACCTCGTCATCATTTAAGAAACAACTATCACAAAACTGACCTAATTCTTTCTCGGTTGCTTTGATATATCTATCGTCAGCAGTCAGTAATTTATCAACTTGTTCGGTAAATTTTTCTAATTCTCGTTTTATTTTGTTATTATTCACAATTAGTTATTATCCACGCAATCGGCGACAGCCTTTTCCCCACTTCTAAACACCTATTCTTTTAGTCGTACATTTCTAAACAGCTTCTTAGAATACGAAGCGCCGCTAATAAAAAAATTAAAATGGATACTCTACATGGCTTTACTTTTAAGCGGCGGTTGCTATCTTTGTAATACTGTTAATGAGGAATGTATAAATAAGGGAGCATCTAAAAGCAATTTTATGATAAGCAGCAAATTTCAATTGTGTAGAGTAACGGCGAGGAACTGGCGTTGTGACTAAGTCGTGATGGGAGCGTCTGTAAAATATCATTTCACAAATTCCTAAGCGATTAAATAAGGTTACAATTTACTAGGCTAAGTCTATCATAAATTTATTGTTTTAATTTGTATAAATTATCTATCACCCGTGAAAATACTAATTATAGAAGACGATATACGCATTGCTACATTGGTGCAACAGGGCCTGGAAGAACAGGGTTATGTAGTAATTGTTGCTTATGAGGGCCTAACAGGGAAAAATATGGCACTACAAAATGATTATGATTTAATGATAAGTGATATCATTTTACCACAAGTTAGTGGAATTGAGGTATGCAGAGATGTCCGCCGCATGAAACCAGAGCTACCAATTATACTACTCACTGCTTTAGGAACGACTGACGACAAAGTGGAAGGCTTTGACGCAGGAGCAGATGACTACCTGGTAAAACCATTTGATTTCAGAGAACTCTTGGCACGTATCAGGGCAGTAATGAACAGAAAAATTGGCACACATGTTTTGCACCCGAACATTTTAAAATATGCGGACATGGAGTTGAATGACCAAACAAAAACCGTGAGTCGTTCGGGAAAATCCATCAGCCTCACTCCAAAAGAACTGAAACTGCTGGAATATATGATGCAAAACAGTGAGCGGGTTCTGTCCCGGACGGAAATCGCTGAAAAAGTTTGGGACACACATTTTGATACGGGAACCAATTTTATCGATGTTTATATTAACTATCTCCGGAAGAAGGTAGATAAAAATTTTGATAATAAACTCATCCACACCAAACAAGGCCACGGGTTTATTTTATCAGCAAAACTATGACGATTCGGAATAAATTAACTTTTCTTTTTACAGGCGTTGTAGCGTTACTGTTGCTGGCTTTTGCATTAGTAATTTATTATTCATTCTCTGAAAACAGGGAAACTGAATATTATAACTCCTTGCGTCATACCGCAATTATAAAAGCTAATTTATTAGTTGACGCAAAGATTCCGCCACAGGTTTTACAATTGATCTATAAAAATTCACCTAATTCCTTTTTTCAGGAAGAAGTAGCTATTTATGACACGTCCTTTCATTTGCTTTACCATGATGCCGTCGAAATCGATAAAATAAAGGAAACAAGGCAAATGATTGATGAAATCGTTGCCAAAAAACAGATCAAATTTTACCAGGGGGAAATGCAGGCCGTTGGAATTCTTTACCATCATAATAATTGGGATTATGTTATCACATCGGCTGCTAACGATCAAAATGGCTATGCCAAACTACGCAACTTAAAATACACGCTGATAATTGCTTTTTTTGTGGCCGTTGTCTTGATTTATATAGCGGGTCATGTTTTTGCAAGTAAAGCTTTAAATCCTGTGTCTGATCTGATTGATGAGGTGAAAGAAATCACAGCTACCAATTTAGATTTGCGTGTCAAAGAGGGTAATGGTAAAGATGAAATTGCAGAATTAGCTTTAACATTCAATGCCATGCTGAACCGGTTGGAAAACTCATTCGATGCGCAGAAAGAATTTGTCTCCAATGTTTCACATGAGTTGAGGACACCGATCACCGCCATGCTTACCGAATTTCAGGTAACGGTTGAAAAGGAAAGAAGCAATGAGTTTTATAAGGATGCAATTCACCATGCCATTAGCGATACCCAAAAGTTAGTGCGCTTATCGAACAGCCTGCTTGATTTGGCTAAGGCGAATTACGACCATACAGAAATTTTTTTTAAAGAAATTCGCTTAGATGAAATTTTATTGGATGCCCGGAATGATGCGATACATGATCATCCCGAATTTAAAATCAACATCATTTTTGAACGGGAGATTGATGATGATGATTTTATATCTGTTTTAGGTAATGAATATTTGCTGAAAGTGGCCTTCATGAACCTGATGGAGAATGGATGTAAGTTTTCAGATCATAAAGAATCCTCAGTTGCCATTTCTTACTCTAAAGATAAAACCATATTGAGGTTCCAAGATCGGGGAATTGGTATAAGCGAGGAGGAAATTCCAAAAATTTTCAATTCCTTTTACCGGGGTGGCAACAAAAAATATGCGGGAGGAAACGGGATAGGTTTATCTCTCTCAAAAAAAATTATAGACCTGCATAAAGGAACTATTTGGGTAAATTCCCAGGTTGGATTAGGAACAACATTTACTCTTGAACTCCTTCATATCTAATATTTATTATGATCCCTCCTATTTCATTACTTTTTCTAATGAATTTATAATGATATTCTAAAGGTTCTCTAATAGCCGAAATTATCAAAACAGGTTACATTTGCAGCGTTAATAATAAGCCTCGCACATTGTTTATTAATCATTAAAACATGGATACTAGTCCGAATATAAATTTTCAGGATTTTAAAACCTTCCGCTAAACGGACTACTAATTTTATGCAGTTCCGTCTACCGGGACAACAACTTTTTGTTATGCGTAAAAAAGAAATTTTCAACAGCATTTTTCAGAAGAAGGGCAAACTTTCCCTTCCTATTCTCTTTGATTTTATTACGTTTGTAAAAAAGCAAAATAACGGCAATCTGAAAAATTTAGCTCCTGCATGGGTGCTAACTTTCGCGTTTAAACCTTTTTCAATTATCGAGCTTTCAGGCTCTCTACATGGGGACTTAGTATGAGCATTTTCGTTTTTACCCTCCGTTTAGTATTAGCCCTATGCTTAGGGGCGGCCATCGGTGTAGAACGGCAATGGCGCCAAAAAAGCGCAGGTTTAAGAACAAACACGTTAGTTTCGCTTGGTTCGGCGGCCTATGTTTTGCTTTCCATTCATATCAGTGGTGACGCACCTGGGCGGGTTGCCTCCTACATTATTAGCGGCATCGGATTTTTAGGTGCAGGTGTAATAATGAAGGATGGATTAAATGTGCAGGGCCTTAATACAGCAGCTACTATCTGGTGCTCTGCGGCTGTTGGCTCCTTAGTAGGGTTCGGCCTTATCGGCGAGGCAGTTATTACAGCATTATTGGTAGTGCTAACCCATTTGATTTTGCGCCCGCTTGGTGTAAAATTAAGCAAGATCACCTTTTTTGAAAAAAGCGAAGCAGTACAGTCAGAATATGTCATTAACATTCAATGCCGCGAAAAAATAGAGAACCACCTTCGGGTTCTACTGATGCAGTATTTGGGAAATGATGATAAACTTATGCTCCGGGCATTAACCAGTAGCGAGGCTGAAAATCCTTCTGTGGCCATAGTTGTTGCTGAAATCATCACTGTAGGGAAGCAAGATTACCTGATCGAAAAAATGGTAAGCCGTTTAACAATAGAGCAGGATGTACTAAAAGTAAGTTGGGAAGTGATAGGCCAACACACTGAATTATAATAAAAGAATTTGCAATGGTAATAATTTATAACTTGGCATTAATTGGTATCGCGGCCGGCTTAGCAGCGGATAATTTGATGCTAGCTTTTCATAATGGAAGCAATGCGAAAATCAGCCGGCAATTTCCTGAATCTAAAAAAAATAGGAGATATGTATCGCCAAATTGGATAATCATATTGGTCTTACTGTTTTTGATGGAAAATATGGTGTTGATCTACGGAATAGAATTCGGGGAATTCGCCCGGTCGCTACTGAAAAACAAGGAATGGATTATAGCTATCGGCGTTTTATTCGGGATAGGAATAAAGATGTTCCATGAAGCCGAGATCAAAAATCAGGTTCCTGTCATCAGTGCTTTAGATACCAGTTTGTGTATAGAACTTATATTAGGAACATCCGTTTATATTTTCGCTTTTGGTTGTGCAATGGCCTGGCTAAAGATTGACCACAGTAAAATCCAGCTCATCTTATTACCATTTTTGATTTTTACTTATTTGTCGGGAATAGTCTTGGGCAGATATCACTTTAACAAATCATTCCGGTATCTGAATAAAATATCCCCTTTAATGATCATCGCAGGCAGTCTTCTATTAACGCTTCAACATTTGAAAAATATATTATGAAAATACAAACGATGAATAAAAATGGGACACGGCTAATGAATAAATCCGTTTCCGGTTTTGATGATATAGCCGTTACCAAGATTCGGAATATCTCCAGAGAGGGTGAACCTAGCCTGTTTTACGCTGTGCTGGAAAGCAGCGAAGAGGGTCTAAGCCGAGCCAATGTGGATGAAAAAAAACGAAAATTCGGCCTTAACGAAATTGCTCATGAGAAGGCGGCATCATGGTATATACAACTTTTTCAGGCTTTCTTAAACCCATTTATTGCTGTATTGATCATACTGGCTAGTGTATCTTTCGTGTTAGACGTATTAATGGCTGCACCTGGTGAACAGAGCTACAAAACGGTAATCGTAGTTGGAGTGATGGTTATCTTAAGTTCTTTGTTGCGTTTTTGGCAGGAATACAGCAGTAATCGCGCCGCGGAGGAACTGAAAAGCATGGTAAAAACAACTGCTACAGTTTTACGGCAGAAAAAAGGCAGGATAGAAGTCAATATTATCGATCTGGTGCCAGGAGATATTGTTTATTTAAGTGCTGGAGATATGATCCCGGCGGATTGCAGGATCATTAATTCAAAAGACTTGTTTATCAGCCAAGCTATGTTGACCGGCGAATCCCTGCCGATTGAAAAGCGGGAACACGCCATTATTGATGCGGACGATAAATCCCCTTTGGATCTGGAAAACATTTGCTTTATGGGCACTAATGTGGTAAGCGGGACAGCAACGGCGATAGTTGTCACCACGGGTAACCTAACCTATTTCGGTACCATTGGTAAATCCATAACCGGTAAGCGCGCCGAAACTAGTTTTGATAAAGGGGTAAATAAAGTAAGTTGGCTTTTGATCCGCTTCATGATCGTGATGGTGCCATTAGTATTTTTTGTTAACGGCTTAACTAAAGGTAATTGGTTTGAAGCATTACTTTTTGCTATTTCCGTTGCAGTAGGATTAACACCGGAGATGCTGCCGATGATTGTTACCGCTAATCTTGCTAAAGGTGCCTTAAATATGAGTAAGCGCAAAGTAATCGTGAAGCGCTTAAGCGCGATACAGAACATTGGTGCTATGGATATTTTATGCACCGACAAAACCGGAACGCTGACGATGGACAAGATTGTGCTGGAACGGCACCTAAATGTTTTTGGCGACGAGGACGATGAAGTGATGAAGTGGGCATATCTAAACAGTTTCCATCAAACAGGGTTAAAAAACTTACTCGATGTGGCCGTATTGGAACATGCAGAAATTCATAGCTGTGTAAATGCAGAAAAACACTTTAATAAGATCGATGAAATCCCATTCGATTTCCAGCGCAGAAGGATGAGCGTAATTTTGGAGGAAAAAAGTGGCAAGCACCTGCTTATTTGCAAAGGAGCTGTCGAAGAAATGCTGGAGCAATGTTCTTTTGCTTTTGATCCTGGTGAGGACAAGCAACTCCATATAGAGAACGATAAAATTGTTCCCATGGATACCGCTATGCGTGATATTATTTTAAGCACCTCGAAAAAACTAAATGAAGAAGGTTTGCGGGTTTTGCTGGTAGCTATCAAGGAATATGATGAGCGTCCGCTTACCTACTCTGTGGCTGACGAAACAAACATGGTACTGACCGGATTTATTGGCTTTTTAGATCCTGCTAAACCATCTGCCAGGCCAGCGATTGAAGGCTTACAACAATTAGGTGTTAGTATAAAAGTGTTAACGGGCGACAATGATATTGTAACTAAAAAGATCTGCCGCGACGTTGGTATCCCGGTAAAGCACGTTTTGCTGGGAAAGGAAATGGAATCAATGAGTGATGATGAACTTACCGACAAATTAGATGAAACAAGTATCATGGCTAAATTAAGCCCTATTCAGAAAGCGCGGGTGATCAAGTTGTTGCAGGCAAAGGGACACACCGTTGGTTTTATGGGTGACGGCATTAATGATGCTGCCGCACTCCGTGACGCCGATGTTGGTATCTCAGTGGATACAGCTGTGGACATTGCTAAAGAGAGCGCTGACATCATTTTATTAGAAAAAGACCTAATGGTATTACGAAAAGGGGTAATTTACGGCAGGCGCACCTTTGGTAACATCATTAAGTATATCAAAATGACTGCCAGCAGTAATTATGGCAATATGTTCAGTATGTTGGGTGCAAGCGCATTTCTGCCTTTCCTGCCCATGCTTCCTATCCAATTACTTGTTCAAAATCTGTTGTACGATATTTCTCAGACCTCCATTCCCTGGGATAGTATGGACGAAGATTTTATCGAAAAACCACAAAAATGGGATGCAAGAGGAATCAGGAAGTTTATGCTGTATATCGGCCCAATCAGCTCTATATTCGATTATGCCACCTTTGCGGTGATGTGGTTCGTGTTTAAAGCTAATTCACCAGCTCATCAAACTTTGTTTCAAAGCGGCTGGTTTATTGAAGGTCTCCTATCTCAAACGCTGATCGTACACATGATCCGTACTCGTAAAATACCTTTTATTCAAAGCTGGGCGGCTGCACCGGTGTTAGCGTTAACTTCGATTATCATGCTGATCGGCATCGCCATTCCTTTTTCCCCGCTGGCGCGTATTTTGAATTTACAAGCCTTGCCGTTGAGTTATTTCCCATGGCTTGTTGGAATATTAATTTCTTATTGCCTGCTTACACAATTTGTTAAGAACTGGTTTATTAACAGATTTCATCAATGGCTATAAGCAAATCAAATAAACAATGTGACTTCGATGGACATCAAAATGATGTCCATCGAAGTCACATTGATCGACCGATTGGTAAACCATTGAAAAAAGGTATAATTTATTAATAGCACATAAAGTGCTTTTAACTCGGTGGTGAAATGAACATACTAATTGTGACGATAATGGATAGCTTTATTGGTCAGGAATGGCCTAAAAGAAAATGACCACGCCTTTCGTTATGCTTGCATACGAGGAGGGTACTGGCAAAAAAATAGTGCTTCGGGGCGATTCCGACCTGATTGTATCTGCCATTATATTACCCAAAATTAATGGGGTTGATTTATTTTAGCAAATAAGGGCAACAAAACCAAATACCCCCATTATCTTTTCAACTGCATTAAATACAATAGATAATATCATTAAGAGATTCGATGCCGGGCAGACGATTACCTGACCAAGCCATTTGATTTCAGTGTTTTGTTGGCACGCGTCAAGGCATTATTAAACAGGAATGACTGAAAGCGTTTTGTTAAAATTGACATTTGTGCCATTGACCTTCAAACCTGTAACACTCACTCCAGCACCTTGCGTATTTTTATATAAAACAGTTCTTAGCCAAGCACCAATACTCGAATTATTAATCTTAACCGTACGCTGATATTCACCGCCCACATGACTATTTGCACCAGCATTGTTACTTACAAACATTGTCAAATACGGAATCCTTATTTGGTCGCGGTACTGAGTAGAAGTTGTTTGTTCATTAAAATTGTTTTGTGCACCTTTCGAAAAGTTAAAACTCCAAGTATCTTTTACATCGAGTAAGTTATTTTTAGTAAGCGTATCAGTGTAACTACGATTAGCACGAATTGTATAGGAAATAAAAACTAGGTTTCCGGATGAAAGTGAAGGGATTGAAAATTTCAGATTTAATTTATTTGTATCGGTTAAAACAATACCTGCCTAGGATTGACTCGGAATAAAAGTTATTAACTGAACACCCTTGAATAATTGAATTTGTGCGCTGATATTTGACAGCGTGGAAGCATTTAAAGTATTATTTGTTATTCGAACCGTTACATTCGTTTCATTACCGCACACTATAAGATTACGAGGCGAAGATGCCGCATCTTTAGAGGCTACTGAAGTTATTTTGTGCAGAAAGGGAAGAAATAAGCGAAAAGCAAAGTGCAATCGGCAAAAGGCAAAAACCCAATGGCAAATTTTGCTCTGCGCCAATATATTTTTGACTTTTGCATATTGCCTTTTGCTTTTTGCCTTTTGATTTATAACTTTAAGTATTATTGAATTCCTCATAAATAGCTTAGTGAAAATTAAGTAGAAAAATATTACTTAAACTATTTACCAAACTGAATTCTTGCCATTACTCAGTTACTAATTACGGATTACGCTTCTTTTAAATGGAGTGTAATCCGTAATTAGCAATTCGTAATAAATTATTGCTGATAAGTCAACCGATAAATTTTTCCACCCCAATCATCGCTGATTAATATACCACCTTTGTTGTCATTAACAACATCAACAGGTCTGCCGAGTAAATCAGA
>JAYVNR010000292.1:0-3020 GCA_043758305.1 Pedobacter sp. | reverse complement strand
TTCTAGACTTTATTGGGAATATCGACAACAACAAATTAAAAATATCAGAGCTGCGGATAGTGTCATCAAAGGTGCCTATCAATACGAAACTGTTGTGCATTAAAATTCTTGATTTAACCTTAACCCTAACAGATAGCACCGATTATTTACAAGGCCATTGGACCGGCGTTCAGGAAGACCGTACTCCATGCATACCCGGCACAGCTTACTTAATCAGGAACAAACCTGGCTACCGATCTGTTGTACCGCCAGAATTATTGAGCAAAATAGCTGCTGATAATGCGCCCGCCACCTTTTTGAACACCAGATTGGGACAGGCAGCAATAATTGATGTGCGAAATAATGTTCTGGTTGTAGAAATTAACGATTATCTGAAGGAAGATATGGACACCGTGTCTGTATATGTAAACCGTAGGACCTTTATCAGGAAGCTGATGATACAGAAAAAACCAGAGCGTAGAACGCTTAGAATTGATCCTAACGCCGGACTAAGCGAAATAATAATGTATGCGGAGAATCTGGGCATGGTGCCACCAAATACTTCAACGTTAATAATTGATGACGGCTATACAAAACAAAGGGTACTTATTGAATCAACAAAAGAAATAAGCGCAGTTATTTACCTGCGTTATCTTCCTCCTAAATGATTACACATACGCCCGTTGGTTTTTCCCTTCCATCCAGTTCATAAAAGCCTTGTTAACTACTTTGTTGCCTCCGGGAGTTGGGTAGTTGCCAGAAAAATACCAGTCGCCTAAATGATTTGGACAGGCCAAATGAAGGTTGTCAAGGGTTTGGAAAATCACCTCTACTTTTGCATTTATTTCTTTAGGTGTAATAATTTGGGCAATGCGGTCTGAGATTTCCTGATCTGAAAATGGCGCATAGATTTTTTGCACATAATTGTTTATCTGGCCATTACCGAGGCTTTGCGCAGCCTTGCAACTTTCGTAGGTTTGAAAAATCACACCTTCCATATCGCGTTCCCGCAATAGGGAAATAGCGGCTTCAAAAGCAACAAATTCGCCCATTCTTGACATGTCTATGCCATAACAATCGGGATAACGGATTTGCGGAGCAGAGGAAACCACTACAATTTTTTTAGGCCCAAGCCGATCTAATATCCTTAATATGCTTTGCTTTAAAGTTGTGCCCCTAACTATTGAATCATCCAATACAACTAAAGTGTCCTGGTTTCGCTTTATGAGCCCGTAAGTGGTATCATAAACGTGTGCCACCATTTCCTGCCTGTCGGCATCCTGGGTTATAAACGTGCGGAGCTTAACATCTTTGATTGCTATCTTTTCAATTCTTGGGGCCATGCCAAGCATGTTCTCCAGTTCCTGATCGGTAATTTTATCTGCCCTGTTTAATAGCGCATCTTTTTGAACTCCCTTAATATGCTTATGCAGCCCTTCTACCATACCGTAAAATGCTACTTCGGCTGTATTTGGTATGTATGAAAATACTGTATTCTTAAAATCGTGGCCAACGGCGTGCAAAATCTGAGGGCATAAAAGACGCCCTAACTGCTTTCTCTCCATGTAAATAGCGGCATCGCTACCGCGAGAGAAATAAATGCGCTCAAATGAACAAGATGTTTGCACCTCGGCAGGTTTATGAAATTCTTCCTCGCTAACCGTACCATCTTTTTTAACAATTAGCGCATGGCCAGGCTTTATTTCGCTGATAAGTTCGAACGGAATATTAAAAGCGGTTTGAATAGCCGGGCGCTCTGAAGTTGCAACCACAATTTCATCATCATAATAATAATATGCCGGGCGAATGCCAGCAGGGTCCCGCATCACAAAGGCATCCCCATGCCCAAAAATCCCGCTTATTGTATACCCACCATCCCAGGTTTTTGCAGAACGCCGAAGTATATTGGTAACATCAAGATTATCGGCTATTTTATGCGTTATATCAATGTTAGAAAAACCTTCAGACTTAAATTTATCAAACAATTCTTGATTTTCCGCATCTAAAAAATGTCCTATTTTTTCAAGAACTGTAACAGTATCTGCCCTTTCTTTAGGGTGTTGCCCAAGTTCATATAGTTGATCAAGGAGTTCATCAACATTAGTCATATTAAAATTTCCGGATATTACCAGATTTCGGGTCATCCAGTTATTCTGCCGCAAAAAAGGATGGCAGCTTTCTATGCTATTTTTTCCATGAGTGCCGTATCGCAGATGGCCCATCAGCACCTCTCCGGTAAAACTTACATTTTCTTTGAGCCATTCTGTATCTTTTAATAGCTCCGGATTAGTAGCTTGTACATCGGCAAACTTTTTTTGAACATGTTCAAAGATATCTGTTACTGCACTTGCGCCCATAGCTCTATATCTGCTTATGTATCGGTGCCCAGGCTTAACATCTAGCTTTATGGTAGCAATACCTGCTCCATCCTGCCCACGGTTATGCTGCTTTTCCATTAACAAATACAGCTTATTTAAGCCATACAATGCGGTGCCATATTTTTTTTGATAATATGAAAGGGGCTTCAGCAGACGGATAAAGGCAATGCCGCACTCGTGTTTAATTGAATCGCTCATAGAAAGATTATGATTTGCAAATTTAACGATTATATGATGCAAAAGAGTATTAAGCTTTCCACAACCAGAATTGTAGCAGCGAAGAAAATCATCAGGCATAAAAAAAGCGGAGGCACATTGCTCCGCTTTCCATACTATAATATTATTTTCTTAAGGCTTTTTAGCTGTAGTTGCTGTTGTGCTAGAGGCAGAAATGCCTAATTTAGTTTTAACAGCATTGATAATATCATCTCCACCATCAAAATAAACTACGCCTGGCTGCGACACATCAAAAACATATGAATACCCTTTTTCTTTAGCCACAGCTTTTACAGCAGTTTCTGCTTTATCAAAAACGGGCTGGTACAATTCATTGCGCTTGGTTGTTAAGTCCGCCTCGGCTTTTTGTTGTGCATCAGTAATACGTTTTTCCAGATCTGCAATTTCATTAGAGCGGGTTTGCAGTTCTTTATTGACAGCATCTTT
>JAYVNR010000291.1:0-3021 GCA_043758305.1 Pedobacter sp. | reverse complement strand
CATGTAATATGCTTGCGAGCGGTTGGATCGGTAGATGGGATGACTGCCGATTGGAGCCATTTGCCCTATGAGCTATTAGCCAAAATATCTAACGAGATTATCAACAATGTAAAGGGGATAAACCGGGTGGTTTATGATATTAGTTCCAAGCCGCCAGCTACAATAGAGTGGGAGTAATATCCATTTTGTCATCTCGACAATAAGAGACATATTTTAGCATAAACCCGTTTTTCAAAATTTCTCTCCTGCACATGTGGGATTTAAAAGACAAAGGCATATGCGCCACGAACAACACCTCAGAACATTTCTACGCATACTGGAGGATTATCCCGAAAATGCTCCTTTAACTAAATTCCTTCCCACCTATTTCAAAAAAAACAAACAAATGGGCTCGTCCGACAGGCGGAGCGCAAGCCATTTGCTCTACACCTATTTTCGATTAGGGAAAGCAAGCCATGACTTACCGCCAGAAGAACGATTGTTTTTAGCGGAGTTTCTATGCAGCATATCCCCAAATCCGTTTCTTGAACATTATAACCCTCAATTCAACGAACTGGTTATTTTGCCTTTGGAAGAGAAAGTTTTATGGCTGGAAGGGCAGGAGTATGGGTTTAAACTAACGGATGTTTTTCCCTTTTATGAACATCTGTCGGCTGAAATTGATAAGGAGGCTTTTCTAAGTTCTTTTTTTACACAGCCTGATTTGTTCATACGTTTGCATCCGGGCAAAGAAGAACTGGTTAAATCAAAACTAAGGCAGGCGGATATACATTTTACAGAAGAAAGCAACCAAGCCCTGCGCCTTGCTAATGGAACCAAGCTTGAACAGATCAAAGATGATATTGGCCATTTTGAGGTGCAAGATTTATCATCGCAGCAAAGCGGCAGCTATTTCGAGCCAAAAAAATATGATAATTGGTGGGATGCCTGCGCTGGGTCGGGCGGAAAATCTTTATTGATTTTTCACCAGCAGCCGGAGATTAAACTTTTAGTATCGGATATCCGCGAAAGCGTTTTAAACAACCTCGACGAGCGTTTTGCCAAAGCCGGTCTGCGCAATTACCAAAAAAAGGAAATAGATCTCCTTCAAAACCCTGATTTGATCCTTCATCATTACCAGTTTGACGGGGTTATCCTCGATGCGCCCTGCACGGGGTCGGGAACATGGGGGCGTACGCCAGAAATGATCAGCCAGTTTGATGAATACAAAATTCAGGGATTTCAAAACCTTCAAAAAGCTATCGCTACTAATGTTGTGAAATATCTCAAGCCTGGAAAGCCGTTTATTTACATTAGCTGCTCTGTTTTTAAAGAAGAAAATGAGGGAGTAGTTGGATATTTAACCAATGATCTTGGATTGAAGCTAGAAAAGTGCGAAATAGTGAAGGGATATGAAAATCGGGCAGATACAATGTTTGTTGCCCGGTTGATAAAGTGATGTTTTGCTCATTCGAATAGTTCATCTGATGGATTAACGAATTAGCTATAAAAACTTCCCCTTTAGCTCGGCGGTAGGCACCATGCAAACATCCTGCTTGCCAAACCACTTGTAGCGGTTATTTGCTATTATACCGTAAGTCCAATCCCTGATAAAGCCCGGCACAATCAAAAACAGGCTTAGAAGGGGCAAAGGGAAACTGAGCTTTCTGCAAATACGCAGTACAGCTGTAGATTTAGTAAAAACCCTTCCTTCTTCCAGCAATACAACACTATTTTGGAGCGCCGGACTGATATTGAAATCTTTCAAAAGCTCTTTTGCTGAGACGCTTTGTAAGGCTGCAAACCGGAAATGATCGTTCTTATCATGCCTAATTATAAACTGTACACTCGCATTGCATAAATTGCAAACCCCGTCAAAAAAAATTATGGAGTGGGGCATAGTATCTATAACCCAGAATTGCTTCTGAACAATTTTATAGCGATAGCAAGCAAAATAATACCAAATGCCTTTCTTAGAACTGTAATCCCGGTTACGCCCAGAAGCCTTTCTATGTGGTGCGTGTTTTTAAGCACAATATATACAAAGAGCGTATTGGCTACGATAGCTACAATAATATTCTGGGTTTCATATTGAGATTTTAAAGAAAGGAGCGTGGTCATAGTCCCCGCACCGGCAATAAGCGGAAATGCCAATGGAACTATAGAAACGGTTGTGGGTATTTCATCCTCCTTAAAAACTTTAATGCCCAAAATCATTTCCATGGCAATAAAAAATATCACAAGCGAACCCGCAATTGCAAATGATGCAATATCAAGCCCAATAATGTGAAGAAGCTCTTCGCCAACAAACAAAAACACGATCATCAGCACCAACACCGCTATAGAAGCTTTTTCGGAATCTATGTGCCCAGCCCGTTGCCTTAACTGAATAATAACAGGCACAGCTCCCACAACATCGATAATGGCAAATAATATCATGGTTACAGACAGTATCTGCTTAAAGTCTAATGCCCATTTCATGTTTTTTAGAAAATTTAGTTTGGTTAGAAATAAAAAAGGTTCCGGGCAATAGCCCGGAACCTTAAATCTATTCTAAGAAAATGCTATTCAACAATTTTAGGGCTTTTAGGGTCTTCAGGCACAACTACCTCTCCCTTCCGCAAAACAGAATGTTTTTTGCTGTAAGTAAAATAAATTACAAAGCCAACTAAAAGCCAGACTATAAGCCTAGCCCAGTTTGTCCAGCCTAAGCCATAAATCATGGCCCCGCAAACAACAATTCCGGCAATAGGAACAAAAGGCACCCAAGGGGTTTTAAACTCACGTTTAAGGTCCGGATCTGTTTTGCGCAATACCATCACTGCAACGCAAACCAGCATAAATGCGAATAATGTTCCGATACTGGTCATATCTCCAACAATATCTCCCGGGACAAATGCAGCAAATAATCCAACTAATATCAGTATGAACAAGCTTGCTTTGTATGGAGTTTTATATTTAGGATGGATTGCACTAAATGATTTTGGCAAAAGCCCATCACGGCTCATAGAATAAAATACTCGGGATTGACCCAAAAGCATC
>JAYVNR010000290.1:0-9407 GCA_043758305.1 Pedobacter sp. | reverse complement strand
TAAAGGCGATGGCTCTTACCCCGGCTTTGAGAAAATTGCTACTGAATATTCTAATACCAAATCAGCAAATTTATCCAATGCATATTTAGGTGGCCTTTATTTGCAAAAGGGACAATTTCAAAAAGCTATAGATGCTTTGGGGAATTACAGCAGCACAGGCAGCCCGGTTATCGATCCTTTGGTTCTTGGCATGCTTGGAGATGCTTACAGCGAATTAAAAGATTACGCTAAAGCAATTACATACTATAAAAAAGCAGCCGATAAAAGCGAGAATTCTTTTACATCGCCATTGTTCCTGAAAAAACTAGGAATAGTTTATGAAGAACAAAAAGACTATTCTTCTGCCTTAGAAGCTTATAAACGTATCAAAAATGATTATTCTGAAAGCAATGAAGCCACTGTAATAGATGCTTATATTGCCAGGGCAGAAGCAAAATTGTAACAATAGCCAAATATGGCAACCCAGTTAAAAAACCTTTCTGACTTTTCTAGTATCGATATACCAGATGCCAGCCCTTTTCGTTTTGGAATAGTTGTAGCGCAATGGAATGCGGAGATTACTGGAGCATTGCTGAACGGAGCGATTGAAATTTTATTGAAAAAAGGGGCTTTACAGGAAAATATAACTACTATATACGTTCCCGGGAGTTTTGAACTTACTAGTGGCGCAGATATGATCCTTCCACTAGTAGATACCGTTATCTGCCTGGGTTGTGTGATACAAGGCGAAACCCCGCATTTTGATTTTATTTGCAATGCTGTTGCAAATGGCATTGTACAAGTTTCAATTAAACACAACAAACCAGCCGTGTTTGGCGTATTAACAACGCTTAACCTTCAACAGGCCTTAGACCGTGCTGGTGGCAAACATGGCAATAAAGGAGATGAGGCTGCAATAACTGCTATAGTTATGGCATCTCTTAAAAGAAACATAGGAAGTTGATTGTTATTATTTTTTGCTAGATTTATACATCCATAACATAAATATGAAACGAGTAGCCATAGGATTAGTAGTATTGTTTTTTATAACTACTGCCTTACAATCCTGTTCCTCAAAGCTTTGCCCCGCATATAGCTCCTACCCAAAGGCGAGGCGCAAATAAAAATCCGTTTTTTTATTTACCTCAATATGAAAAATGTGAATTTTCTTAATCGCATTTTTGTAGCTATACACTACCAGCTATAATATGTGGATTAAACTAAATACAGTAGAACAGTTAGAAAAGATAAAAAACGCCCTTGGGCATAGTGTGATTTTCAAGCACAGTACTCGCTGTTCAATCAGTATGATGGCAAAAAAGCGTTTTGAACTTGATTGGAACTCTATCCCAGAAAATACGCCTCTGTATTTTTTAGATTTGCTTGCCTTCCGCGAGATATCAAATAAAATTGTAGAATTATTCGATGTTCCACATCAATCTCCCCAACTGCTGCTCATCAAGGATGGCCAATGCATCCTGGAAACAACCCACAGCAATATTTCCGCAGAAGAAACCGGCGATGTAATAAAAGAAGCTACCAGCTAAATGATATGGTTTTTTTCAAATCCGGATGCAGGCTCAGGTAAACCGGGCATGTTAAAGCTGCGTGCTCTAATATTTTCTTCTCCTTTTCTGAATAACCATTTGCAGGGAATTTGATAATTGCCTCAATCTCACTTACCCTTCTGGGGTTTTGAGCCATAATTTTTGTTATGGAGCAGGTAGTGCCATCTATATTGAGATTATGCGTATTTGCGGCAATGCCCATCACCGTAACCATACAATTCCCAAGAGAAGTTGCAAGCAGGTCGGTTGGCGAAAAAGCCTCGCCCTTGCCCATATTATCAACAGGCGCATCTGTTATAATTTTTTCTCCCGATTGCAAATGGACAGACTCGGTGCGCAAGCCTCCCAAATAAGTAATTTCTGAAGTAGCCATATGGTAAGTAAAAAGTTAAAATTAAAAATTAAAATCGTTCAGGAGCAAGGCATCTGCAAAATCTTCCTTTTGTAAAATCTTAGGCATCAAGCCTCAAATCTCACCTCTCCAATCTCACATCTTCCTATCTTATTCCTTATCTTCGCAAGATGATTGATTTGCCGGTAATCCCAGCTTCGCATGTGCAAAAAAAACCCGACTGGTTACGCGTAAAACTTCCTATTGGCAAAGAATATGCACACGTTAGGAGCTTGGTTGATACTCATAAGCTCCATACCATTTGCGAGAGTGGCAATTGCCCCAATATGGGAGAATGCTGGGGCGCCGGGACTGCAACATTTATGATCCTGGGCAACATCTGTACTCGTTCCTGCTCTTTTTGTGCGGTTGCCACCGGAAAACCTTTGGCTGTTGATATAGGCGAGCCGCAAAGAGTAGCGGCATCGGTTAAATTGATGCAGGTTAAGCATTGTGTAATTACGTCTGTAGATCGGGATGATTTAAAGGATGGCGGGTCAATAATCTGGGCAGAAACCATAAATGCGATACGCTCCGAAAGCCCTCGAACAACTCTGGAAACCCTTATACCAGATTTTAAAGGCAATTGGGAAAATCTGGCCCGTGTATTAGCAGTTAGGCCCGAAGTTGTATCTCACAACCTGGAAACAGTACGAAGGCTCACAAAAGAGGTTCGCATACAAGCCAAATATGATCGCAGCCTTGAATGTTTGCAGCATATCTCACAAGCAGGGCTGCGTACCAAATCTGGAATAATGTTAGGCTTGGGAGAAACTGAAGAGGATGTTATTGAAGCAATGCAGGATTTGTTAAATGCTGGTGTGCATATATTAACACTGGGGCAATATTTACAGCCTACACGCAGCCACCATCCGGTAATTGATTGGATAAGGCCCGAACAATTTGCCCGTTACAAAACTATCGGACTTGAATTGGGTTTTAAATATGTAGAAAGCGGCCCATTGGTACGCTCTTCATATCATGCAGAAAAACATCTCTTTGAAATGTAAGTGCAAGTTTTTACTTTAGGCCACTTGATACACAAAAAAATTAAACTTTCTGAAGAGGAACTTATAAGGGCACTTAGAAGCCGTGAAAAAATTGCTATTGAAGCTTTGTACGATATGTATTCCGCATCGCTTAATGGTATCATTTTCCGCATTGTGCAGCATGACGAAATTGCCGAAGATCTTTTACAGGAAACTTTTGTAAAAATCTGGAACTCTTTTGCATCCTTCGATTCTGATAAAGGCCGTTTATTTACGTGGATGTCCAACATCGCCCGCAATCTTTCCATTGATAAGATACGTTCTAAAGATTTCAAGAACCATTCTAAAAACCAAGACATTGAAAATACCGTAAATTTTATCGATGAGCAGCGCAACACTTCACTAAATCTGGAGATATTAGGCGTTAAGGAGCTCACCGAAAATTTAAAGCCAGAACAAAAATTAATTTTAGATCTGGTTTATTTTAAAGGGTATACTCATGTAGAAGTTGCTGACGAGCTTGGAATACCACTGGGAACAGTTAAAACCCGGCTCAGAATGGCAATAATGACCTTGAGAAAATTTTTCAATTAAGTGGAAGAGATTAAACAATATATTGAAAGCGGGATTTTAGAGCTTTATGCAATGGGAGAATTATCTCCTGCAGAAAGGCTTGAAGTGGAGGAAATGGCGGCACTGCACCCTTCCATAAAACATGAGCTTGTTGAAATTGAAAAATCAATAGAAGGATATGCTACTGCTTATGCAATTACACCTTCTGATGACATGAGGAGCAAAGTGATTGATAGCATTCAATTCAATAAGGATGGTTCGCAAGAGGCAAAAATTATCCAGTTGCAGCCTAAGAAAAATACAGGTTTTTACAAATATGCATTTGCAGCCTCTGTAGCAGTATTGTTCCTTAGTTGGGCTGCCTTATTTGTGATCTACACTAAATTGCAAGACTCACAGCTGCAAATAGTTTCTTTACAAGGCTCTAATCAACAATTTACTAACAGGGTTAATTATTATAACAAACAATTAGAAACCAGTAAAACTGAAATTGGCGTGCTGCGAAGCCCTGACTTTAAATTCATAAAGCTTTCCGGAACTAAAAATGCGCCCCAAGCCAGTATCACAGTAGCGTTCAATAAAAAGCAAAAAGAGGTAATGATTGACATGGCATCATTGAAAATGCCTGAAAATGATAAACAGCATCAATATCAGCTTTGGGCTTTGGTGGATGGCAAACCTGTAGACCTCGGTGTATTCGATGCCTCTACAGATACTACTGTTGGAATGGTCCGCATGAAAAACTTACCCGCAGGTCAAGCTTTTGCAGTAACCTTAGAACCTCGTGGAGGTAGCGTTAGCCCAACTATGGAGCAAATGATGGCGATGGGTGCTATCTAATTTCACAATTACTTTGCGCCTAATAGCCCTAACATAGCTAATTATTTCTTTGCACTAGCGATGGATGTAAGTTCTTACTAAAGCAGCTTCTTCGGATCTTTTGATAATTTCTTCAACAAATCTGGTTTTTGTTAAATCAACATGCGTGCTGAAGGCGCTACATCTTGTTGGGCAAAATCATTGTTCAAAAATTTATAATAGCCTGCTACTGCTATCATGGCTGCATTATCTGTACAATACTCAAATTTTGGAATAAATACTTCCCAGTTATGTTCATCGGCAGCAACTGAAAGAGCTGCTCTTAAACCCGAATTAGCTGATACTCCCCCAGCAATGGCTATCTGCCTGATATTTAATTGCCTGGCAGCTTTTGATAACTTATTCAAAAGGATTGTGACTATACGATGCTGTACCGAAGCGCAAATATCAGCCAGGTTATTTTCAATAAATGCCGCATCTCTGGCTTTGTTGTCACGAATAAAGTATAGAATAGATGTTTTAAGGCCGCTGAAGCTAAAGTCAAGCCCCTGAATTTGAGGCTCTGGGAACTTGAAAGCCAACGGATTGCCTTTTTGCGCATACTTATCTATCAACGGGCCGCCCGGGTAAGGCAGATCTAAAATTTTAGCCGTTTTATCAAAAGCTTCGCCTGCTGCATCATCTGTGGTTTGGCCCACAACTTCCATCTCAAAATAATCCTTTACAAGCACAATCTGAGTGTGCCCGCCCGAAACTGTGAGGCATAAAAAAGGGAAACCAGGTTTAGGTTCGTCAATAAAATGTGCCAGAATATGCGCCTGCATGTGGTTAATCTCAATTAGTGGGATATTATTGGCAAGCGCAAAGGCTTTTGAAAAGGAAGCCCCTACCAATAAGGACCCCAACAAGCCGGGGCCACATGTAAAAGCTACAGCATCAATGGCATTTTTGTGTATTTTTGCCTCAGTTATTGCTTGCTGCACAACAGGTATAATATTTTGCTGGTGTGCCCGGGAAGCCAACTCTGGAACAACGCCGCCAAAATTTTGATGCACAATCTGGTTGGCTATACTATTAGACAGGATTTTACCGTCTATACATATTGATGCTGAAGTTTCATCGCACGATGATTCTATACCTAATATTGTAGCCAAACCTGTATGATTAATTTTTGTTAAGATTTAATATTGCAAAATTATCAAAAAAGCATTTAGAATTAGCCTATGGATATTAGCTGTTGCCCTAATAATGGCAGCAGGATTGCTGTTTTCTTTGCAATTTCAAACTGTGCAAACTTATGTTGCCAAAAAAGCTGCCAAATATCTTTCCGGCGAATTAAAAACCCGTGTTGAAATCAATAGCCTCTATATTAAGCCTTTCAAATCTGTAGTATTAGAAGGCTTATATGTTGAAGACCATGAAAAGGATACACTGTTGTATTCTCCCCGATTTACACTTGATTTAAATTTTCTCTCTTTTAAGCTTCGCCAGGCATCGATAAATACTGTGCAAATGGACAATGGCCAGTTTTATCTGAAAGATTATAAAGATGGCACCAACAACCTCGATTTTATTATCAACTATTTCAATAGTGGCACTACAAAGCCTACGGCGCCTAAACGAAAGCCATATGAGGTTACCTTTGATAAGGTTGTTCTGAACAATATAAAATTCAAATACAAAAACTTTAATTATACCGATGTTATAAGCGGCGTAAATTTCAATGATATTTCTCTACGCAACCTGAATACAACCATTACAGGCTTTAATACAAAAGCCCATCTCGCTAGCTTTAAGATCCAGAATTTAACGCTAAAAGAGAAAAGCGGTTTTTACCTGAAAAATTTTACTGCCGACGCCAACATCGACAGTAATGCTTTAGAATTTAAAAACTTATTATTAGAGGCTAAGGAGACCCGAATATCAGACTATGTGCAGTTCAAATTCTCAGAATTTAATGATTTTAACCACTTTGTAAAAAAAGTATTCGTAAAAGCTGATCTTAAAAATTCAAGGATCAATGCAAACGATATAAAATATTTTATACCGGATCTAAAATCTTCAACATTTGATTTTGTTGCTGATGGCACAATTAGCGGATATGTGGATAATATAAAAGCCAAAAATTTTTCTGTAAAGGCTGGCAAAGCCACATATGTAAAAGGAGATTTTAAAATAACAGGCCTGCCCAAAATAAATGAAACGTTTCTTGATATGCGCTTCAGTCAGGCATATACAAATAAGAGAGATGCGGAGCTTGTGCTGAAATCATTCACAGGTAAATCGCAAAAACTGCCCGCCATAGCCGCCAAATTTGGAAATATAAATTTCAAAGGCAGATTTACAGGCTTCCCAAAAGATTTTGTTGCTTATGGCGAATTTAAAACAGCATTAGGAAGGGTTGTTTCTGATGTAAATATGAAATTAACAGGCAATACGCCAGTTTATTCGGGCACGATCAAAACCTATGATTTTAATATTGGCGAACTGCTTGATGAAAAAATATTAGGCCGTGTTAGCATGGTGACATCTATCAACGGAACAAGCTTTAACCTGGCTCAACTGCGTGAGAATATAAGCACTACAATTAGTTACCTTGATTTTAGAGGCTATCGTTATACAAATCTACGTGTAAACGGTAAATTAAACCGTAAAATGTTCAGTGGCATTGCCAGCATTAGGGACAGGAACCTTAACCTGGACTTTAATGGCAAGTTTGACCTCAACCCCACTTTGCCGGTATTTAATTTTGCCGCCAAAATACATAAGGCCAACCTTTATCAATTGCATCTCTCTAAAGACACTTTGCAGGTAGAGGCAGATTTTACCACAAACTTTAAAGGCAATAATCTGAATAACATAGAAGGCAAACTGGCACTCAAGCATATGCGCCTTACCAGTACAAAACAATCATTTATTATAGATTCAGTTTATCTGGCTGCAAGCGGAATTGGAGCAAATCGCACCATGCTGGTAAATTCTGATATATTAGATGCCAGCATTAAAGGCCAGTATGATTTAAATTCGCTGCCAGATTATTTTAAATATGTAGCAAAACGATATATACCATCCTTAAAAACAGGGCCTCTGCATCCGGGCGTTCAAAATTTTGAGATAGACTTAAAGATAAAATATTTTGAGCCCTTGAGCCTTCTGTTAGAGCCAGCACTTAAAATTCCTGATGGAGCTGTGATTAAGGGGGAATTTCATTCTGTTGCCAATATTGCTACTGTTAATGCTTCAGCAAAACTGGTTGAATACAAGAATGTTAAAATCAACAACCTTATTCTTGATGAAACTACCAGCGATAAGGCTCTAAATGTTTTCATTACCTCAGACCGTGTTGACCTTAGCGACAGCCTGTATGTAAAGAACGTTAACATTGCAAACTTTATTCAGAACGATAGCCTTAACCTCAACATTAAGCTATCTGATAAAGATGCCACAAACCAGTTAGATTTGAACGGACTGGTAGAATTTGGGAGGGATACTTCGGCAGTTTTAAGCCTCTTGCCTTCAGATGTGATCATCAATCGCGAAAACTGGAAAATCCAGGATAAAGTACGTATTGGCTACAACAACGGCAAAGTTTCAATTGCCAATTTCCAATTGTTTAGAGATAACCAGCTGCTTACTATAAATGGGATAATCTCTAACAACTCTGAAGACCACATAAAAGCAAATTTCAGCAAGTTCAAGCTAACAACTTTTAATGCGCTCACTAAAGGATTTGGCATTGCAATGAAAGGCGAACTTAATGGCGAGGTTGCTGTGGCTGCAGCTGGCAAAACCCCTCACGTCGATGCTGATTTAAAAATCGACTCGATGGTATTCAATAATACGCTGATAGGCAATGTTGTTTTTAATGCCGGTTTTGACAATGAAACTAAACTGGTAGATGCTAAAGTAACCATATTGAAATCTGGTAAAGAAACCCTGAATATTATTGGCACTTATAACGCTAAAGCAACAGAAAATAGCCTGAATATGAATATGATAATGGATCAAAGTGAGCTTATCATATTTGAACCATTATTGAAAAACCTGGTATCAAAGCTTCAGGGCACAACTTCGGCTAACTTGAAGCTAACAGGAACGCTTACCGATCCTAAAATAAATGGGGAACTGAGCTTAAACGATGCAGGCATGGTTGTAAACTATTTAAAAACGCCTTATCATATTAACGATAAGGTTGTTGTGGAAAATAGTGTGATCAAGCTTGATAATCTAATAATTCGCGACTTGAATAACAATGAGGCTATTGCAAATGGCACCGTTGATATGACCAATCCTAACAATCCAGATATTGACATCAGGATATTGGCCCGGAATTTTATGGCGCTAAATACCACTTCAAGAGATAACTCAACCTATTATGGCACGGCATACGGCACAGGGGTATTTACTTTTAAGGGCCCTACTGATGATATGCTGATTGACATCAATGCTAAAACCGAAGCAGGAACGGTATTCAACATTCCGTTAAACTCGGCTTCTAAGGTCGGCGATAACGAATTTATAACTTTTGTAGCCAAAGATTCTACGCTTACCCGCAAACAGCTTCCTGCATTTAATGGGGTTTCTATGAGCTTTAAGCTGGATGTGGATGAAGGTTCTGAAGTAAATATTTTTACTGATCTTGGGAAACTTACAGGGCATGGCAATGCAAATAACCTCCAGCTAAACATTACCAGCGGGGGTGTTTTTGAGATGTTTGGTACCTACCTTATTTCAAACGGCAAATTTGACTTTACTCCACGAGATTTTATCAGCAAAGTATTTGATATCAATAGCGGTGGTTCTATTAAATGGAATGGCAACCCTACTGAAGCCCAAATAAACTTAACTGCAGGGTACTCGCTTCGCACAAGCTTAACAAATTTATATATAGCTGCAGGCAGGCCTTCAGAAAATAAAGTATTGCTTACCAATGCGGTAATGACACTTTCTGAAACACTGTTGCACCCTAAGATTATTTTAGGGATAGAATTTCCAACCGATGGTTCTGTTAAGGATGATTTAGCGGGATATTTTAGCGATGTGAACAATGTTAACACTCAGGCGTTGAACCTGATCATCCGGCGGAAT
>JAYVNR010000289.1:0-3033 GCA_043758305.1 Pedobacter sp. | reverse complement strand
GGGTTGGTACTGTAAATTTCAATCTGCGCAAGCCAAATTTTGTGATCATACACCATACCGCTCAGGATTCTATTCAACAAACATTAAAAACTTTTACGGTGGTGAGCACACAGGTCAGCGCTCATTATGTGATTGCAAAAAGCGGCACAATATATCATCAGCTTAACGATTATATGCGTGCATGGCATGCAGGTGTTGCAAAGTGGGGCAATCTTACCGACATTAATTCTTCTTCTATTGGCATTGAACTGGACAATAATGGGGCAGAGGCTTTCAATGCTGTGCAGATAAGCAGCCTGCTAAAACTGCTTGGCAACCTGAAAAAGAACTATAATATTCCGACTGCAAATTTTATCGGGCATGCCGATATTGCCCCCAAGCGCAAGCCTGATCCGAATGAGACGTTCCCTTGGAAACTGCTGGCACAAAAAGGTTACGGTTTATGGTACGATGATTCTTTGCAAGTTGCCCAGCCAACCTTCGACCCTGTTGTTGCTTTGCGCATTATAGGATACGATACCAGCGATATGGCCGCAGCGATAGTGGCGTTTAAAAGGCATTTTATACAGGTAGATATTTCGCCAACGCTTACTCAAAAAGATTTGGACGTGCTGTATAATTTGTACAGGAAGTATTTGTAGGAGCTTCTTGGCTTTTCCTCAATCGATGTGCATCAGGCCCCATACATAGTTACGAAATTGGTGATTTGAATATTAAACAGTAACTATGTAGTTAATAAACACTTGCCGGGTTTTAAATCTCTTTGCAATGCACTCTAAAATGCTTGTATTCCAAAAAATTTATCGGCTTTTGTCGCTCATATTACCTTTTTATGCCCGCCTTCTTCTCCATTCCCGATAAGGAACAAGATTACAAACGTTACATGTTATTCGTTTTGGCCATTATGTGGGCCATCGCATATCTTGCCATTGTCTCTATCGGGTTTATTGTCTTTCCAGAATTATGGCGGCGCTGGATTATACTTATAGGCACTGCTTTGATGATAAGCAGCATTACACTCGTATTGAACAGGCAGAATAGAGTTAATCTTGCGAGCATATTTTTTACAGTTGCGCTTTGGTTATTAGTAACTGCACCTTGCTATACAGCTGGCGGTATAATGGCAACTGGCATTTTACCGCAAATGAGCGTAATTCTCACAGCAAGTTTTCTTTTAGGTTGGCGTGGTGGCATCAACATTGGGCTGCTAACGGTTGCTGTCGATTTTTGGTTTGCCTATTTAGAAATGGTTGGAAAGCTGCCTAAACCGTCGATAATCCATACTCCAATCACTCGCTGGACTGTAAATATTATCCCTTTCGGCACTATTATCGCGTTGCAATACTACGCAACTAACCATTTGCATTCAGGTTTCATTGCTTTACAAAAGGAAATTGGCCGACGGGAGGATGCCGAGAAAGCAGTAGAGCAAACGGTCCATAATCTTCAGGAACGCGTAAAAGAGCTAAAAACCCTAAATGTTGTCAGCAATATTTTGCTTGACGAAGATTCCCCGCTTACAACCATCCTTCAAAACATAGTTGACGTTCTACCAGACGGCTGGCAGTTCCCCGAAGTTACCGCAGCCCGAATATACTATGCTGGCACTAACCTTTCTACGAGTAACTATGAACAATCGGTATACAATCAGCTAACAGAAACTAAAACTGAAAGCGGCTCTCTGATCAGCATAGAAGTAGTTTATTTAAAGCAAACTCCTGAATATGATGAAGGCCCATTTCTAAGGGAAGAGCGTAGCCTAATTACTATGCTGGCTTCAATGATCAAAATGAGCATAGATAGAAGGGAACGCAGGGAGGAATTAAAAGACTATAAATATTCGTTAGATGTTGGTTATATGATTGCCATATCTGATTCTAACGAGCGCTTTACTTTTGTTAACGAAAACTTCTGCAGGACCAGCAAATATGCGCAAGAAGAACTTTTAGGAAAGAATTATAGCATTATCACTTCTGGCCACTACTCACATGAACATATAAACAATCTGCGTTTCACGCTTCAAGGAGGCAAGTTTTATCGCGGAGAGTTCTGTTACCGAGCAAAAGATGGCTCTCTTTTTTGGGTAGACACTACCATCATACCATTCTTAGATGATACCGGCAATGTCTATCAGTTCCTTTCAATAAATCACGACATAACAGAACGCAAAGAAGCAAGCAATAATCTTAAAAAAAGCGCAGAGCTCTTGAGGAAAATTACAGATCAGGTGCCCGGCAACACTTATATGTTTGAGATTGAAGAAACTGGACGCACTAAAATATTGTTTTTAAGCAGCGGGACAGACATAGCCGAAAATAAAATATACGATTTCACAGAGCTTTCTGAATCGTTAGGAAGAGGAATTTTGCATCCGGATGATTATAACAAGTTTAACGAAGCAATGAAGGAAGCCTATCAGAGCAAGGCTGTTATAAGCCTGCAATACCGCATTTTATTGAACGGTTTGACACGCTGGCGATGGATGAAGGCTGTATCTGAACAAGATAGCTCTGGTAAGACTTTGTGGTATGGGTCTACAACAGACATAACCCCATTTGTAGACTATATTGCTGCTATAGAACAAATTATTTTTGATATTGGGCATATTATAAGAAGGCCAGTCTCGTCTATGCTGGGGTTAACAGACCTTCTTTCAAACCATGAGATGAATGAAAAGGAAATCAAGGATCTTTCTAAAAACCTTTCAGTAATTGCTGAGGAAATAGATAGATTTGTGAGGGAGCTTAATGACGTTTATCAGGATAAAAGAAAAAACACCAAACTAAATTTAGATATCTCGCGATTTATAGATCAACGTGGATCTATGTTCAATAAACCTTTATAAGCAACCGCTACCCCTTCCTCACCTCTTTCGCCCAGGCATCTTTTAAACCAACAGTCCTGTTAAACACTAATCTCTCAGGCTCAGAATCTTTATCCAGCGTGAAATACCCTTTCCGGATGAACTGATATCCCCTTCCCATTTCGGCGTTCGCCAAATCTGCTTCGATATAAACAGTAGGGATAACCTGC
>JAYVNR010000288.1:0-9539 GCA_043758305.1 Pedobacter sp. | reverse complement strand
CTATCAGCATACCTACCCCATACGTAGCAAGAGTTATAAATCCCTGAGCTGCGCTTTTAGATTTTTCGCCTGCCAGGTTATCAGTATAAATCTGCCCTGTAACAAAGAAGAAATCATAGCATATGCCATGCAGAACAATACCGGCAATCAGCATCCAGTAGCCTGAATCAATATTTCCATATGCAAAAAATACGTATCGTATAACCCATGCAAGCATACCGATAGCAAGCATTTTTTTAACGCCTAAGCGGGCAAAAAATACCGGAATCAAGATCATGAACAATACCTCTGATACCTGCCCAAGGCTTTGTACGCCTGCTGCAGATTTCATTCCCAGTTCATTCAGGAAAGGATTGGTAAACCCATAATAAAAGGAAAGAGGGACACAGATTGCAATAGAAGCAATAAAAAAGATAAGATAAGAACGGTTTTTCAATAAGCCTATCGCTTCTAGCCCAAGTATGTCGCCAATTGAGCTTTTGCCATCTTTCTTGATTGGAGGCGTTGCTGGAAGCACAAAACTGAACAGGCCTAAAATTAGAGAAGCGCCGGCAGCCATCTTAAATGTAAGGTCCAGGCTTCCATTTTGTTCCCAGTTAAGCCAGCCGATAGTTAGCCCTGCAACAATCCATCCTATTGTACCAAATACACGTATAGATGCAAAATCCTTCTGTGGATTATCCATTTGCCTGAACGAAATAGAATTAACTAAAGCCAGCGTTGGCATATAAAGGATCATGTATGTAAGGATACTTGGATAAAAGCTTCCGAAATCTGTTGCAGTTGTAGCTCTGTATAGCAATACAGCCCCTGCCAGGTGCAGCACTCCCAATATTTTTTGTGCAGAGAAATAGCGGTCGGCAATTAAGCCGATTATGAATGGTGCAATTATGGCCCCGATAGATTGTGTTAAAAATGCCACCCCGATTTGAGTGCCGGATGTTTTTAAGTTTGTCAATAAGTATGTGCCTAATGTAACAAACCATGCTCCCCAGATAAAAAACTCGAGGAACATCATAAAGGATAATTTAATTCGGATAGTTGTATTCATAGTGCTTGGTTTAATTTTAGGTTATTTGGTTAGTGTTTCTTTGCGATGGCAAGGCAATAATAGAGATGGTTATTCCCAACGTTTAATTGATTCAAATATAGGAATTGAAAGTTCTTTTCAAAATGATATAAAGACAAGACTAAAATATTACAAATCCCTTTTTATATTTACCCAACCAATTAAAAAAAACTCTTCTTATGAAATCTATTTTTTACTGCTGCATTTTAGTGCTTTGTTGTTTTTCTGTCCAGGCTCAAAAAAAAGGCAAATGGGTTATGCTGTTTGATGGAAAGCCTACCGACAAACTATGTGGCTACCAGATGGCGGCTTTTCCCGATAATGCGTGGAAAATTGAAGATGGCGCTTTGGTGGCGCAAACCGGAGTTCCTAACATTGACCTGGTAACCAAGGATAGTTATAAAAATTTTGAGTTACGCTTAGATTGGAAAACATCTATAGCCGGCAATAGCGGGGTATTTTATAATATTGATGAAGTGGCTAACAAGATTTCGGGCAATGGGAACAGCCCTAACTGGCTTGATAATTTTGAGATGCAATTGTTAGACGACATTAATTTTAATGATAAGGAGCCTAAACGCTCTGCTGGCTCGCTTTATGACCTGATCACTCCTCAAAACAAAACGTTAAAGCCCGTTGGAGAATACAACAGCTCAAAGCTGATAGTAAAAGACAACCATGTTGAACATTGGCTTAATGGAAAAAAGGTAGTTGAATATCAGATTGGGTCTGACGAGATGAATGAGCTTATCCGCAAAAGCAAATATGGCAAAAACCCTAAATTTGCCAAGTCTACATCTGGCCTTATCATGTTCCAGCACCATGGGCAAAAATTCTGGCTTAAAAACATAAAGATTAGAACATTGTAGCCACTAAATGGCCAATTGCATACGTTTTGCCATTGGGCTTAATCTACAGATCTAAAGAAAGTTTGCGATGTATGCGCACTAAAATACCCTAACGCATTGTTGCTGATATTTGATGGCGGGTTGTTGGGAGCAACCCCACCTCCGGGCCCGTTTTGCGATTGGCTGGCAAGAGAGAACCAATAAGTATAAACAGGTTCGTCAATGCATTGCATTTCCACATGCACAACATCGCCAGCTACAAGGTCATCGCCATCATTAAAAAGCACATTGCTTACATATCTCCCATTAGTAAACCGGTCGTTATCTGTAAAAATCTGCTTTATCAATACGCCATTGCGTTTTGCTACAAAGCGGTATTGATTATGCCTGCCCGATGGATCTAAATAAAAAACCTGCACTTGTTTTTTAGCCTTGCCTCCAAAAACAAAAGTTCTAAAAGCTATAGAATCCATATTTACCTGCGAAGGCATTGTTGAAGATGCTGTATAAACAGAATTATTAGCCGTTACCTGCAAGGTGTAAGTCCGCCCCGGCAGCCCTCGCAATGAGCCAAATGTGTAAATCCCAGGCTGTGTTTCTGTAAAATTCCATGAACTGCCTGCATTGTCGCTAACCGTTACGTTTGCGCCCGTTACCGGAGGATATTTGTTGCTTTCTGTATAAGCTACAGATCGGGTGATGCTAATAGCCTGCGTCCCACGAATGTTGGTTATGCTTCCTTCTATTACTATCTGGCTGGGAGATGTATCTAATTTAACGTCAAGTACCTTTTCGCATGATATTAAGCCTATTGCCATCCCCAAACAAAATATTTTTATTGCTTTCAACATGATTTAAAACTTAAAATTCCAGGTTACAGATGGGATAATGCCAAATAACGAAATCTGTACAGCTTCCGTTCGGGAAGGATCTTCTTTTTTATCCCTAAACTGGATGGCAAAAGGATTTTTCCGGTTCAAAGCATTATATACGCCAAAACTCCAGCTTGAGCCAAACTTAGATTTTTGTTTTGCTTTTAGCGTTGCGCTTACATCAACCCTTCCAGTGTATGGCATCCGATTGGCATTGCGTTCCGTGTAATAGTAGGTAGTCAGTCCGCCAATATTGTATTTTCCTGCCGGGTAAGTTACAGCGTTGCCGGTGCTATAAATATAATTGGCAGAAAGTGCCCACCTGTTGCTAATGTTATAGATGCCCACAAGTGCAAGATCGTGTGTGCGGTCTTGTTTGGCGGGGAAATAATTTCCATTGCTGATCCCGGAAAACCTTCGCTCTGTTTTAGAAAGAGTGTAGCTGAGCCATCCTGTAAGCTTGCCTTTTGTTTTTTTGGCATAAAGCTCAAGCCCGTATGCACGCCCCTTACCGTATAAAAGCTCAGATTCAATATCGGCATTTGCAATAAGCTGTGCCCCGTTTTTATAATCTATCTGATTCTGCAGCCGCTTATAATATGTTTCGGCAGAAAATTCAAAGGCATTGTCCAGAGCATTCCTGAAATAACCTATAGCCAGCTGATCCGCCAGTTCGGGCCTGATATTATTGCTGCTCATAACATATTGATCTGTAGGCGAACTGGTATTAGCATTGGTAAGTATATGTATATTTTGCGTATTGCGATTGTAAGAAGCTTTAACCGAGCTCATTTCGTCAAGCTTGTAGCTAATAGAAAAGCGAGGCTCGGCATAGATGTAATTTTTTACAAACTGGCCAGCTGTATAAGCCTTAGCTGCAATGCTTATGCCTCCCGGATTATACGTGCGGATTGTGCCCGGGCCAAGCAAAGAAAACGAGCTGAGCCTGAGCCCATACAACAGTGAAAGCTTATCGTTGGCCATCCATTCATCAGAAAGGTAGCCTGCAAGCTCAAGCCCGTACCTGTTTTCTATGCTTAAGGGATTAATGCCTGAATTGCCTGTTGTGGTTATATCTGATGGGGCAATACGGTGGTGCGTTGCCTGAAGCCCGAAACGAACAATGTGCTTGTTGCCAAAATATTGCAAATCCTCTTTCAAGTTATAATCACGTATAAGGGAAGTGATCTTTGCTGCATTTCTTTTATCCAGCAGCTCTACCGCAAAACGGTATTTGTTATATATCAGCGAAGTATTGGAGAATATCCGGTTACTGAAAACATGGTTAAAGCGCACCGTAGCCGTGGTGTTGCCCCAATCGTTAGCGAACAGGTCGCGGATACCAATATTGTCCTGGCCAAAATATCCCGAAAGGTACACGGTATTTTTATCGTTAAACCTGTAATTCAGTTTGGTATTAATGTCATAAAAATTAAGCGTATTGCTATTCAGAGTAGAATCGGGAGAAGCTTTAAGCAGCAAATCAATATACGTGCGGCGTGCGCTCAGCATAAAAGAACCTTTATTTTTTACTATTGGCCCATCTATTTTTAAGCGGGAAGCAATAAGGCCTATACCGCCTTCGGCACCGTACTTCTGGTTATTGCCATCCTGCATTTTAACATCAAGCACAGACGATAAGCGCCCTCCGTATTGAGCAGGCATGCCGCCTTTGTACAAGCTTACATCTTTAATAGCATCTGCATTGAAGGTGGAAAAAAAGCCCAGCAAATGCGAAGAATTATAAACAGTAGCCTCATCAAGCAATATCAGGTTTTGATCTGCTGCCCCGCCACGCACAAAAAACCCGGTATTTCCCTCCCCGCCCGACTTTACGCCCGGCAGCAGCTGGATTGTTTTTAGCACATCCTTTTCTCCAAACAACACAGGCACATTATCCAGGTCTTTCATCTCAAGCTTATCCAGGCCCATTTGTGGGCTCCGCACATTTTCATCTTTCCGTTCTTGTGCCTGTACTGCCACTTCCTGTAATATCTGGCCAGGCTGTAGCCCAATATTTAGCGTTATTGAAGAACCCAGCATTATTTGCCGGGATAGTGCCTGGTAACCTGTATATCTTACGTTTAAAGCATAGCTCATATTATTCCCGGTTAGCGAATAAAAGCCGTACGCATTTGTTGAGGCAGCAATTGTTTGAGAAGCGTTTTGAATTTTAACCGTAGCGCCAATTAATGTTTCGCCTGTTACACTATCGCGTACAGTGCCGCTTATAGTAAAGTGCTGGGCAAAAGCAGTTGACAGGATTAAAAAGCAAAAAATAAACAGAGAAGATAATGCTTTTAGTTTCATGCCAAGGAAATATGCACGCAATTGGATTGGGGCAAGGTAGCTACAATTAAAAGATTATATGTAATGGCTAATTTAATACAAGCAACCTGTTTGTAACGATATATAATTTAGATAAAATATGTGGGCATTGGTTACAAATAAACCGGATGTTTGGATATATTTGCGCCAGAATAAATCTTTTCGGGTTCCATGCATTTTACAAAATACTATATCAGGGCAATTGTCTGTCTTATATCCGTCCTTCCTTTACAATTTGTTTATGCTCAGCAAGCTGCCGGAATCCAGCCTCTCCGCTATAATGATGATTTTTCTTATCTCAAAAAAGATTCAGCAAAAAAAGGCTTATTGCGGCTAAAATATATACCGATTGCAAACAATACCTATTTATCGATAGGCGGAGAAATTAGAGAACAACTAATGTATTACAAGAATATAGGCTTTGGCGAGGTTCCCCCCACTTACCAAACAGCATCTACCTGGCAGGGGCTGCAAAGGTTAATGTTGCATAGCAATTTTGAAGCTGGCAAATACGTTCGTTTTTTTACACAAGTGTATTCTACCAGTCGGTTTTTCAACCCTAATCCGGCTATAACTATAGATCAAAATGCTTTTGCCTTGCACCAGGCATTTGTAGATATAAAGCCAGCTAAGAATTTTATTGTAAGAGCCGGGAGGCAGGAATATTCCTTTGGAAAAGAACGGTTTATAGCGACACGCGAAGGCCCAAATAATCGCCAAAGCTTTGATGGGCTCACTTTTAAACTGGTTTCGGCAAAGCTAAAAGCGGATGCCTATTTTGCAAAACCGATACTTTTAGAAAAGGGGGCGTTTGATGACAAAGAATCGCCGGAATATTTAACAGGCGTATATTCTACTTTTACGGCAGTGCCCAAAAGCATGCTGTTCGATGTTTATTACCATTTTTTCAACAGTCCTAGCCGTTCTTACAATAATTACACTTCAGGCACAGAAAACAGGAATAGCCTGGGCTTTAGAACATACTCTGCAAATAAGTTTTTAAACTATGAGCTTGAAAGCAGTTACCAATGGGGTACATTTGCTGCTAAAAGCATTAGCGCCTATTCTATCGCCTACGACCTTAATTATCTGCACGGAAAATTTTTAGGTGGCTTAGCGGGCAATATTGCCACTGGCGATAAAGACCCATCCGATAACAAAATCAATACGTTTAATACGCTCTTTGGCCGGCCTCCTTTTGGCCAGGCTGCCGGGCAGGGCTTAACAAATGTTATTAATTACAATCCTTATTTGCGTTATTTGGTTAATACCAGGCTAAACATTCAGGCAGGCGCATCCTTTTTGTCAAGGCACAGCGTTAAAGATGGCATATATAATAATGCCATGCGGATAATACGGCCTCAGAAAGATAAATTGCTGTTATATGATGCCCGCAAAATCGGGCAGGTTTATACCCTGGACTTTAATTACAAAGCTAACAATAACCTAACCGCTAGTATACAGGGCGCTACATATGCAGCAAACGATTTTATTCGCCAATCAGGAAAGAGCAATCAGGTTTATTTCTTTTCTATAAGAAGTGCTTATAAATTCTAAGCAAGGAACTATTTTTTCAGGAGATGGTGTTTTACGGCTTTCTCCCAAATCCTGTAACCGCTCCTGTTCATGTGCAGCATATCTTCTACAAACAATTCGGGCATGGATTTGCCCTGCTTATCCAGCATTAAAGAGTACACATCTACATAATCTGCCCCTTTTTCCTGCAAAATAAAATCCTTTATTAATTTATTTGCCTCAACCGCTTTAAGAGCATATTTATCCCGGCTGGGACTGGGCTTAAAGTTAATATATACTATCGGGACTTCAGGCAATTTAGCTCTTATGCCTTTCCATAAAGCTATTGTTTTGTTTAGTATATCCTGAGCACTTTCGCTTTCATCGGGCAAATCATTTTCTCCCACATATAATACTATTTGCCTGGGATTGTAAGGGAAAACAAGATCGTTCAGATAATACGTAATATCGTCCACAACTGCACCTCCAATGCCACGGTTAAGCGTATTAAATTTAGCGATGTTCTGCCCATGGTATCCCATTTGCGGATAGAAGAACTGCCTACAAAAAGTATTGGATTTTGGGGCGGATTATAACTTTTATCGTAGCTTTTTATAATCTGTACATCATCCCAAAAAACATGCTTGTCCTGGCCATAAGAAACAGTTATAAGAAGCACTGAAATCAGTATAGAGAAAAAATATTTTTTCATATTGCTATAAGAATATATCAAAATCAAAAAAGCCTCGGTTGAGGCTTTTTTGATTAATTCTTTTTGCTTTTTTGCTTGATGTAATTTTCTATATCCTTACGGTCGTTAGAGCCTGTAGCACGTTTTGCACCTGCAATTGCCTGGCTGCTAACTCCTAATTTCTCCGCAAGATACTTTACTTCATAAGGTTCGGATGAATTGACCGAACTTCTTTCAACTTTTGTTCCTTTAGGCATGTTTTTCAAATTTAGATGGTAGTTATATTAAGAACATCCCTGGTTTTAATTGGTTTTGTGCTTTTCTTAAAATCATTTTAACTTGAGATATCATATCGGGCTTGCCTAATCCAATACCCGCATCTTTAAGCTAAACTCAACAGCCAGTTCATTATTGGTTTTTATCACGCCGCCCATTTTCTTTGGCGGGATAAGATTAAAATCCGAAAAATTTATTTTATGGCTGCCTATAAGCGCAATGGATTTGCCTCCATCGGCCATAAACCGATAATCCATTTCAAATTGCCTGGTAACACCTGCAAGCCCGATTACAACTATTCCTTTTGCTTCAGAGTCCTTATCAAGGTCCGGATATTTGCTTAGGCTGATGAACCTGATTATCAGCTGTGGAAAGTCTGTGGCTTTTAAAGTTTTCCTTAAATCTTTCGTCATCATTTTATTGTGGCAATCGAATCTTTGCAAATCAAGATGGATTAAGCCTGTTAGTTTTAAAGCCCCTGATGCACTGTTTTTAAAAAAGCTGATGGTATCTGGCTTAATATAATTTGCAATGGCGCAGTTGAATTTATTGATATTGGTTGTGCCGCCAACTTTTAAATAGCCATTGCCACTGATAACCCATTTTACTGGTACCTGTGTATTGGCATCAAAACTATAGCCCGGCAAGAGGATCACTAACAGGGTAAAGAAAGGTATAAGCTTGAACATAAAATTTGCAGATAAATAAAAGAGGCAGGCATATCATTAGCCTGCCTCTTTTATTGAAAGGTTTATTAAAATCCTACAACTGCCTGAACAACATAACCGTTGAACTTGCCTCCATTGCGATAATCCGCTAAGGGGAAATCTTTATATTTCTGAACAACATATTCGCCTTTAAGCATGATGTTTTTAGTTAAGAACCATCCTGCAGCATAAGCAGTACGATTAACCTTGCTGTCTGTAGTATAGGTAATAGGTATTGCCCCGGTAGAAGCCGGCACATTAGCCAGGCGTGCATTTACAGCATTGTAGCGCATGCCTACAAAAAAATCCTCTTCTTTTCCAAACCTGTAGACGGCATCTATAGCATACTGCTTAGCTTTCCTGTCGGCGATTTCGGTTTTAGTGCGCCCCTTAGCAGCTTCGTAGGTTCCAAAAAGTTCTAGCCCCATTGCTTTGATAAATCCGTTTAGCTGCAAGGCATCAACTTTCTTGCTAAAGCCCGGATTTAACCTACCAGAAAATGCATTGGTAGTAGAAACGCTTCCGGTTTTCTCTAACACCATAAAATAGTTTGAGCCTGTCCTGTCGCCGCCATAAAGTGTTTGTCCGCCAGAACTTTTATCAGTATAGTACGATACAGCAAACCGAAGTCTGATCAAACTAGTCAATTGCTTGTCGAATCCTCCTTTAAAATAAATAGCTGGAGATTTATGGATATTGGCATCTTGCGGAGTAGCAATCAGGCTATCTACATTGCCTTTTATCATCCCGTTAGAAACCCCAATCATCCCGAAAAGGCCCTTCTTCCTTAACAGCACTTCGCCACCAATTTCGGTTGTAAATGCATCCATAATATAATTTTCAATAAATGGATTGTAGATTGTTTGCCCACCATCTGATCTCCGGAAATGTTGATCGCCATAATTGATTTCCATGTGGCCGATCTTTATAGTTGCCACTTCCATGATATCTGTCCAAACCTGCCCTTTAAAAGGAAGCTTGTCAAACTGGATATAGCCGCCCTTCACCCATGTTTCGTTATGGTGGCGTGAAGAGAGGTAGCTGGTAAGGTTAAGGCGTATACCATCAGAAAGCTGCACATCCATATACAGGTTTGCATTAGCAGTGTTAAAGCCAGGTGAGATTTTGTATAAGCCTCCTGAAATGTTCTGATGTTTCAATCCCTGGAAAGATTGTGTAAACCCTGCTCCAAATTGTACTTTGAGCTTATCGAAAATGGCATTTGTATCTGTT
>JAYVNR010000287.1:0-3075 GCA_043758305.1 Pedobacter sp. | reverse complement strand
CATCTCTTGCGGCAGTCCAAAGTGCTGTCCTGTCAGGGTTTTCGTAGCCCACATACTTGCTTGCAGCGGTACCATCTGCAGTAAGGGCGCTTGCCGCAAATAAAAGCACCCTACTTTTAAGTGCTAGTGCTGCACCTGTAGTTGCTTTTCCTAATTGCATCTCATCCTTTCCTTTTAGCAATGCGAATGCCGCGTCGCAATCAGCTGAAATAAATTTGATGGATTCTGCAAAAGTTGACCTGTTGATAGTACTGAAATCTTCGCCCAACTTAAGTGCATCTTTTATTAAGGGAACTCCGCCATAAGTAAGTACGAGTTTTGAATAACAAAATGCCCGCAGGAATAATGCCTCGCCTTTCATCACCGAAGCTTTTGCCTTTATAGAAGCCTTTAGTGATGAAGCGTATGTGTCTGCTACGCCATCTATTTTTGATAAAAAGATATTGACCTTTTGAATATTGGCGAAGTAGGTATCCCAGTAGGGAAGATTGGTTTCGCCGCCATTCCATGGGGCATTATTGTCAGGAGAAATATTACCCTGCGTATACACTTCCGCGCCATGGTCAAAGGTGGAGTGTGCTTCATCGGTTACCGAAGAAAGCATCGTTTGGGTATAGCCCATCATCGTGCCGTGGTAAGCATCTAACAAGTAGGCATCGGCTAAATTAATATCAGCCCACAGGACTGCGTCAGAATATTGATTCTGTGGGGCCTTGTCTAATATAGAAGTTTTTTTACAAGCTGAAAACAGCATCAGGATAGTTAAGATGCGTATGCTTATTTTATATTTTATCATGTTTTTAAATTTAGAAGACGGTAATTTTTTAAAAAGAAATTCTTGCACCAACAGAGATAACTTTCATAATTAAATAATTATCTCTTGTGCCACTGAATTCAGGATCCCAAATGCGGTTTTTTGAAGCATATAGCAGAAATAGATTTTGCCCTGAAACATACACCTGGGCATCTTTAATAAAGTTTACTTTTAAATTTTTCATTGGCACAGTATAACTCAATTGCAGGTTTTTTAGCCTTGCATAAGTCTGGTTCTGGTATTCTAGATCTGTTGTGAAATTTCCTCTCCAATAAGTGCTGGAGCCATCGTATGCCCTCGGCTTAGTGGCATTAATATTATCAGGCGTCCACCTGCCATCTGCATCGTACTGGTAATAATCGCCTGCAGCTCCCTGCTGCGACCCGAGCCTTCTAACCCATGCATTAGCGGCCCCATTTATAAGAGCGCTCAATTCAAAATTTTTGTACCGGAAGTTTAAAGAAAGGCCAAATGTAATTTGTGGGTCCGTTGTTTTATCAAACAATATCTGGTCATCGGAATTGATTATGCCATCGCCATTTTCGTCCCTGATAATAACATCTCCCGGTATGGCTCCGGAAACATGCGGTGTCTTATTTATCTGGTCAACATCCCTAAATATACCTGCCGACTTATATAACAGCGTGGCACCTATCGGATGGCCTGTAAGTGTTTGCCACGCTACATTGTTAGCTGGTTCATCAAAGTAGACAACCTTGTTTTTTGCATAAGCGAAATTGCCATTTATTATGTAAGAAAAATCTTTAGTTATTTTGCTCGTATAACTTAATTGCAATTCCAAACCCTTGTTATCTACTACGCCAAAATTTTCATCAGGCAATGATATTCCGGTGAAGCCTGGTACGGAAGCATTTCTCTTTATAAGGATATTGCTTCTTCTCTGGTAGAAGAAATCAGCATTAAAGGAAACCCTGTTATTGAAGAGCCTGGACTCAAAGCCCGCATTGTACATGTTAGCAACCTCCCAGGTGATGTATGGGTTTGGCGCATTAGATTGGTACAGGCTGGAGTAGTAGGTATTATTGGGTCCGTATATACCACCGGTGCCGAATGCATAGGAGGCTAAATATTGAAAAGGGGGTACAAGGTCGTTGCCTAATTTGCCCCAGGATGCTTTAAGCTTAAAAAAGTTAACCGCCTTCACATGACTTTTCCAAAAGTTCTCATTCGAAACTATCCATCCCGCCAATGCACTCGGGAAATTACCCCACCTGCCGTTCTCTTTTGAAAACCTTAAAGAGCCATCCCTGCGCATTGCAAATTGAAACAGGTAAGTGCCTTTAAAATTATAGCTTAGCCTTCCGAAATAATTGATGCGTGAATCTAACGTAACATACTCTGAATTATCTTTCTGGTCATTGCCGCCTGCAAATAAATAGGGAAGCTGCGAACTGATGAAATTCCTGCGGTAAGCGCTGATGCCAGTGCCATTGGATTCTGAAGTTTCGTAGGCGACAAAGGCACTAAAGTTATGGACCGAATTAAAGCTCTTATCATAATTCAACTTTACATTGAATGTTTTTGCAGTGGTGTTATTGTAGAAATCCGTTAGTTGCGGATCGTACCCATCCGAAGCAGGAACAAGAAAGGCTGAGCCATCTTCGCTACCGGTATTTCCTGCGGCAAGGTAAGCGCCTTTATCAAGCTCGTAGCCTGTAACGGGATGGTCAAAATATTTCCTTTTACCAAAAAAAACATCATAAGCGTAATAGCTGGTTACCGTTGCGCCTTCAACCCCCGGTATTTTTAAAGTAGCATTAATTTTATTGTTGGCCCGGTAACGTTTGTCATCATCTAAGCCACCATCCAAAGTAGTCCTTAGCACTGGCTGATAAGAGGCTCCAAATGCACCGGTACCGGCAGCTCCATTGGGGTACACGGCAAACGTGGTAGGCTTATTTTGATTGATAACATTAAACACCGTTTGCGCATCAAGCGATGGGCTAACCCTGTTTTCCTGCGAACCATCCACGTCAATGCCTACGTTTAAATATTTATTGACCTGCACATCTACATTGGCCCTTAAGTTATACCGGTTAAACTTTTTTGCATCAGCAGTTTTGTACAGGCCATCGGCATATTGTGTGCCGAAGGATACAAAATAATTTACCGTTTTGCTTCCGCCATTTACAGAAAAATTATGGTGCTGGGTTAAGCTGGAGTTTCTCAATGAAGCATCGAACCAATTGGTATTTGGATGTGTCCATGGAAATTTTCCGGACCTGAATTTTTTCACATCT
>JAYVNR010000286.1:0-3079 GCA_043758305.1 Pedobacter sp. | reverse complement strand
CTGGCGACTCTGCATTGGTATGGTTGCCAGAAATAACTTTTGATTCTATAGCTGTCGCAGTTTACAATAAAGAGATCAGCTTAGATACCATCATCCTTCGCAGAAATAAAAAGGATGCGTACAATACCCAATTAACACTATCAGACAATGCTCAAAACTCTAAAATCCGTCAAAAAAACAATCTGGTTTTAACATTATCGGCGCCGGTGGCAAACGCTGATGTATCTAAAATAACGCTATTAGAAGATTCAGTGCCTAAGCCTTTTAACATAGAAAAAGACTCCTCATCTCTACGGAAATATTATGTGGCCTATCCCTGGCGAAACCGCAGGGAATACATTTTTAAGGTTGGAGAGAATTCATTTACAAGCATTTCTGGAGGAAAAAATAAAGCTTACACCAAAAAATTTATTTTAGATGCTGAAGATAATTATACAAACCTTACTTTAAACATTATACCTCCGGATACCGTAAATGATTATATAATACAACTTCTTAGCCAGGGAACCATTCTTAAAACCGAGACAATAAAAGGGAATAAAAAACTAAATTATCAAGGGGTTTCGCCAGGAAAATATAGTGTCAGGGTGATTTATGATCTTAATAAAAACGGCAGGTGGGACACAGGGAATGTAAAAAATCAAACTCAGCCAGAGCCGATATGGAATTACGATAGTGAAATTACTTTACGGATAAACCTGGATGATGAAGAGCAAATTAAGATACCCAAAGTTCAATAGCTATTTGAACCATTCGGAATACATTAAATAGTTGTTGGGCAAGCGCTTTAAAAGTTCTATTTGCTCTTCTGTTAGCGGTTTAATTTTCCTTGCTGGAGTACCGGCATATAAAAAACCGGATTCACATACAGAATTTTCAAGCACCACTGCACCTGCCGCAATTATACAAAAATCATTTACTAGGGCATTGTCCATTACTATAGCGCCCATGCCAATTAAAATATAGTTATTGAGCGTACAGCCATGAACAATTGCATTATGGCCAACGGAAACATTGCTGCCAATCTGAGTTGATGCTTTCAAATATGTACAATGTATAATTGACCCATCCTGTATATTGGTGTTATCGCCAACTTTTATGCTATTCACATCGCCTCTAACAACTGCATTGAACCATACAGAGCAGTTATTGCCAAAAACAACATCCCCTACAATTGTAGCATTCTCTGCAATAAAGCAGTCATTTCCAAAAACTGGAGATTTATCTTTTACTGGCAATATTACAGGCATTTTTATACTTTAGATGATTCAAATATAAGCGGAAATAGCTCAGTTGGTAGAGCATCAGTTTCCCAAACTGAAGGCCGCGGGTTCGAATCCCGTTTTCCGCTCACATATTCTACTTCTTTTAGCATTCGTATAATCCCTTTTTCCGCTCTGCTAAAAAACAGTATCTGTTGGGTTCTCCTGATGTTGTGGATAATCGGTGGTGAAGTGCAAGCCTCGGCTTTCTTTCCGTAACATAGCCGATTTTATTACAATATAGGCGGTTTGAATCACGTTTCGCAACTCGCAAAGCTTTACAGATAGCTTGGTTTTTTTATAGAAGTCTTCTGTTTCTTCATGCAAAAGCCCAAGCCTTCTCATCGCTCTATGCAAACGGAAGTCTGAGCGGACAATCCCTACGTAATCGCTCATTACCTTTTGGGTTTCACGGAGGTTATGGATTACCAAAATATCTTCATTCAATTGTTGCGTATTGGTTTCATCCCAATCCGGAACATTATCTGGAATGGCATAATTTTGAAATTTTGCTACCGCATCATTGAAAATTCGGTGAGCAAAAACCGGGGCTTCCAATAAAGAATTAGAAGCCAGCCGATTGGCGCCGTGCAAGCCTGTAGAAGAGCACTCGCCACAAGCATACAACCTTTCTATAGACGAACGCCCAATGGCATCAACGAGAATGCCACCGCACATGTAATGAGCTGCTGGGGTAACCGGGATCATATCTTTGGTCATATCTATCCCAATGCTTAAACATTTTGCATAAATATTGGGGAAATGTGCCAGAATATCATCTTTTGTACGATGCCTGATATCAAGATATACAAAATCTTCTCCTGATTTTTTCATCTCAGAATCAATTGCTCGAGCAACAATATCTCGGGGAGCTAAAGATTTGCGAGGATCGTAATTCTGCATGAATTCTAAACCATCCCAGGTTTTTAAAACCCCACCAAAACCTCTAACCGCTTCGGATATTAAAAAGGATGGGTACTCCCCAGGATTATATAAAGCAGTTGGATGAAACTGGATAAATTCCATATTCCTCACCTTGCCCTTGGCACGGTAAACCATAGCTATGCCATCACCTGTTGCAATAACAGGATTGGTTGTAGTTGCATAGATATGGCCAGCTCCACCTGTTGCCATCAAAGTAATTTTAGATAAAAACTTTTCTACGGTATTATTTACAGTATTTAAGGCATATGCCCCGTAACATACAATATCATGAGAGCTTTTATCTACAAAATCTCCCATATGGTGCTGGGTGATAAGCTCAATTGCAAAATAATGAGTAAGCAGTTCTATATTGGGATCTTTATGAATTTGATCTAACAATGCCCGTTCAATCTCAAAACCGGTAATATCTTTATAATGCAGTACGCGATGTTCAGAATGGCCGCCTTCTTTTGCCAAATCAAACATCCCTTGGTTTGTTTTATCAAAATTAGTACCGTAGTCAATAATTTCCTGTATTCGGGCTGGCCCCTCTTTTACAACAATTTCTACTATTTCTTTATCACATAATCCATCACCGGCAATCAACGTATCTTCTATATGCTTGTAGAAAGAATCCTCTTTATCAACAACTACAGCTACTCCGCCTTGAGCATATTTAGTGTTAGATTCATCTGCATTTGCTTTTGTAACTATCAGCACTTTACCGTATTTAGCTGCCTTAATGGCGAAGTTTAAGCCGGCAATACCAGATCCAATTACTAGAAAATCAACATTCTTCATTAATAAATTTTAAATTACAACCTAACTAATTATGCTTCTGTTAGTAAGAAGCATAAAGATGTTAATTTTGTGCCTATAAGATCAGGATAAAT
>JAYVNR010000285.1:0-3093 GCA_043758305.1 Pedobacter sp. | reverse complement strand
GCTACCTGGAAGCTGAAATAAACGGACTTATTATTGGCTGCCTTTACCTGCCGAATGGCAATCCTGCTCCGGGACCAAAATTCGATTATAAATTGCGTTGGTTTCAGCGGCTGACTGACCATGCTGCTGCACTGCTGGCCTCGGGCAAGCCGGTAATATTGCTGGGTGATTATAATGTAATGCCTGCTGAACTGGATGTATACAAGCCTGAGCGATGGGTGGAAGATGCATTGTTTCGCCCTGAAACCCGTGCTGCGTTTAAAACACTTGTTGCACAGGGCTGGACGGATGCTATCAGAAAATTATATCCCACAGAAACGATCTATACTTTTTGGGATTATTTCCGCAATGCCTATGGCCGCAATGCAGGGCTGCGTATTGATCATTTTTTACTGAGTCCGGCACTCGCCAAAAAATTAATTGCTGCCGGTGTAGATACCGAAGTAAGGGGCTGGGAAAAAACCAGTGATCATGCACCGGTGTGGATAGAATTATAAGGGGATACAAAAAATTACATCCCCTTATTTATTAGTCAGTATAATTTGTTTAAACTACTGGTTAACAGGGTGCCGGTTAAGGCTTTTAATTACAATAAACACCTACCCCTCAACATCTCCCAAAAAATAAAAACGCCCTGAAAGTAAATACTACCAGGGCGTTTAATATTAATTGTGCCCAGAACAGGATTCGTAAGTAATTGATAATGTGGATAAAAGGTAAATTGAGTGACATTTATTCGCCATATAACTATATTGTATTGTTAAGATACCTCCTTTCAAATCTTTACCTTTCGATTTACACCCTCACATAAATAGGCGTAAAAGCATCTTTGTAGGTTATGTGAACCGAGCAAAGCTCATTACTAAAAATTGCTCCCAGCAGGTAAATGTCTTTACGCCTGCATTGCCATTATACCGCTTTACACATAGATCAAAATCATACCAATAGATCGTTTCAAATAACTGAGCGAAAATATATTTGCCTTGATTCATTACTAAATCAAATAGCAAAAAACCAACTTTTAGCTCAAATCGTCAAATAAACAAAACCGTTCAAAAACAACTCACTCCTATGTTTCATCGCTTTTATAATAAATTTACCGGACAGTAATGATAAATACTAAATTTTAATAACAATAGTCTGGATATAATCCCTTCCTTCTACTTCCTCCATAATGTCGTCAAGACTTTTAGAATTGATCCGAAAAATTAGTTTGGTTTCCCCCACCTGAATGGTATCATGATCTTCAATTTTTAGCCTTTGTGTTATTCGTTGTTTATTGCCATTTAAAAATGTACCATTTTTGCTGGGTTTCCCTTCATTTGATTCTGCTGAATCGTTGATATAAAAAAGTCTGCCATTATTGTTGCTAGCGACATAAACAACCGCATGTATCCTGCTGGTGAATTCATCGTCCTCTAGGGCTACAAATGGTCTGAGTGTTGGATGAGTCTTACGGCCAATATAATTTTTCCCCTTAAATAAAGGATAGGGTTTTACTGGCAGTTGCTCTGTATGTACTATCAGGTAGGCTATGGGCTCGTTTATATCATCCTTTTCCCGTTCTTGCTTTATTTCTGAAGAAAGGAGAGGAGGTATAGTTAAAGATTCACCTTCTATATCGGTAATATGGTTACTAATCTCAACTTTATTTTCGATTATGAAAGCGCTTTTTTTAAGAAAATTCTGTATCTCTTTTTGAACCAACATAATTTTTGCCAGAAGCTGTTTGTTCAATCGTCTAAGGAATGCACTGGGAGAATTATTACTCAGTGTTTCATGATACGATATCTTTTCATTCAGTTTTTCCCCGATTTGCTGATCTGGTGAATCGTCTGGCAAGTCAAGTAATAATAGAACCTCTTTGCGCTCCATAAAATTTAATATTTCAGGTTGGTTAATTATTCAGCATTTATTATACCTCTCATCCAGTATGATATTGATCAATCCTTATGATAAGTTTATTTAAACTTGAAAGTAATTTTTCCCTATTGGCTTGATCTGGTAAAGTACCTGTGTATAGTAACATATCACACTCTTTTAATAAAACGCTTAAGCGAACACTGCTTTCCTTGTCGAATTCATTAACTGCTTCTATCATTACTTCGGGTAACGGATTTGTGATTTTTAACTTAAAATGCAAGTATTCCACCAGTGTTTGCTTAAGTTGTAGCGCATAATTTTTATCCAACTCCAATGTTGAAAGTTTTTTAATATTGATATGAATGCTTCTTTCATTTTCTTTTTCTATCCTCGCAATATCGTCTATTGCATTTTTTATTTCTACTGCCTTCTTATGCTCTTCTTCCTTTATTCTTTTATTGGTAACCAGTTTTTTGATAATAAAAGTTCCGGCAGTTACAATAACTACTGCGGTAATTAATATCCATAAGTTCCTGTTCAAAGGAGATTTTTTGTTGCGCCTACTATCAATATTATCTATCGTTTTTGAACGTGAAATGGAGGACGTAACCAACGTGTGTATTTCAACTGTTGCGGATTTTCTATATTTATTAGTTTGTGGATCAAAGAAATTTATTTCAATGGATGGTATAGTAAAATCGCCGGTTTGCTCGGCAATAAATGGAATGGAGATAACCTTGTTCCCCTTCATTGGAAATTGCTGTCCATCAATGTCCGACTTTTCAGATGATTCAAAATTATGTAGCCCGGAAGGCCATAAAACTACAGGTGCTTTTAATGAATAAAGATTTCCTGATCCATTAATTTGAATAATCAATTTATTATTTTCGCCTTCTGGAAAAGTATCCTTGTCTAGAATTGCTTTAATTTCAAAGTTACCGATTGAGCCAGAAAAATTATGAGGCTTTTCTTTTTGAGGTAAAGGCAGCACGTTAAAAGTAACGGGCTTACTGTATATAATGCCTGCATAGCTTAAGCTTTTACCATCATTTATGTAGGTAACCTCATTATTAACAGCTATTGCTCCTATTTGAATTTTACCTGGCTTATCTGCGATCAATCGGAACTGCTTTATATTAAAAACACTAAAGCTGACGCCATCCTTTTTTCTAAATTTTGGAAATTCATTGTCTGGATACAAGGATACTGACAGTACACCATCTATCTCCG
>JAYVNR010000284.1:0-9661 GCA_043758305.1 Pedobacter sp. | reverse complement strand
TGGGGGCATATGGCTCTGTAAATACATTGGTTTTCCAGGTGTCGCTTGCGGAATAATCTGTACTGCCCGTATCATTATCATTTTTATATTGATAGCTAAACCATGGGCGGGATCTGTACTGGCCGTTAATTCCCTGATAAGCAACAAAGCCCAATACAAGCAGGGTTATAACAATGCCGGCAATTCCCCCTGCTCTGGTATTTGTACGGTTAACGATCATATTTGCACCAATCACGATCAGTATCAGTGGCCATAAATGCCACACCGAGCTCCAGTAAAAATGAAATACCCCAAAATTTTCTAATAGCAATATCCCACCAATAAATAACAGGATAAGCCCCCAAACAATTTTTTCTATTTTCATGATTATTGGTTTTCAGAGTGGTTTGGAGATGGGTTAACTTGTTCTGGTTGTGCAGCGGGCGGTACTGGTTCGGCATAGCGGTTTGTAGCAGAGCTTTTGCTGGCTTTGCTTAACATCAATATGCCAGGTACAATCAGCGCAAGAGGCCATAATTTATGAATGCTGAACCAGTACGGGATGAGGCCAAACTGGGCTATTAAAAAGTAAAGGCCCATAAATATTAGAATGGCTCCTCCAATCACACGCCCACTATTTTTCTTTTTCGCTTTGTTTGCATCCATGTATGGCATAAAATCGGTCGCTGTAGTTGGCTGCTCCCCAACTTTATAATCGGCAGTAAAATTATAAGGGGCTAATGGCCTTGCTGGCACTGCTATCCATAAAATAGCATAGGCTACAATCCCTGATAGCCCGGCTAGTACGGCAAGTATAAACCCTACGCGTACCCAGGTTACATCTATGTCAAAATATTCGGCAAGGCCGGCGGCAACACCGCCAATCATCTTGTTATTTTCGTCTCGTTGAAGTTTCTTTTCCATTTTAGTTTTTAGTTTAGTGCATGCGCTAAAACTCGCCCTTTAAAGACCTTATAACCATTTCATCAACGTTGCAGCCCGGGCTCATGTTCAGGCAGCCTAATACTGCCGAGGCAATATCGCTTACCGAAACAAAGTTTTCAGGTTTAACCTGTGTTCCAGCCCACGAACTGGTAAAAGTTGATCCTGGCAAAAGCGCTGTTACCTTAACATTATATGGTATAAGCTCTTCGCGCAATACTCGTGTTAGAGCTAAGAGCGCCGCTTTTGTTACACTATATGATCCTGCTGAAACAACTGGCTTAATGCTTGCTACAGAACAAATATTGAGGATATGGCCCGATTTCTGCTCCTTCATCAGCCTTCCAAAAAACTTGCTTAAAAGATATGGGGCATAAAGGTTTAGCTCCATTTGGGGCTGGAGCAAATCATCATCCTCATCTAAAATAGCAGAAGGAATATAGGTACCTGCATTATTAATCAAAACATCCACTACAGCAAAGTGTTGTTGTACAAAGTTTGCAAAGCTGGCCAACTGATCACGATCGGAACAATCTGCCTGCATGGCAAAAATGTTTGCCGAGGGGCTTTCGAGCTTGATTTGAGCTGCACATAGATCAAGCTCCTGTTGGTTGCGAGAACAGATTGCTAAATTGTAACCTGCGGATGCGAGCGTTGTGGCAATTGCTTTGCCGATGCCCTTACTGGCACCCGTAATAATTGCATTCATTGTGTAAAGTAAGGATCAAAGGGCAAAAAAAACTATTTTAGTCAAAAATTACCATAAATGATATTTCAACCCTTTGGCAAATACATATTACTGTTAAAAGCTGTATTCAGAAAGCCCGAAAAATGGTCTATTTATCGGCGTGAGATTTTTAAGGAAATGGATTCTATTGGCGTAGGATCGCTTTGGATAATTTCTATCATTTCAATTTTTTTGGGAGCAGTAACTACCGTACAAACGGCCTTCCAGTTAGTAAGCGATCTTATACCAAAATCTGTAATTGGAGGAATAGTGCGGGATTCAAGCATACTTGAGCTTAGCCCTACCATTTCGGCCATTGTGCTTGCGGGCAAAGTTGGCTCCAGCGTTGCATCCCAAATTGGCACAATGCGGGTTTCCGAACAAATAGACGCTCTTGAGATTATGGGAATAAACTCTCCCGGATATTTAATTTTGCCCAAAATCATCGGAGCTGTGCTAACAATTCCACTATTGGTTATCATTTCAATTGCACTGAGCATTTTCGGTGGATATTTAGCAGGCACGTTATCCGGCGCTGTAACGCCTTCTGATTTTATAAACGGTTTGGAAACCGGATTTATCCCCTTTACGCTTACCGTGTCTATGATCAAATCCGTGATTTTTGCTTTTATAATCACATCTGTTTCTGCTTATCAGGGATTTTATACCGATGGAGGCTCGTTAGAAGTGGGTATTTCCAGTACAAGAGCTGTTGTTATAAGCTGTATTATGATTTTATTTTCCGATTACGTTGTTGCTCAATTGTTGTTATGATAGAAATTGTTGATATAAATAAAACATTCGGCGAAAACCACGTGCTGAAAGGTATTTCAGCCAAATTTGAAGCTGGCGACAACAATCTGATTATAGGTGGGTCGGGCTCCGGAAAAACCACTCTTTTAAAATGCATGGTGGGCCTTCACGAGCCAGATAAGGGGAGCGTTAAGTTTGATGGGAGAGATTTTACCCGTATGAATTTTCAAGAGCGCATAGAGATACGCAAAGAAATAGGCATGCTTTTTCAAGGCTCGGCATTGTTTGACTCGATGACTGTTGAGGAGAATATTATGTTCCCTCTAAATATGTTTACAGATCAGCATAAAAATGATAGGCTTAAACGGGTAAATTTTTGCCTTGAGCGGGTAAACCTGGAGGGGAAGAATAAGTTATTCCCCTCAGAGCTTTCAGGCGGCATGAAAAAACGGGTAGGAATTGCAAGGGCTATTGCCATGCAGCCAAAATATTTATTTGTAGATGAGCCCAACTCCGGCCTCGACCCAAAAACCTCCATTGTAATTGATGATTTGATCAACGAGATAACCGAGGAATACCAAATTACTACCGTAGTTGTTACGCACGATATGAATTCTGTTATGGGCATTGGCGAAAATATCCTGTTTCTTTTTAATGGGCAGAAGGAATGGGAAGGCACGAACAAAGAAATAGCCCATACAGATAATAAAGAATTGAACGATTTTGTATTTGCCAGCAAGTTTACACAGGCGGCGAAGGATAAATTGTAATAGATTAAGTAAAAGGCATCAAGTACATAGACCAGATGAACCGCTTAAATAATATCTTAGCAGCTTTATCATAGCAACATTCCCTACTGTATAATGATCCAACTCCTTGCCCCCAAATACTGGAAAGATTACGAACTTTTAGATTGCGGCGATTTTGAAAAATTAGAACGATTTGGCAATGTTGTGCTTATCCGGCCCGAGCCACAGGCCGTATGGAAAAAACTTATGCCAGAATCTGACTGGCAAAAAATCCACCATATCAAATTCCGAGGGCGCTCTGCCACTTCGGGCGAATGGGTAAAAAAAGATACCAAAATCCCAGACCGTTGGCACATCAGCTATCAAAATCCACAAATTGAAATAAAATTCAGGCTAGCCATGACTTCCTTTAAGCATGTGGGCATTTTCCCCGAGCAGGCTGTTAACTGGGATTATATAGCCGCATGCATTAAAAATTTTAAAACCACTGAGCCAAAAGTGCTAAACCTGTTTGCTTATACAGGAGGCGCTTCTCTTGCTGCCCGGGCTGCCGGGGCTGATACAACCCATGTGGACTCAATAAAACAGGTTGTTACCTGGGCAAACGAAAATCAGGAACTGTCGGGCTTAAAAGATATAAGATGGATGGTAGAAGATGCCCTGAAATTTGTAAAGCGGGAAATAAAGCGGGGGAAAAAATATCATGGCATAATATTAGACCCTCCAGCCTACGGGCACGGGCCTAACGGCGAAAAATGGAAGCTCGAAGATAGTATTCAGGAAATGATGGCCGATGTTGTGCAATTATTAGATGAACAAGAACATTTTCTTATCCTTAACACTTATTCATTAGGGTTTTCATCTGTAATTGTTGAAAATCTGATTATATCTTCTTTCCCCAAAGCCGAAAATCTTGAAACAGGGGAACTATATTTGCAGGCAACATCGGGCTGCAAGCTTCCTTTGGGAGTATTCGGCAAGTTTTGTAAAAATTTAAATTAAGGTATTTATTGGCACAGCAGCGTTCAATTTTTCAGTTAACTGCATCTTATACTTTTAAACGAGTTTGGGTTGCATTAATAATGTGCATGCCCTTTGCCGTATTTGCACAAAATGCAGATATCCTGATAAAGAATGGCCGCATAATTGATGGTGCTGGAAATCCATGGTTTTATGGCGATGTAGCCATTAAAAAAAACAAAATATTCGCTATTGGCAATCTTGATAATTTTACAGCAAAAAAAATAATTGATGCCCACAAAAAAATAATAGCTCCCGGTTTTATAGATGTGCACACGCATATAGAGGGCGATGAAAAAAGGACCCCCACAGCCGATAATTTTATTTACGATGGCGTTACCACTGTTGTAACTGGCAATTGTGGCTCATCTAACGTGAATATCCGCAGCTATTTCAAAATGCTCGACAGCCTAAAGCTTTCTATAAATGTGGCATCGCTTATTGGCCACAATGATGTGCGTGAGACTGTTTTAGGCACAGCAAACCGGGCGCCGAGCCCTCAGGAACTCCAAAAGATGGAGGGCATTGTAGAGCAGGCCATGCGTGACGGTGCTGTTGGGTTTTCTACAGGCCTTATTTATGTTCCGGGAACGTATGCGCAAACAGATGAAGTTATAGCTCTGGCGAAAGCAGCATCCAAATATCACGGCATTTACACTTCGCACATACGCAGCGAAAGCCAGGAAGTTTTTGCTGCAGTAAATGAAGCTATAAATATCGGCGTACAGGCAAATATGCCTGTCGAGATATCGCACTTTAAAATTGGCAAGCCCTACTGGGGGAAATCCGACAGTTCTTTGGGATTAGTTAAACAAGCCCGAAAGAATGGATTTGAGGTAACAATAGATCAATATCCTTACACGGCAAGCAGCAGCTCTTTAAGTTCTGTAATTCCAACCTGGGCATTAGCCAATGCCAAAGATTCTTTGAGCTTGCGCTTGCACAATCCTGTAATCTTTAAAAAACTTTTTGATGAAATGCTTAGCGATATGGCTAAGCGGCAAAGGCCGGATTTTAGCTACGCAGTAGTAGCAAGCTACAGTGCCGACCCAGGTTTAAATGGAAAAGACATTTCTCAGATCAACAAATTATGGGGAAGGAAAAGCACAATCCCCGACGAAATACAAACCATACTTGATATGATGGAAAAAGGCGGAGCAGAAATGGTTTTTCATAGCATGGACGAAGGCGATGTAGAAAATATCATGAAATATCCGTTTACCATGATTGCCTCCGATTCGGGGATACGTGATTTCGGGAAGGGTGTGCCACACCCCAGGGGCTATGGCAGCAATGCAAGGGTGCTATCTGATTATGTAAGAGACAAAAAAACCATCAGCCTTGAAGATGCAATCAGGCGCATGACTTCCTTGCCCGCACAAAAATTTGGATTTACAGACAGGGGATTATTAAGAAAAGGCATGTCAGCCGACATTGTAATTTTTGATCCGGATACAGTAAATGACGAGTCAACTTACCAAAAACCACATGCATACTCTACTGGTTTTGAATATGTAATCGTTAACGGGGCAATAACAGTAGAAAATTTCAGGCATACCCAAGCTAGAAATGGAGAAATATTATATGGGCCAGGACACAACATCAAATAAACTATCTATGATAAACAGGAATCAACTTCTTACGCTTACAGCATGCTCGCTTACGGCATTAACTATTTTTATAAGCTGTAGCAGCGGTGATGGAAATGCTAAAACAACTGCTAAAAATGATACAGCAAAAACTGAAGAGGCCAAAAGCGAATCAGTTAAGGCAACCTCTTCAGATTATCCGCCTCTTGATAAAAAGAAGTATGATGAAATTTTAAAATACCTTTCTAATGGCGATACCACTGGTAAATGGCCAGTAAAAAACCAGCCCTACCCATTGCCGGGAGCAATACTTCCGTTTAAACGGATTGTTGTGTATTATGGCAATATGCACTCTAAACGAATGGGCGCATTGGGCGAATATGCTCCAAAAGAAATGTGGAGAAGGCTGAACATAGAAGTTAAAAAATGGGAGAAAGCAGATCCTAAAATCCCGGTGCAAAAAGGCATACATTATATTGCTACAGTAGCCAGTGGCGAGGCCGGGAAAGATGGTGCTTATGTAAACCGGATGCCAGAAAAACAGATTGATTCTGCATTGGCTATTGCTAAAATGGAAAATGCCATACTGTTTATTGATATCCAGATAGGCTTAAGCACTATTCAAAAAGAATTGCCGCGTTTTGAGAAGTATTTGAAAATGCCCAATGTGCATTTAGGTATAGATCCGGAGTTTGCCATGCGAAAAAAGGGGGTGCCCCCGGGCAGAAAAATTGGCACTTATGATGCTGAAGAAGTAAACTATTGTACCGCATACCTTGCAAAACTGGTGCGGGAAAATAACCTGCCACCAAAAGTTTTTACCCTTCACCGTTTTACAGAAACAATGGTTACTAACTATAAAAACATAAAGTTGCACCCGGAAGTGCAATTTGTTATGCACATGGATGGATGGGGCGAGCCTGAATTGAAACAGGGCACATATCGTTATTTTGTACGCAATAACCCCGTACAGTTTACAGGGTTTAAGCTTTTTTATAAAAATGATCTCAAAAAAGCCCCTAACCACCTGATGACCCCGGAAGAATTAATGAAACTGGTACCAAGGCCGATTTACATACAATATCAGTAATACTATCTCAAAAAATCATCGTTCATTAATCTGCAAATGAATTTTCAAAAAGCCACATTTGGAGCGGGCTGCTTTTGGTGCACAGAAGCAGTCTTTCAGAATTTAAAAGGAGTAAGCAAAGTAGTTTCCGGGTATATGGGCGGGAAAACCAAAAACCCTACTTACATGGAAATTTGCAATGGCGATACCGGCCATGCCGAGGTTATTGATATGGAATATGATGAGGGCATAATTTCTTTCGAGGAACTGCTGCTGGTTTTCTTTAAAACACATAACCCCACCACCTTAAACCGTCAGGGCAATGACATGGGCACTCAATACCGTTCAGCAATATTTTATCATACTGCAGAGCAAAGGGCCCAGGCAGAAGACATGGTGCGTAAACTGGAAGAAGACAAGGTTTTTGATAAGAAAATAGTGACTCAGATTGCTCCAGCTGAAGAATTTTATCCGGCAGAGGAATACCATCAAAATTATTTCAACCAGAATACAAATAAGCCTTATTGCGCATTTGTAATACAGCCAAAAATGGCTAAGCTGTTACAGGATTTTAGGGAGAAAATAAAACCAGAGCTTATATAGCTCTGGCTGTACCTATCAGATTATTTTTTATTTACTCTTGCCAGAACTCCATTGCTTGCCATTGTTAGCACTGGCTCTACTTTTACAACTTTAAACTCTGTGCGGCGATTCATTTGGTGTTCTTTGATAGTACAGGCAACGCCATCCTTGCACTTATTGATCAGTTCGCTTTCGCCCAGGCCAACTGCTGCCAAACGCTGAGCTTGCACACCATTGGTTTTTAAATACCCAATTGCCGATTCCGCCCTTTTTTGAGATAGATATTGATTATAAACTGCCGGGCCTCTGGAATCTGTATGCGAACGCAACTGAATGTTTACATTCGGCATTGTATTCATGAAATTAACAACCTTTGTAAGCTCCGGGATGGCATCTTGCCTTATATCCCATTTATTGAAATTGTAATAAATATTATCAAGCTTAACCAGATAAGCATCGTTAGAACGTTCAAGCTCAAAGTTTATGGTAAAAATGGTAGATTCTTTTAAGCCTATTGTAGATACCTGCCCTTCCTGCTGCAAATAGTATTTTGTTTTGTCGCCGCTTACCACATAATCCATCCCTTCTTCAAGGGTAAAATGAAATGCGCCCCGGTTGTCAGATATTGCTCCGGCAACCTTACCGGTCGTTTTATTTGTAAGGATAATATTCACGCTTTCTATAGGTAAATTTGTGCCTTTCTCTAAAACGTGGCCATCAATAGCAAATACAGGTTTTTGAGCCACGGGAGGCACGCTTCTAAACCTGTAAATATCATCCAGCCCTTTTCCTCCTTCCCTGTTTGAAGACAGGAAACCGTTCATGTTATCTGTATATAAAATACCGAAATCGTCTTTTGTGGTATTTATAGGAGCTTTCAGGTTTTCGGCAAGGGTAAAAGTGTCAAACGAACCGTCAGCCATAAAAATATCCAGTCCACCAATGCCGATGTTTCCTTTAGAAGAATAAAAGAACTTACCATCCTTGCGCACATACGGGAAAACGTCATCTTCCGGTGTATTTATGTTTGGGCCACAGTTCTTTGGTTTGTCCCAGCTGCCATTTGGTTTTCGTTTTGCAGCATAAATATCCATCCCACCAGAGCCACCTGGCATGTCTGATGCAAAATATAAAATTTGCCCATTGGGGGATAGCGCTGGATGCTCTACTGAATAATCTGTTCCATTGCCAAAAACACGCTCAGGGGCACTCCATTCATTATTTTTCTTAACCGACATGAAAACCCCTTTTTTCACAACCACCAGGCTTTGGCGCTTTCGGCTGTCAGGCAAATCTATCCGCGTATAGTAAATAGTATCCCCTTTAGATGAAAACGTAGCTGAACCGTTGTGGTATAAGCCATTAATTGGTTTAGGCAAGGCCGATAAAGCACTCGAAGTGCCACTGATATTGGTTTGATAAAGCTTAAGGTACGGATTGCCAGTCCAGCCATAAATTATATCCCTCCTCTTTTGGTTTGGGCTGTCAACAAACCACCTGTCGGAAACGAATACTAAATTTTGCCCTTGGGCTATCGGAGAGAAATCAGAATATTCTGTATTGAGAACTGTAGCATTATCTACCCGGATAGTTTTATCGGGGTTTTCTACCCACATCCGTGCAACATCGCAAGCATTAGCCATTTTATCTGCAAAAACTTTTTGGGTTGGCACCCTTTCCGCATAGAGAAGATAGTTTTGCTTGGCGGCTTCAAATTTTCCATTCTGCTTTAAAGCATCAGCATAATACACATAATTAATGGGGTCAAAATCCTTGTAAGTAAAAACTTTGGCATAAGCCCTCTCTGCCCCTTTGGTATCATTGATAAAGCGATAACAATTAGCAAGCTTTTGAGCCACATTTAAAGATGGCTTTTTGAGCATTGCTTTTTCGTAGAGCTCTAAAGCATATTTATAATCAAACTTGTCGTAATATTTGTTGGCTTTCTCAATGTTATCCGAGAAGATATTTTGCGGGAAGAAATAAAGAGCCGAACAAACCGCTAAAGCTAAGGCGAGTTTTTTAACATTCATTTAAGCATTCATTAAAAGTAACGTGGCGTGAGCAGCGCAGTACTTTTTCTGTTTGCATTTAAAATAAAACCAAGTGATATTTCATGTGTCCCATTAGAGTAATTTCCCATTGGCGATAGTGCATAATCATATGCATAACCTGCCCGGATACTCTTTGCGAAAAATAATTCCACTGCTCCCACCAACGAATTTTGCTTAAATGCGGTGGTATTCAAACC
>JAYVNR010000283.1:0-26769 GCA_043758305.1 Pedobacter sp. | reverse complement strand
CTACCTGAAACTTTGGCTCGAACCATGTTGATTTGGGCGGCATAACTTCGCCTGCATCTGCAACCGCGAACAGTTGTTCAATTGAAGTTGGGAAAAGTATAAAAGCTAGTTCATATTCACCTTTATCAACCATATTGCTAAGTTCATCAACTGGTGTTGTGCCGCCAATAAAACTGATATTAGAGCTAGTCCTGGGATCTGAAATGCCCAAAATGGGCGACAGGACAAACTCTTGCAATATATGTGCATCAAGCCTGGAAACTGGATCATGGGCATTATAAATACTAGGCTTTGCCTGGAGAGCGTACCATGATCCCTGAAAATACATACCAAAATGATGAAGTTCTCGTGGGTAGCTGGGCAAGTTTCCTATTTTATCCACTAAGAAATTTTCTGAAATTTTTTCGATTAATCCCCCCGCTCTCAGGCTCCCTATGCTTTTGATCAGTCGGTTAAACTCCAATATTTTCAACTGGTTTGAAGCCATATAAACCGTACTGAAAAAATTGTATTCCTCATGGCCACGATGTTTTAAATTGAGCTTGCGCCTCTCAATGCCAGCAGTGCAAGCAGCCGCTGCACGATGGTGGCCGTCTGCAATATAGGCAGCTTGCAATTTTGAAAAATGCATAACCAAATTGCCTATTTCAGCTTCATCATCAATCTTCCAAAGGGTATGCCGGGCATTTGAAGCGCTAAAATCGAGCATGGGCTGCAGTGTTGTTGCTTCATTAATGATTTGATTGATTTGATCGTCAGCAATGTAAGTTATAAGCACAGGATTGGCATCTATACCTGTTTGTTGCAAATATTCAATTAGATTTCTTTCGCGATCTGCACGTGTAAGCTCATGCTTTTTTACGGTATTGTTAAGGTAATCATCAATGGAAGTAACTGTCCATATCCCTGTTTGAGCATTGCAGTTCTGTTCAGTACGATAAATATAGATGGCGGGATTTTGATCCCTTATCAGAATTCCCTTATCCAAGAACTCCTCAAAATTCTCATTGATTTTTTTATATGCAATTTCCTTTTTGGAGCCCCTGAGGTATGGGTTATCTATTTCAGGCACCAACATATTTGCATATGAAAGCGGGTTTGATTTTGTTATGGCTTTCACCGAGGAAATAGTGAGGCTTTCCATCTGCAAAACAACCTGTGCCGCAAATTTTGCTGTCGGTAGTATCCCACGAAATGATTTTATTTTTGGCATTATAGCAATTCAGGTTCAACAAAAAAGAGCATAGAAATTGCAAATTACAATTTCTATGCTCTTACTCTAAATACTAAGGACTTAGTATAAAATTACTTCTTAAAAAAATCGATAATTAATGTAGCAAGCTCTACTCCTATTCTTTCCTGCGCCTCATTTGTAGATGCGCCAATATGTGGTGTCAAGGAAATTTTTGGGTGCGATAAAATTTCCTTTCTAGGTGCAGGTTCATTGTCGAACACATCCAATCCTGCAAAGCTTACCTTTCCGGAATCAAGCGCTTCAATAAGTGCAAGCTCGTCAATTGTGCCGCCACGCGAGCAATTTACAATGCCTACGCCCTTTTTCATCAAATCAAATTCTTCTTTGCCTAAAATAGGTTTTTCCGAGAAAGGCGTATGCAGGCTGATAAAATCAGATTGAGCAATCAGATCGTTGATAGCAGCTTTCTTAACAGGAACTTTTACGCTTATGCCTCCCGCTAAACTTAGCTCCAGTTCTGAGGGAACATCCATTAGATCATAAGCTAGTACTTCCATGCCAAGCCCTAAGGCTACTTTAGCAGTTTCCCGACCAATGCGCCCGAAGCCCACTATGCCAATGGTTTTGCCTCTAAGTTCTACCCCTTTAGCATAGGCTTTTTTTAAATCATTAAATGCTGTTTCTCCTTCTAAAGGCATTTTACGGTTTGCATCCTGTAAAAACCTAACTCCTGTAAATAGATGTGCAAAAACCAGCTCGGCTACTGATAGTGATGATGATGCTGGTGTATTTACAACAGCAAGGCCTTTTTCGCGGGCGTATTCAACATCAATATTGTCCATTCCAACACCTCCACGACCTATCAATCTTAAATTGGGAACTGCATCAATAAGTGATTTGCGCACTTTGGTAGCACTTCTAACAGTTATCGCATCGTAATTTTTAAGGGCTGTTTCTAATTGTTCTTGTGGGATAGTTGTAGTATCAACCTGAAAACCTGCTCTTTCAAGCAAATCCTTTCCAATCGGGTCAATTCCATCATTAGCTAAAATTTTAATCATTGTTGTTTAGGTTTAGCCAGTTTTAGCAGGCTCCGGTATTTATATTGGTTAAATTAGTTTTTGCTATGCTTATCTGCAAAATCCCTCATGGCATCGATCAAAACATGCACGCTTGTAATTGGCAGTGCATTATATATGGATGCTCTGAAACCGCCTACGCTCCTATGGCCCTTTAAGCCAATGATGTCTAAATCTTCAGTGTATTTAAGAAATGGCTTTTCAAGCTCGGGATTCTCCATGACAAAACAAATATTCATCCTTGACCGGTCTTCTACATAACAAGTGCCTTTAAATAGCGGGTTGCGATCAATCTCTTCGTACAAGGCACGTGCTTTTGCAATGTTCTCTTTCTCCAATTCTGCTATGCCGCCTTTAGAGGTTAGCCAACGGAGATTGAGCATAGAAACATAAATAGCGAATACCGGTGGGGTATTATACATTGACCCACCTTCAATTTGTACTTTATAATCAAGCATTGATGGTATTTTACGATCAATCTTGCCTAATATCTCGTCCTTAACAATAACCACAGTTACGCCAGCAGGCCCTATGTTTTTCTGTGCGCCGGCATAAATCAAATCGAAATCCGAAACATTTATCACCCTGCTACATATATCAGATGACATATCTGAAACAAGTGGTACTGATGTTTTAGGAAACTGATGAATCTCAGTTCCATAAATGGTGTTGTTTGAAGTTATGTGCAAGTAAGCAGAGTCTTCAGGAATATCAAAGTTTTTAGGGATATACGTATAGTTCGCCTCTTTGGAGGATGCAACAACATTTACATTGCCAAATAGTTTAGCTTCTTTAATAGCCTTGCTAGCCCATACACCAGTATCTAAATATGCGGCCGTCTTATCGCTGGCAAGCAAATTTTGAGGCAGCATAGAAAATTGCATACTTGCTCCGCCCTGTAATAAAACTACAGAATAGCCAGCCGGAACTCCCATTAATTCTTTGATTAGCCGCACGGTTTCATCAACCACAGCTTCAAATTCAGGTGTACGGTGCGAGATTTCAAGGATAGATAATCCAGTTCCATTGAAATCGAGCACAGCCTGCGCTGCCTGTTTAAAAACTTCTTGTGGTAGCACGCATGGACCTGCGCCAAAATTGTGTTTCATGTTATTTAATTGGTGCGTAAAATTAGCAGAATTATATTTATATACCTATTTATTTTTCAATTTTGCAATTATTTTAAAATTAAGCTGCCTTGATGTTAAATAATTAGGTATAGCGTATTGATTATTGTCAACATCTTTAATCCATAAATAAGAAACTGTGTTATTGATATTTAGGAGATTAAAAACCTCGGCATAGAGTATAACATTATGAAAGTATTTTTTCAGCAATGCTGGCTTATGCATGCTTTCCGGATCAAGGAAGTCTTTAGAAAAACCAATATCTACACGTTTATATGCGGGAATTTTAAATACATCCTGATAGCGTTGAGAATTTGGCGGGCCAGCGGGCAGCACAGAGCCAAAAAGTACATTTAAGTGCACTTTGTAAGTGGGGCTTTTTAACAACTTGTCCTGAAAGAAAATCGAAAAATTAACTCGTTGGTCTGTTGGGCGTTTCAAATACCCTGGTTCTATTCGGTCGGTTGTACCAGATGCATTTTTTTTAAAATAAAAATCTCCCTGTATATCTTCTTCTGTTTTCATCAGCGAAAGCCTGAACATTGAAGTTAACCCTTCAACAAATTCCCCGCTTAAACTAAAATCTGCCCCGGCTGCATACCCTTTAGCTTCCTGCCCAGCAAAATACCTTATCCTCAGGTTTTCAATTTTATATGGCGTTAGCTTATCTAGTTTTTTGTAATATACCTCAGATGTCAGTTTTAGAAATGTGCCTTTCCACGCAAATAAATAATCTGCAGCTGTTAGAAAATGTAACGAACGCTGGGCCGTAGCGGCAGAATTTAATGTGCCATTTACATTGCGCAGTTCACGATAAAAAGGCGGCTGATAATATAACCCCGCCGAAACTCGCAACGATAAATTCTCCGCTTTTGAAGGTTTGTACAACAGGCTGAAACGTGGGCTAACTAAAAACTGTTTTGTGTAAGAATTATAGTTTGCTCTAACTCCAGCTAAAAAAGAAACTTGAGGTGAATAATCGTATGTGTTTTGTATATAGGATGTTGTATGGTCTGTAGGAAGTGAATTTTCGGCATTAACTACATCATTTAAAATAAGCGGCCCTGGCTTATTAGGCAAAGAATATCCTGCGGAATCGCTTATAGAATATTCGTGCAGTTTATCTGCAATATCGTTATGTTCATAGCGTGCTCCAAACTGTATGTATGAATTTTTATGCTGTAAATAGCCCTTTAGCTCTGAACTATACAGCATTGTGCTTAAGTTATTTCGGGCATGGTTTAGATATGAGCCAATGCCCCTATTTGCTTTCACATCCCCAAAATTTGCATAGTTTGATTCAATTTCAGAAAAAATATATGAACCATTTATATCAAAGGTTTCCTCCTCAACCGTATTAAATACAGAGCTTATCCACTTCATATTAAATCGGTCTGAAGCTTTATATAAAAACGTAGCTGCGCCCATAGCAGTTTGATAACGGTCAGCTTCTTTTCCCTCATAATCAATATCAAGCCTGAGTAGTTTTTCTGATGTGCCAAAAGTGGTCTCACGGCTTTCTGGAACAAGTTCAAAACGGCTCAAATTGAAGCCAGCCAAAGCCGAAAGGCTAAGCCGGGAATTTATATCCCTTCCAAAAAGTGCCTGAAAATCATAGAAATGAGGCTGATAGCTCCCTTTTACTTCCTGAGTTTTTAAAATATTCTGGTTGGTTTTATCGCGGATGCCCAGCATATAATATCCTTTTCTATCCTTAGCGGGAGATTTTACTGCGGCAGAAAGCCCGAGCAAACCGATTGAAACTGTAGTTTCCATGGTGTCGGGCTTGCCGTAGCGCACATCTAAAACAGATGAAAGCTTATCGCCATACCTGGACTCAAAACCTCCAGCAGAAAAACTTACCCGGCTTGTAAGTTCGGGGTTGATAAAGCTCAATCCTTCCTGCTGCCCATTTCGCACAAGCAAGGGGCGATGTATTTCAATATCATTTATGTAAACGAGATTTTCATCAAAATTCCCTCCCCTAACCGAATATTGAGAGCTTAGCTCGTTATTAGACGATACTCCAGGGAGGGTTTTAAGGATGGATTCAAAATTCCCGGAAACGGTGGAAAAATCCTTGAATATTCCAGCACTGATATTGATATTGCTGCTAACGCGATTGTTGCCCCCATCAATTTTTACCTCATCTAAAGATCGCATATCCTTTTCCAGCACTACATCCTGACGAAACTGAGTTCCCTGTTCAAAACGGATTTGGAACACCTTAGTGAGATACCCTGTAAAAGAAAATGAAATATTAAAATTATTTGCAGGAGCTATAATGGAGTAAGAGCCACTATTATTGCTTTGAGAAGGTGGCGTTGATCCAGATAATCTAACGGTAACTCCTCCAATCGGCTCGCCTTGTGCATTTGTAATTACGCCTGTAATTACCCGGTTGTTTTGCGCTATAGCGATGCTGTAAAAGCAAATAATAACAACCGTAAATAATTGCTTCATTAAAAAATCACACTTGATAAGTTCCTGGCAATATTCCCTTTAGCTCTGCAATGGCATTAATAGGATTGTTTGACGAAAAAACAGAATTGCCGGCAACAAGTGCATTAGCCCCGGCATCTAAGACTGCAGGCGCATTGTAGCTACTAATTCCGCCATCAACTTCAATATATAAAGATTCATTCCTGCCACTAGCAAGTGCTTTTAGCTTACGAATTTTATGGTATGTGTTTTCGATAAACTTCTGTCCTCCAAAACCCGGATTTACAGACATAACCAAAACAAGTTCTACATCTTCAATAATATCTACAAGGCTGCTTACCGGAGTATGTGGATTAAGGGCAACTCCTGCCTTACAGCCAAGTTCTTTAATAGTATTTACAGTGCTATGAAGATGTGGGCATGCTTCATAATGGACTGTAATAATTGACGCCCCTGCTTCCTGAAATCTTTTTATATACTTTTCTGGGTTTACAATCATTAAATGTACATCCAATGGTTTTTTGGCAATTTTGGCAACCGCCTCTACCACAGGGAATCCAAAAGAAATATTAGGCACAAATACGCCATCCATAATGTCAACATGAATCCAGTCTGCTTCGCTGTTGTTTATTGTTTCTATGCTGCTTTGCAGATTTGCAAAATCAGCACCAAGTATAGATGGGGCAATTAAATGATTCATGCTTCAAATATAGGATTTTGAGGCATTGAGTTGATAGATTTGTATTGGGCTATTTAATAAGTATAGACAACGTTTATAAGATATTTGACGAAGAAAACCATAATCTTACATGTAGAATTATCCAATCAAAAAATGTTTAATTAATTTACTGCCAAATCTTGATATGCCCAAAATAAAACTTGTAAACTGGAATGTTAATGGAATCCGTTCCATAATAAAAAAGGATTTTGTTAAGGATATACAAAATATGGATCCCGATATTTTGTGCTTGCAGGAAACAAAGGCTGGCTCGGAGGATGTTAAATCGGTATGCGAATTATTGCCCGGATATAAAGCCTACATCAATTCGTCTAAAGCCCGAAAAGGTTATTCTGGTACAGCTATTTTAAGCAAAACAGAACCCCTAAGCATTAGTTTCGACATGAACGTTGAAGAGCATGATCAGGAAGGAAGGCTAATTGCAGCAGAATTTGAAAATTTTTTTCTTGTAACAGTATATGTCCCAAATTCAGGCGAAGGCCTAAAGAGGCTGGATTACAGAGAAAGGTGGGATGCTGATTTTATCTTTTATATAGCCCAGCTTACTTCTAAAAAACCGGTTATTATTGCAGGAGACCTGAATGTAGCCCATAAAGAAATTGATATTGCCAGGGCTAAAGAAAATTACAATAAATCCGCAGGCTACACGCAACGGGAAATTGATGGTTTTGACAAATTGCTCAATTCTGGTTTCGTTGATACCTACAGGCACCTATACCCTACTGAAGTAAAATATTCATACTGGAACCAAATGTTCAATGCCAGAGCCAGGAACCGTGGCTGGCGAATTGATTATTTTCTGGTTAGCTCTACATTAATAAGCCAAGTAAAAGATGCCTCGATTTGCAACGAATATATGGGTTCGGACCATTGTCCGGTTGTACTGAATATTGAAATTTAGTAATAGCAAAGGCCGCCATTTCAGGCAGCCTTTGCTATTAATTTGCGGTTTCTTCTTTTTTCTCTTCGGGCCGTGAAAGAGAGCTCTCGTGGAATGTTTAACTTAAAACAAATCAGAATGTGTGCCTGCCCTCGCCAATTCAATAAGCTTGATTATATCCTCTTCATCCCAAATCAACAATAAGTCGGACTTTACATGACATTCCCAACACCCTTTATACTTGCCTAGCAGCTTGTGTGGCTTATGTTTTCTGTTCAATCTTTATGCCCTTTCTCGGTTAAAATTTCAATGATTTGTTACAGTAAGAGATAGTCATTGTTTGAGCGTTTTTTAAGAAGCTTTAAATCTTTCAAAAACTTATTTGAAGCTATAATTTCATACATTTCATTTAATACTCGCAAATAAAGCTTCTGCAGTTTTAAAACGTTTGCCCTTACCAGCCTTTACTTCCTCTATGGCCTTCAGGGTTTCGGGGTTGGGCGTATGGTCACGCTCGCATAAATATGGCAAGCTTTTCTCCAAATCTCCTGCTGCATGCATATTTATTGCAGTTTGCCCGGAAGCTAATATTTCTCCCTTTACTTTTTTTACTAAATCGGTAAACCGCTTGGTTTCCCCATCGGGTATTTGAATGGTAAGCGTTGTCATATAACAAATTTAAGAAATCAATACAATAAAATCCTAAACAAAAAAGGCCACCTTTTCTGGCAGCCTTTCTATTTAATTTGTGGTTTCTTCTTTTTTCTCTTCCGGACGCGGAGGGCGTGGGAGGAGCGCTTTACGCGAAAGCTTGAATTTACCTTGTTTGTCTATTTCTAAAAGCTTAACGCGAACTTCATCGCCAACCTGAAAGATACCGTCCATAGATTCGTAACGTTTCCAGTCAATTTCTGAAATGTGCAATAAACCATCTTTGCCAGGCATAATTTCTACAAAGGCGCCAAACGGCATAATAGATTTAACTTTCCCTTCGTAAATTTCGCCTACATCTGGTTTGGCGGCAATTGCCTTGATACGAGAAACTGCTTTATCTATAGCGGCTTTGTTATCGGCAAATATCTCGATGATGCCCATGTTATCTTTTTCTTCGATAGCGATGGTAGCACCGGTTTCACGCTGCATTTCCTGAATGATCTTACCGCCGGGCCCTATAACTGCACCGATAAATTCTTTGTCGATTTTAAGGGTAACAATACGTGGAGCATGTGGCTTATAATCTTCACGAGACTGAGCAATTGTTTTGCTCATTTCATTCAGGATGTGCAAACGGGCTTCCTTAGCTTGCTCTAGAGCTGCGTAAAGAACTTCCCATTTCAAACCATCTATTTTCAAATCCATCTGGCAGGCAACAATACCTTTTTCGGTACCGGTTACTTTAAAGTCCATATCTCCCAAGTGATCTTCGTCACCAAGTATGTCGCTTAAAATAGCGTATTTGCCATTATCGGGGTGGCTTATCAAGCCCATTGCAATACCCGAAACCGGAGATTTAATTTTGATACCTGCATCCATCAGAGCCAATGTCCCGGCGCAAACCGTAGCCATAGATGATGAACCGTTAGATTCTAAAATATCTGATACTATACGGATAGTGTATGGGTTTTCTTCAGGAAGAACTTTCTTCAGCGAGCGCATAGCCAGGTTGCCATGACCAATTTCACGGCGGCCAGCACCCCGATTAGGGCGAACTTCGCCAGTTGAGAAACCCGGGAAATTATAGTGCAGCAAGAATTTATTATACCCGTTGATAAAAGCACCATCTATCATTTGCTCATCGCTTTTAGCGCCAAGCGTAACCGAAGTCAATGATTGTGTTTCGCCACGTGTAAATACTGCCGAACCGTGAGCTGCTGGCAAATAGCCAATTTCGCTCCAGATTGGTCGCACGGTACGGGCATTTCTGCCGTCTAAGCGCATGCCTTCATCTAGAACAAGGTTGCGGATAGCATCATACTGCACATCGTGGAAATATTTCTTAGACAAGAATCCTGTTACATCATCAATACCTTCGCCTAAAGAAGCGATGAATTCCATCAGGATTTCTCCGAATTTGTTGCTACGCTCATGCTTTGGCAATTGTGCTTTGGCAATTGCGTAAACTTTATCGTAAGTAGCTGCAAATACCTGTGCCCTCAAATCCAGATTGCTTTCTTCGTGGCTGTATGTGCGTTTGGTTGATTTTCCAACCAGCTCTGCAAGCTCTTTCTGAGCCTGCACTTGTATTTTGATTGCTTTGTGTGCGAACTCGATAGCTTCGATCATTTCTGATTCAGAAATTTCGTTAGCCTCTCCTTCTACCATGCTGATATCATTTTCTGTACCAGCAACAATGAATTCTAAAGAAGCACGCTCAAGCTGGCTGCGCAATGGATTGATAACCAATTGGCCATCAATTTTAGCTACACGGACTTCAGAAATTGGCCCGTTAAAAGGAATATCAGAAACTGCAAGAGCAGCCGATGCTGCTAATCCCGCAAGGCAATCTGGCATAATATCTTTATCAGCAGAAATTAAGCTGATCATTACTTGGGTGTCAGAGTGATAATCTTCCGGAAACATTGGGCGAAGCGCACGGTCAACCAAACGAGAGATTAAAACCTCATAATCTGATAAACGTGCCTCACGGCGCAAAAATCCTCCGGGGATACGGCCAGCGGCAGCATATTTCTCCTGATAATCTACAGATAAAGGCAAAAAGTCTGTGCCTGGTTTAGCACCAATTGACGAAACTACTGTTGCAAGCAACATGGTATCGCCCATTTTTACAACTACAGATCCATCGGCTTGTTTAGCCAATTTGCCTGTTTCAATCTCGATCATGCGTCCATCGCCCTGATCAAATGTTTTTTTAATTGGGTTCATGTTTATTTATGGCGATGTGCTTTTCCTCTTTAGAGCACACCATTTTTTATGTGTTTGCTTGGTTATAAAATAAAAAGCCACCCCTAATAAATGAGATGGCTTTTTGTGCTTTTGTTCAGATTTATTTTATGATATCTCTTAACTCTAAAGCTTTGATGATTGCACGGTACCTGCCGATATCTTTTTTGAAGAGATAAGCAAGAATGCCGCGGCGCTTTCCTACTAATTTTTGAAGAGATAACTGTGTAGAGAAATCTTTCTTGTTCTTTTTTAAGTGACCAGTAAGGTGAGCAATACGTGCTGTAAATAATGCTACCTGTCCCTCTGCCGAACCTGTGTCAGCATCGCTTTTGCCATGTTTGGCAAAAATGTTTTTTTTGTACTCTGTACTTAAATACATTACTTGAATAATATTAAAGTGATTGAAATTTTGTTAATTGGCTGCAAAGATAGGATTTGCTATTGAGTTGTGCAAGAAATCGACAATAACAATCCGGTATAGTTGCTCTTAGAACCTTTACAATGACTGCAAATAAAGCATACAGCAAATTTACAACAGAATTTCGGGTACGCCCTGATGATATAGACATGTTCAACCATGTACATAACAGCAAATATTTCGATTATGTACAGGCCGCCAGATATGAACAAATGGAAACCTGCTATGGCATGCCATGGGAAAAATTTCTTGAAATGGGCTACGGGTGGGTAGTTAAAACAGCCCATGTTCATTATAAACGGGCCTTAGTGCTTGGAGAAGTGTTTACCGTTGCCACGGGAGTTTTAGAAATGAATGAAAAGCACAGTAAGGTAATATTTGAAATCATAAGCAAAAAAACAGGCAAGCTATGCTGCGATGGCTGGTTTGAATATGTACTGATAGATATTAAAACAGGGCGTAGCGTTAAGATTACGGATGAAATGATGGCGAAGTATGGGATTTGATTGGAAAGCCATAAAAGCCTGAAGACCTGAAATTAGTCTGAGAAGCCGGAAAGTGGGCGCCTACTTGCCTAAGATAGAAAGATTAATAGTCTGGATGCCAGCTAAACTTTGCACAAATATTATTAAATTGCAATATGGATTATGAAGTAAGAGAGCAAGCCATGGCATATGGGCGCAAACAACTTACTATTGAAGAGTATCTTGAATGGGAATTAGCCAATACCGAAAAACATGAGTATTTCCGAGGCGAAGTTTTTGCCATGTCTGGAGCTAAAATAAATCACAACCGCATTGCAGTAAATGTGCTTTCAACTTTGGTACGAGAACTTAAAGGCAAATCCTGCCAGCCATTTAACAGTGACCAACGCATCCACATTCCCGCAAACACCTTGTTTACTTACCCCGATATATCTGTTATTTGCGGTGAGCCCATTACGCTTGATGATGATGAATACAATGTGCTTAACCCCACCGTTATCATCGAAGTGCTTTCTCCATCCACCAAAAATTACGACCGTGGGGAAAAATTTAAACTTTACAGGGATATACCTATTTTACAAGAATATGTGCTGATAGATGCGGCTTCGGTTCACATAGAGCATCATCGTATAAACAAACAGCAGCGTTGGGAATTATTAGAACACAAAAGCATTGATGACATCTTGATTTTAGATTCCTTGTCTACCACCATATTGCTTACAGATATTTATGAGGGGACGAAGTTGGTTAAATAAGGATTGTTTATTTCGTTAACATCAATCATAATGCCTCCTTCACCTCTTCAACGCCTCCTCTATCAACATTCCATAAAATTCCCCAATATCCATACCCGCCGCTTTAACCTGTTGCGGATAAATGCTTGCTGCCGATTGCCCGGGTGTAGTATTGATTTCTATAAAATAAAATTTGCCCGTTTCTTCCTGCAAAATAAAATCTACCCTTGCCATGCCTTTGCAGTTAAGCAAATGATAAACTTCGCTAACTATGGCGTTAATTAATATCATTTCATCAAAGCCGAGATTTGCTGGGGTCACTTCTTCCGATATGCCGGGCGTATATTTTGCCTCGTAATCAAAAAAATCTTTTGAGCTGATAATTTCCGTTGGCGGCAACACACGGATAGTCCCATCAAGGCGCACCAGGCCGATGCTAAATTCGCGTCCTTGAATAAATTCTTCAATTAAAACCTGGCTGTCTTCCCGAAAAGCTTTATCTAAAGCTGCCGGAAGCTCTCCGTGCGTAGTTATTTTAGACATCCCAACACTGCTCCCACCGCTATTGGGCTTAATAAATAAAGGGTATTGCAAACCCGATGCTAATTTGGCTCCCTCAGCTTTGTTATGCTCAAAAACCTGAATAGATTTTGCCACATTTAAATCGGGCACATCTCTTACTACAGCTTTAGTATATGCCTTATTCATAGTCAGGGCCGATGTGCCTGTGTCGCAGGTATTATAAGGAATCCCTAACATATCAAAATAGCCCTGGAGCTTGCCATCTTCTCCCGGAGTGCCATGGATGGTTATAAAAGCAGCATCAAATTTTATGCAGTTTCCATCCAATGTTAGGCTAAAATCATTTTTGTTGATTTCAATCTTCTCGCCGTTGGCCAGTTCATAATACCACCTATTTCGATCAACCAGAATGGTATATGTTTGATACTTATCTTTGTTAAAACTATCGGCAATATTCTTTGCACTATTTATTGAAACTTCAAACTCTCCGGTAAAGCCACCGGCCATTATAGCAATGTTTTTGACTGTCATATGCCAAAGATATTTTTAAAACGTTTCAATAGCAATGCAGCTTGAATTATTATATTACAAAATAATATTTTTAGGTTAAGTTTGCCCTAAAACGTTAAACTGAACTCTATCTACAGAAATGATAAGCAAACATGTATAAGTTTTTTGCGTACCTTAAAACTAAAACCTTTAGAAATAATCTGTTTCTTGCGTTTGCTTTTGTAATAGCATTTATCCTGATTGGTTTCTTTAGCCTCCGCTTTTATACACGCCATGGCGAAGGGCTGCCCGTTCCACAGCTAAAGGGACTTTCTGTAGAGAATGCTATTAATATTTTAGATTCACAGGGGTTTCAATACCATATTGATTCTGTCTATTTGGCTGATAAGCCTCCAGGCCTTGTGGTTGAACAGGACCCTGACCCTAACACAAATGTTAAAACCAGCCGTACTATTTATCTTACTATAATTACACGGAGCGCACCCAATGTTGGTTTCCCGGATATACTAAATAAAACCTTTCTTGAAGCTCAGGCCTTGCTGGCTAATTACGGGCTAAAAGTTGGCGATACAACGTATTCATCAGATATTGAACGCGACCGGGTGTTAAGCGCCAGTTTTAACGGGCAAACAGTTAGCACAGGCAAAGATATCCAGAAGGGCTCAAAAATAAGTTTGGTATTGGGCGATGGCCTTGGTGCTAGTGATGTGGATTTGCCAGATCTTACCGGCTTGTCTTTAAGCGATGCTGTGTTTGCATTAAAAGGGGCTTCCTTAAACCTGGGGGTAACAGCTTATCAGGGAACGGTAACAGATTCTGTCAATGCGGTTATTGTACAACAAACTCCGGCAGTAACAGATTCGCTAAACAAAGTACCTATAGGCACACATATAGACATTATACTTTCTAATCAGCCTTTAGTTACAAAGCCAAAAAAACCTTAATAGCAAATGGATATTTCTGCTGCTGATTTTAAAGAGTTGCTTTCCCTCAAGAAGGATGTTCATATTATTGATGTAAGGGAGGAGCTTGAATATAACACTTTTAACATTGGTGGCAAGAACATGCCCTTAAATGATTTGCTAACTAATCTCTCCGGCATCGGGATAGACAAGTCTGCAGAAATTGTGGTAATCTGCCAGCATGGGCTTCGCAGCAAGACGGCAAGCATGCAACTCAAGCAAGATGGCTTCCATAAGGTAAAAAATCTTAAAGGCGGGCTGATATCCTACACCAGATTAATGAATAATCAAACCTTATAGTATTTCAAAATTCAAAAATATCAATATGGCTCAAAAGCAGGTAGCAAAGCAAGGCTCCAAACTGAAATATTACATACTCTTAGCGGCAGTATTAGCCTCGGCTGCAGCAGGTTATAATTATTATCAGAAATATTTTGCGCCCAACATAACCTCAAAGCACCAATATCTTTATATACACACAGGATCCGGGTTTGATTCGGTATATAAAACTCTTCAGGACAGCGGCATATTAAAGAATCCGGAAACCTTTGCCTGGGCTGCTGAAAAAATGGGGTACACTACGAAAGTTAAGCCCGGAAAATATCTCCTCAAGGAAAACATGAGCAACCGTGCGCTCATAAACATGCTTAAGTCTGGCAATCAGGAACCTGTAAAGTTGAGCTTTCACAACCTGCGACTTAAAGCAGATTTTGCTAAATACGTTTCTACTCAAATAGAAGCCGGTTCTAATTCGATTGAAAACCTGCTGGACTCGGCAGAATTTGTAGCAAAATATGGTTTTAGCACAGATAATGTATATTCCATGTTCATCCCCAATTCTTACGAACTGTATTGGAATATATCGGCAAAAGAATTTTTTGAAAGGATGAACAAGGAGTATGAAAAATTCTGGTCGGCAGCCCGAAATAGCAAAGCTGAAGCTATTGGATTTTCTCGGCAGCAAGTGATAACTCTTGCATCTATTGTAGATGCAGAAGCGCTGCATAACGATGAAATGCCAACTATTGCAGGCTTATACCTTAACAGATATAAAAAGGGCATAAAATTAGAAGCCGATCCTACGGTAATATTTGCAAATAATGATTTCACCATACACAGAGTCCTTAATAAGCATTTGCGCAAAGAATCACCCTACAACACCTATTTGCACACAGGCTTGCCTCCCGGACCCATTATGATGCCAAGCATTAGTGCAATTGATGCTGTGCTTAACTATCAGAAACACAATTATATTTATATGTGCGCCAAGGAAGATTTCTCCGGTTATCATCGCTTTGCAACAACTATAGCCGAACATCAAATAAATGCACGCAAATTCCAGCAGGCGCTCAATGAAAGGAATATTAAAAAATAATGTTTGTACACGAAACCAAGCTTAGGGTGCGCTACGGCGAAACCGACCAGATGGGCTTTATGTATTATGGCAACTATGCTGAATTTTATGAGGTTGGAAGAGTAGAAATGCTGCGCAGCATGGGCATGACCTATCGTTGGATGGAAGAGGAGGGCATAATCATGCCCGTTTTAGAGCTAAAATGCAAATACTTAAAACCTGCATTATATGATGAGGAAATTACTTTAAAAGTGATTCTCAGCACTATGCCGGCTGTGCGTATAAAATTTGATTACGAGCTATTTAACGAGCGGCTTGAATTAATAAATATTGGGGAAACAACCTTGGTTTTTGTTAATGCCAAAACAAAAAAACCCTGTTTGCCCCCGGCTGAGTTTCTTGAAAAAGTTAAACAGTATTTTTAAATGAACCGTGTACAAAAGGGCGTATTGAGGCTTAAGCCAGTAAACTCTTTTATAGAGTGGACAAAAGCAACTGTAATACCAGCGTTTAGCCCCCTGCCCATATACACTATTGGTACATTCTTTTTTCAGGAAATTTCTAAAGAGTCCATTACCACCAAGGCATCAGCCCTGGCATACAATTTTATGCTGGCTTTATTTCCAGGATTGATTTTTTTATTAACGTTAATCCCTTACATCCATATCGGGAATTTTCAGGGAACACTGGAATCTTTAATTGCTTTAATACTTCCAGAAAATGCATATCTGGCCGTAGAAACTACGCTTAAAGAAATTATTAACAAGCAAAATGGGCGGTTATTGTCATTCGGGTTTATAACGGCCTTGTTCTTCGCAACCAACGGTGTATCTCGCTTGATGCAGGCATTTAATAAATCATCTTTAAATGTAGAAACACGTGGATGGATAAAGCTTCGTGTGGTGGCTTTGGTATTAACTGTTGTTATTGTATTTGCTTTGCTATTAGGCATCGGCATTATTACAATTGGCGAGTATGTTTTTACTTTTTTACAGAGCCAGTTGCATTTAAAAGATTCGTTCTGGATATATCTGGTAGATATTGGCCGCTGGCTGATTCTGGTTGCGATTTATTTTATAACCCTCTCTATCCTTTATAGATATGGCCCCGCCAATACTAAAAAATGGCGCCTTTTTAGTGCCGGAGCATGGTTGGCAACAATTTTAGCAGTATTTACCTTTTTGGGTTTCTCTTACTACATCAATAATTTTAGCTCTTACAATAAAATTTATGGCTCCATTGGAACTTTGATCGTAATCATGATCTGGCTATACCTAAACTCATTAATTATTTTGGTTGGTTTCGAATTGAATGCAAGCATAGACCTCTCCAAGCGCAGCATAAAGATTGTTAAACCAATGTTCAATTCTTTTAGAGAGCCTGTTGAAGAAGTGCTTGAAAAGAAGCCAATCCAATAATCTTCATAGTTTTCAGGCTCATGTTAAGGTACTTAGGTTAATAGCTTAAGTTTTTAGCATCCTCTGCTTGCAGATTACGGTAGAGTTTGTACTTTTGACCCCGGAGAGCTGGCAGAGTGGTCGATTGCGGCAGTCTTGAAAACTGTTGAACTGTTAAAGGTTCCTGGGGTTCGAATCCCTAGCTCTCCGCCAAATCAATTTTAGCCTTTTACATTGTGAGAGGCTTTTTTTTGTTTCTGTACCTTCCAGGATTCATCATTAAAAAACTTCCTTCGCTAAAAATGTATGCAATTACATACATCCATGTTTAAAATAACCCTCACTTATACCATCCTGTAATACAGTATAAAAACATGGCTAATATGCTCAAAAACAGCACACTTGTTTGCGATTTATAAAACTTGGCAAGCTCCTTGCCTATGATAGTGTATTAACAATTAAAAATAATTATGAAAAAAATATTCATACTTGCATTTGCCTCAATTATTGGAGGTTCTGCATTCGCACAAACTAAAACTACTGGCGGAATGAGCTATGGGCTTAAAGCTGGTATAAACCTTCCTAAGTATCAATTTCAAAATCAGGGTGGAGTAGATCCTGAGACTGCTACAACTACAAATTTCCATGTTACAGGTTATTTAGATGCACCATTGAGCTCTATGTTCTCTGTTCAACCAGGAATCTCTTTACAAGGAAAAGGTGGTAAGTTTTATGAAAATAAGTTAAACGGAGTTAATAAGGTTCAAGATGAACAAAATACTTTATGGGTAGAAGTTCCCGTAAATCTGGTTGGTCATTTCCCTATTAGTGGTGGAACAAATTTTTATCTTGGTGCTGGTCCCTACGCTGCTATTGCAGTTTCTGGTCAGAGAAAGAAAACAGTTGGCACCACCGAAACAAAAACCGACCTCAATTTTGGAAAAAGCACAACCGATGATTTGAAAAAGGCTGATCTTGGTTTAAACTTCCTTGCTGGCATACAATTGGTAAATAATTTTAATGTTGGTGCTGGTTATGGTTTAGGATTAACTGATTTAAGGCCAACTCAAACTGGCGGCCAAGGAAAACAAACACATCGTGTTCTTTCTTTCTCTGTAGGATATGCTTTTTAAGGATTAGCAATACACAAAAAATCAAAAGCCTCGCAATGCGAGGCTTTTTTTTGTTTAAAAACCTTAATTTTAAGCATTCAATGAAGAAAATACTATTGTGTTATTTATTTTCATTACTGCTTTTAAGCGCAACAGCACAGAGCGTTGGCCTGGTTTTTAGTGGGGGCGGATCAAAAGGCCTTGCACATATAGGAGTGCTTAAGGCTTTAGAAGAGAATAATATACCTGTAGATTATATTGTAGGCACTTCTATGGGCGGTGTGGTTGGAGCAATGTATGCCGCAGGTTATTCTCCCAAACAGATGGAGCAAATTGCTACTAGTGCCGATTTTCAGGATTGGGTAAGTGGCAGGTTTACAAGCAATTACCAGTATTTTTTTCTTAAAAAACCAGATAATCCATCACTCATTACAGCAAAACTTCAGGTTGATACTGCTTTAAGGGCTAAAATCAAATCAAACTTAATTAATGACATTCCTTTAAATTTTGCCTTGCTGGAGCTTCTTGGAAAGCCTTCCGCTAATGCTTTTGAAAATTTCGACAGCCTTTTTGTCCCCTTCCGGTGTGTTGTAGCAGATATACTTTCACAAAAAACCATATCCGTAAGCCATGGCAGCCTGATGGAAGCTGTGCGGGGAACGCTCACAGTCCCACTGGTTTACAGGCCTGTGAAAGTTGAGGATAAATACGTTTTTGATGGCGGCCTTTACAATAACTTCCCTGTTGACATAATGAAAAAGGAGTTTTCGCCAGATATCATTATTGGTTCAAACGTATCTTCTAAGACTTTTAATGAATACCCAACAGAAAATGATGAAAAGCTGATGAACCGTTTTCTCATATATATGTTTCTGTCTAAAAGCGATTCTACAGCCCTTGGAAAAAATGGGATTTACATACAGCCCGATCTAAGAGAATATACGGTAACAAATTTTGCCCCTGCTGCAGAAATGATAAAACGCGGCTATGATGCTACCATTGCTAATATTCCCTCAATACTTGCTGCAATAAAACGGCGGATAAGTCCGGCAGAACTACAAATTAAACGTGATAAATATGAGTCTAAAGCCAAAGATTTGAGTTTTACAGAAATAAAGGTTACCGGGCTAAACTCCAAGCAAACAAACTATGTTGAACGTGTTTTTAGGCAAAGTCATGAAACAATAGGGCTTTCTGATATAAAAGAGGGCTATTACCGGCTTGTTGCCGACAATAATTTTGAAAACGTTTATCCCCGCATTGAGTATGATCCAAAATCAAAAAAATACAATTTTGAGCTTCAGGCTAAGCCTCAGGATAATTTTAAAGTAGATTTGGGAGGGAATATTTCTTCAAGGCCCGTCAGTAATGCGTATATCGGGCTACAGTACACTTATCTTCATCGAAATTCGTACACGTTTGGAACTAATTTTTATTTCGGCGGTTTTTACGAATCTGCTCAGGCTACAGCCAGAATAGATATTCCTACCAAATTGCCCGTGTACTTAGAAGGAGAATTTACTTACAACCACTGGAATTTTTATAGCATAAGCCAGATATTTGTTGAAAATGTAAAGCCTACTTATATCGCACAGGGCGATAAAAGGGTTTTATTTAAAGTAGGAGTACCTGTATCCGTGAACGGGAAAATAGAAGCCTCTGTAGGCTATATTAATTTTTCTGATGTTTATAGTCCCGATAATAATTTTCAGGTTGGCGATGTGCTTGACAACACAACTTTTAATGGGTTTACAAGTGCTGTAACCCTTCAGAAAAACACTTTCAACCGTAAGCAGTATGCTAATTCAGGGGTTTATTTATCTTTAAGCGGGCATTATTACAGTGGTACCGAAGAATATACGCCCGGAAATGTGTTCAGGAACATGCCTTTTTTTTCTTCATTGCGCCCCAACGATCAAGCCAGGCAATGGTTTCGCACTAAATTAACAGCAGAGCAGTATGTGCTTTCGATAAAAAGGTATAGCCTGGGTTATTTGCTTGAAACTGTGCTAAGCAATAAGCCTGTATTTAGCAATTATGTTTCTACCTTAAGCAGCTCACCTGCATTCTATCCTTTACAGGATTCCAGATCATTATTCCTTAAAAATTTCAGGGCAGAATCATATGGAGCATTAGGCATTAAGAATGTGATTAAAATACCGAGCCATTTTGATTTGCGATTGGAAGGCTATATTTTTCTGCCCGTTGAGGCTTATAAGCTTCAATATCCTCAGGGTGTATCCTACGAAGAGGTTTTTAGCAGAAATTATTTCGCAGGAACGGCAGGGCTGGTATATCACTCTCCAATAGGGCCAATCTCTTTAAGTTATAACCATTATGACGATAGCCAGAAAAAGAATGGGGTATTTTTCCATATGGGATATTTGATTTACAACAAACGATCTTTTGAATAAAATGAAAGTCTTTAGATATATTTTGTTATGTGCAGTAATGTTAATATCAGGAGCATTAAATGCTCAGGAAATAGCAGTTGACAATTTTATTGTTAAAGAGAACCTTCTTAAAAACGACAAAATAGCTATAATAGCCGCCAATGCCGAGGAAAAGCCCATTGATAGTGTCAATGGAGTTTTTCAATTCAGCATAAATGGATTTAAACAGGAGCTGAAATTTAATGATGGCGTTGCTATACCATCGCAGCAAATAGATAAATCAACTTTTGTATACATAAAGCATACTAATGATTCCGGCACACATGCCAAGCTGTATTATGTGCTAAAAAAAGAAGACAATTTAAACCCTGTAAAGATCAACTGGCTTATTTTACTGATAATCCCAATGGTGTTGCTATTGCTTATTATGATGTTCAGGAAATTTATTTTAATTGGCGGGGCAATAATTATAGTGCTTTTAGTATTTAATCACAGCCAGGGACTGGGCATAGGCACTTTTTTTGAAACAGTATTTGACGGATTGCGGTCTATGTTTTAAAAGGGCAGCCCTATGCCAAAATTATATTGTACAAACCGGTATATATCTGGATTGTTGGTATGCCTGTAATTAGACTTAAATTCTTTTCTCCCACTAAATAAACTGTTTATTACCCAAGGGCTTTGACCATATTTCGGATCAATAAACTGAGGGTCGCGGACTTTGATGCCTGCATCAAACCTTATAACGAAATAATCCACATCATATCGCAGGCCTCCGCCCGCCCCTATGGCAATTTGCTTGTAAAAAGTATTTAATTTAAACAGGCCGTCATTGCCATTTACGGTAGTATTATTCCTTCGCCAAATATTTCCAAAGTCAATAAAAGAAGCAGCATTTAATTTGCCACCAAAAAAATTATCTGCCAGCCTGAACCTGTATTCTAAATTTCCTTCCAATTTAAACTCGCCCAATTGATCAAGGTTTCGCAAATTCCTTCTTGTTATAGAATCAGGAATGCTAGCTCTATTGTATTGGCCAGGGCCTAATGTCCTAGCCTGCCAGGCACGCACGCCACTTGAGCCGCCTGCATAAAAATTCTTTTCGAAGGGGAGCACCCTGAAATTCCCATAAGAATAAATCCCCCCGGGATTGATACGAGCTACGAATTGTTTTTGAGTGCCGAAATGACGAAAATACCTAAAGTCAAATTCAGATTTGATATATTGAAGATAAGGCAAGCCGAAAATTTTCCTGTCTTTAGCAAGGAAATTTCCTATAGTGTTGCCCGCAAAATCGCCAATTGCTTTTAAATAAATAAAATTGGCAATGGTATCTAATTTTATTGAATTGAATGTATAGGTATATTGTGAGCCAAAATTTACATACTTTCTGTTATTTGTTTCTACATACAAGCCATATCCCTTTTTATTTAAAGAATCTATAAAAATCGGATCAAGGATACCCTTCCTGTATTCCAGGTTAAGCGGCGTAAAACTGTGCAGTTTGTAACGTGTTTCTACCCAGTCATATGTTAGGGAATTTATAAAAATTCGGTTTTTAAATGCACTAACCTGATCAAATAGCTGCACACTGCTTGAAAATGTAGTATGTGGAATCCCATTTTCGCTATGCACACGCACATTAAAAGGCAAAAGAAGCCTGGGCAGCACAAGATTAGCCCCCAATTGTATATCACGGTTAAAAACCTGGCTAAAAGGTTTTTTTGATATCCCGGAATCAAATAGTATCCCATACCTGCCCTTAACCTCCAGTTGCTCCCCACCGCCAAATAAATTTCTGTTGGTATATGTATTCCCCAGGTTAAAACCATTCCGGCCTGAATTAAATGTATATTCCCCTTCAATCCGATTGCTCATTTTTTTAAGCGGCACGGCGGTTATTTTTGATTTTAACGACGTACTATCGCTTCCTTTAACATAATCTATTTTAATGTTTCTAAAAACGTTCAGATCATATAGCCGATTTGAGGTTAGTTTTTCATTGTCAATATTATAAATCTGACCTTTTTTTAAAAAAATGTAATTGGATAATTTCTTTGGCGCAAACCGTTTAGAAAAATCATAAAAAACATATTGTGAGTCAATAATTGTTTTTTCTGGCTGTGCCTCAATCAATGCCTCGGAATTAGTAATGGTAAAAAAGGTGCTGTCTAAGGTATAAACCTGATGACGGGATTTGCCGGTAGGATTGAATATGGTAAGCTTTAGATCAGCCTGGCTAGAATTTAAGTTAGTATCGGCATAAACATGGGTGTATTGGCTAATGAAATCATAGTAGCCATTGCGTTTCATCAAATTAAAAATGCTGTTTACTTCAGCTAATATTGAGTCCGCATCATATCTTTCACGCTCCCTCAAACGGGTAAAAGATGCCTTTCGAGTTAGATAGAGGCTTTTTAGTGCAGAATCAGTTATATCATAAGTAAGATTGCGCACTTTAAAAACAGGTCCGCTTTCTGCAACAAATGTTAGATAGGCACGCTTTTTTTTAATGCTTATTTCGCTTTTCACCTCCGCATTGAAAAATCCTTTTGTTTGAAGGTATTTCTTGATCTGTACTCGAGAGATTTCTACCAGCGTGCTATCCAGAATATTTGGAGCCTCGCCAATTTTTTTTATTTTATCTGTGCGATATTTCCCTTTTCTAGTATTGAAAGTATTGTATAGAGCCAGCTTAACTCGAGGGTTGCGCCTAATATCTTTTTGTACATAAGCCAAGGCTTTTTCCTGAAATGCAGGATCTATTCCTTTAAGTGTTACTCGTTTTACAAGAGCTTCGTTATCATTCAAATACCTCGTAGCATCACATCCGGAGAGAATAATAAGCAAAAGCAGTATAATTGCAAAGGCAGAATGATTAAACAGGTGGTATGCTTTCAAAATCTCAAATAAGTTTTGTTAAATCATTACAGCATAAAAAGTTCAGGAAAGAGCATGGCCTGTTCATTGTTGAAGGCATTAAATCTGTAATAGAATTTATCCATTCTGATTATGTAGTTGACACTGTTTTTTTTACTGCGGATGCTTTGCCAAAGTTGGGCAAAATATCGAACAAAATAAAGCTTATAGAAACCGACTTATCCAGCTTCGGGAAAATAAGCTCACTCACTACTCCGCAGAACGCTCTTGCAACAGTTCGCATCCCCATAGAAACGACATTGTTTGCAGAAAGTTTTGAGAACACCTTTGCCTTAATACTTGATGGCATTCAGGATCCCGGCAACTTAGGTACAATTATCCGTACTGCCGACTGGTTTGGTTTTGATAAAATTATTTGCTCTGCCGATACTGTAGATGCTTACAATCCTAAAGCAGTTCAGGCAAGTATGGGCTCGCTTTCGCGGATCCAGGTTTACTACACACATCTCGATGCTTTTTTAAGGACATATAAGTTGCCTGTTTATGGGGCATTGTTAAACGGCAAATCTATTTATCAAACCCAGTTTAGCAAGCAGGGAGTACTTGTTTTGGGAAATGAAGGCAATGGCATAAGCTCAAAAATCCAGCAATATATTACCGATGCTGTAACAATTCCGGGTTTTGGCAAAGCTGAATCATTAAATGTGGCTATTAGTGCAGGCATATTTTGTTCAGAGCTTAAAAGAAACATGAAATAAGCAAAGCATAAAAAAATTTGTTATTTTTGCATCCTTGTAAAAAAGGGTCGGATGGCCGAGTGGCTAGGCAGAGGTCTGCAAAACCTCCTACAGCGGTTCGAATCCGCTTCCGACCTCAGGATAAACTTATTAAAAATCAAAAGCCATGGGCGTTACACGTTTAAAAAGAAAAGACAGGAAAAATAAAACTACTTCAAGATTAGAAGTACAATTTTTAAAATTAGGCCGGAATATAGAGATCGGAAGTCGCTCTTTAGAAAAAAAGACTAGCCAGATTTCATTGAACAACGATGTACTTGCTAAAATTGAAGGCAAGAAATAACAAAAAGATTTCCAGAATTAAAACCTGATTGCAATGAGCGATCAGGTTTTTTTGTTTTCATCAGGTCATGCTGAGGCTCTCGAAGCATAAAACCCGCCTTCGAGTGCCTCAGGCTGACATTCCTGAAACGTTCAATTGGTCATGCTGAAGTACTCGAAGCATTGTGTGCTTGGTCATGTTTAGGCTTTCGAAGTATAAAACCCGCCTTCGAGAGCCTCAGGCTGACATTCCTGAAACGTTCAATTGGTCATGCTGAGGTACTCGAAGCATTGTGCGCTCGGTCGGAGTAAAATTTGAAGCATAAAATTTGAATTAGTGAGACATGTAAAAATCAATATGTATTTTAGTTCCATGCACGCTGCAATAGAAAACTACACGGTTTACATGTTACGGTGTTCAGACGGTTCGTACTACACGGGTATAACCAATGATATTGAACGCCGCTTTCACGAACATGAAAATGGATACAACAACACCGGTTATACCTTTAAAAGACGACCGCTATTGCTCGTTTTTACAGAACACTTTTCTGATCCGGGAGATGCAATTGCTTTCGAAAAACAAATAAAAGGCTGGCGCAGAGAAAAGAAAGAAGCCCTGATAAATGGCGATTGGAATAAACTCCCTGAATTGAGCAAAAGATATAACCTGCCTGCCTCAGGCTGACATTTCTGCTAATCAGGTGATGGTGTGCGCTTGGTCATGCTGAGGTTCTCGAAGCATTGTGCGTTAGGCCACAGTGAGAATTCGAAGCCTACTAACCCGCCTTCGAGTGCCTCAGGCTGACATTTCTGCTAATCCGGTGGTGGTGTGAGTTTGGTCATGCTGAGGTTCTCGAAGCATAGTGTGCTTGACCCTAGTGAGAATTCTAAGCCTACTAACCCGCCTTCGAGTGCCTCAAGCTGACATTCCTGCGACTCCGGTTGGTGGTGCGCTTGGTCATGCTAAGGTTCTCGAATCATAGTGTGCTTGGCCATAGTGAGAATTCTAAGCCTACTAACCCGCCTTCGAGTGCCTGAAGCTGACATTTCTGCTAATACTTACACCTTTTTGGGCGGCAAATCAAATGCTATGGCATCATGCTCAAAATGCCCATTATGAGACCCATCACAAAAAGGTTTATTTTGTGAAAGCCCACAGCGGCAAATAGAAACAATGGTGCGCCCTTGCAAACCGTATGCATTTCCATTCCGATCTACTATTTCAAAATCTCCATCTATTTTTACGGAGCCGTTATTGTTGATTGTAAGTTTTGTAGTTGCCATTATTTCTGTTTTTGCAAATCTAAAACTAATATCGGGAGTGATATAGCAGTGATTTTCTATATCTTGAATTTGTTGTAAACTAATATTCTTATTTTAATCCCAGCACCTCTGCCCCCTGCTCAAAAACAACATCCACGGGAATTCCCTTTTTGCCAAGCCGTTCTAAATCGACTTTCAAGTCTGCACTTACAATTGCTTTCTCTTTTTGAACTTTCTCAACAGCCGATTTATCGCCATTGCCTTGCAGGGTTAGGATGAACCTGCTTAAGTCATTCATCGCAGTAGCAAACTTATCATAGTTTACTTTATAGGTGCCATCAGCAGTGCGCTCAAAAGCGCCAGCATCGCGGAAGAAATTGAACTCCAGCATATTTGCTTTTCCATGCGCTTCTGAAGCGCCAAAACGCACAGAACGCAAAATACCAGCCATAAATGTTGTGTAATAATCCTTTATATCGCCTTGCAGCTCGCCCTTCTTTAGCAAACTGCTTACCATATACAATCCAAGGATATCAGCCTTAGCTTCCTCCAGCCAACCAGCTTGCTCCTGCAATGCCGCCCGCACATAGCCTTTGCCATTTACTGTTTGCTTGATGCCCAGCCCGTGCGCCACTTCGTGAAACATAACGTTAGAGAAAAACGCATCAAATTTTAGATGTGGCTGCTGATCCTTATCGATTAGCTCGCCCGATATTGGCACCATTATTTTATCATATTTTGCCCGCATGGCATTCTTTAATTGCGAGCGGCGGGTGCCTTTCGTTTTCTGAATTTCTTCATCATTTGGCAGATTTACGGCAATTGTTTTAGAGCCCGAATTACAGTCGCCAGCATAATACACAATGTCGTAAGCGTTCAATTCTGAATCTGTGCCTGGCTTCTCCTTTTTATAAGCCTCATCAACTGGCAGCCCTTGTTGCAGTTCTGGAAGCATGCTTACATATTTTGCCAAACGCTGGCTCCACACTTTATCTTTTATAAGCACATAGCTTTCAAATGCTGCTCTTGCGTTGAACAGTTTATCTTCGTAATTTTCAATAGGGCCGATGATCAAATCCAAGCCATTATTTTTCATATCCATCCAGGCATAATCACTGGCGGTATAATTGTCGGTTAGCAATGCATCTGCCCGAAGGGAGAGGTATTTTTTTAATCCTGCGTCTTCGGCAAGTGCGGCTGCCTGCTTTAATAAGCTGGCTGCTTTTTCTAAATCTGCTTTATAGAAAACGTGATATGGAACAGACTCCAGTTTGCCCGCCGAGTTTCTCCTAATAATAGAATAAAGGCTTTT
>JAYVNR010000282.1:0-3129 GCA_043758305.1 Pedobacter sp. | reverse complement strand
CTAAATATAATGGCGGAGCGGCAATGTACACATAGCCAAACTCTACCAATTCTTTCATGTAACGGAAGAAAAAAGTGAGGATAAGCGTGGTAATGTGCGAGCCATCAACGTCTGCATCCGTCATTATCACAATTTTATGGTAGCGAAGCTTATCTATATTGAGCGCCTTGGCATCTTCTGCTGTGCCAATGCTCACGCCTAAGGCGGTAAACATATTTTTTATCTCTTCATTCTCGTAGATTTTATGCTCCATGGCTTTCTCTACATTCAGAATTTTTCCTCGTAAGGGAAGGATAGCCTGTGTATGGCGATCACGGCCTTGTTTGGCTGTGCCACCAGCAGAGTCTCCCTCTACCAGATAGAGCTCGCATTGTGCTGGATCATTATTGGCACAGTCGGCAAGCTTGCCAGGAAGGCCAGAACCTCCCATAACATTTTTGCGTTGCACCATTTCGCGAGCCTTGCGTGCTGCAGCCCGGGCAGTTGCGGCAAGTATCACTTTATTTACGATCATTTTGGCTTCCCGGGGATTTTCTTCCAGGTAATTACCAAGTATTTCGCCTACGGCAATATCTACAGCGCCCATCACCTCGTTATTGCCAAGTTTGGTTTTGGTCTGACCCTCAAATTGCGGTTCCTGCACCTTCACAGAGATTACAGCAGTCAATCCTTCTCGAAAGTCATCTCCCGTGATCTCGATCTTCATGTTTTTAAGAAGCCCCGATTTTTCGGCATAGGATTTTAAAGTCCTGGTAAGCCCCCTGCGGAAGCCCGCCACATGTGTACCGCCTTCATGAGTATTGATATTGTTCACATACGAATGCACATTTTCTGTGTAAGTTTCATTATACTGAAGTGCCAGCTCAACCGGAATGCCCTGTTTAATGCCTTCTACATAAATTGGTTCGGGGATAAGCGAAGTTCTGGTGCCGTCTAAGTATTTTACAAACTCGCTTAAGCCGCCAATAGAGAAAAAATCTTCTTTAAGCAAGGTGCCATCTTCCAAAACTTCACGCTCATCTGTCAATGAAAGGCGGATGCCTTTGTTAAGATAAGCAAGCTCCCGCAAACGTGCTGCAAGCGTATCAAACTTGTATTCTGTTGTTAAGGTAAATATCGTATCGTCTGGAAGGAAAGTTACGGTGGTGCCGTGCTTATCCGTTTCGCCAATAACTTTTACATCATACAATGGCTTACCGCACTCATATTCCTGGCGAAAGATTTGCCCATCCCTGAAAACCGTTGCGGTAAGGTGTATTGAAAGTGCATTTACGCACGAAACTCCCACTCCATGCAAGCCACCGGATACTTTGTAAGTATCCTTATCGAACTTCCCACCTGCGTGGAGAACCGTCATTACAACTTCGAGAGCAGATTTTTTTTCTTTGGTATGCATGGCAGTTGGTATGCCCCTGCCATTATCTTCTACCGAAACAGAGTTATCTTTGTGTATAGTAACAACAATATCTGTACAGTAACCAGCAAGCGCCTCATCGATCGAGTTATCAACTACTTCGTAAACAAGATGGTGCAAGCCCTTAAAACCTGTATCGCCAATGTACATGGAAGGGCGTTTCCGAACCGCTTCCAAACCTTCTAAAACCTGTATATTATCTGCTGAATAATTTGATTTATCTTCTGCTTCTTCGCTCATAATTGGTTTAAAACTGCAAGTATCAAAAATACGGTTTTTAAGGTTCTTTTAAGGCATTTTAGAGTAAAAAACGGGCAAAAACTTGTTAACATGCGGCAACTTTTAAACGGGTGCGGATAAGCCCGATTTATTTTTATGCAATGAACTGTATTTCAGGATTTTTTTACAGGAAAACACTATGCTCGCTTATAGAAGGAGAATTGATCAGTTCAATAATTTCGGGCAGTTGTAAAGCGGAATTTTGTTTACTTTTTAAGCTTTCTAACCTGCTACGTGAGGATTTTATATTTTTTGAAAGCTTTAAATAATCCTGAAGGCTTTTGAGGATCCAAAATTTTCCAAGTAAGGTTTTATAAATTACTTCTCCTAGTATAGCAAGTGGCAATAAAAAGGCTCTACTGTTACTAAGATGTATTTTATTTACAATCCACCTGTTCCTGAAATATACGCGATATATAAAATTCGATTTTAATTGCGTGCGGATGCTTCCGCTGACTTGATGGTAGCAAATTGAGCTATGCTCATAATAACATTTCCAACCCATTTGCCATGCTCTGAGGCTCAGATCAAAGTCTTCGGAGGTAAAGGGAGAAAATATTTCATCAAAACCTCCTAATTCCTTCAATTTAGCGGTATTTACAAGTGCATTTGCGCCAGATAAATATGCAGTATAAACCTTGCAGTCAGGATCTTTGCTATAATAAAAGCGGTTGGCTTTAATACGGCAGCCCTTAAAATATAACAGCCTGGCTGCATCTTCAATTTTTTGCCCGTCCTGGCTCATAATTCTTCCCATTACGCCAAACGTATCAGCCAGGTCGAAATACTTGCATTGATCCTCAAAATATCTGGCAGTAAGCTTAACATCAGAATTTAGCAGCAACGTCAGCTCCATTTTTGCTATGCCTATACCACGGTTGCAGGTAAAAGAAAAGCCGCTATTTTGATCGTTTTCTAAAATTATACTTTCGGTATAGGTTGACTTTATAAAATCAACTGAGCTATCTGTAGAACAATCATCAACGATAATAATTTCATAAGTTATTTCTGCATTCTGCAGGGCTTCATAAACAGATGGCAGGTATTTTTCTAAAAGGTGCTTTCCATTATAATTGGGGATAACGACAGAAACAGAGCGCTTCATTCAAGGATTATCTTGTAATTTTTATATTCCCCAATGCGCCATCCTGTAAGCTGTTCTATGCGATGGAGCATTAACCTGCGGAAAGAAAGGGCGATTTTTTTAGGGTTGTGCTTAAAAACCCAATCTTGGGAGGCAATGGTTTTTTGCATTGTTGCGGGGTGGCTATCTGGAAAAGGGGCAAGTATGTCTGCTACTGTACCGAAATCGAAAGTTTGAAAATTTTGATATTGCTTTTCTGTTTTTTCTTCGGTTTGATAATAATTATGGAACCGCTTTACTTTTCCCAGCAACAAATCGGGGTTGCGGCAATAGGAATAATGGAAAACCCTCG
>JAYVNR010000281.1:0-26862 GCA_043758305.1 Pedobacter sp. | reverse complement strand
GCGCTGCCCAGCGGATAAGTATTATGGGCATTTGCAATAAAGTTGCCGGTATTTTAAGTCCTTTGATTTTGAGTGCTATAGTGTTAAAAAATGCCAGTGGCCTGGAAGCTCAAATTAACTCAGCTACAGACCCTGCTGTTAAAAATGAATTGTTGAACGAGCTTGCAAGCCGTGTAATAACGCCCTATATCATCATGGCTGTAGTGCTTGTATTGCTAGCTTTATGGGCACGCAAATCTTCATTGCCAGATATAGATGTTGCTGAAGCTAATGCCGAGCCGGTAGGTGAATCAACAGCAGCTAATAAAAAAAGCATTTTTCAATTCCCACATTTGTTATTGGGGGTTATCTGCCTCTTTCTATATGTTGGCGTTGAGGTAATGGCTGGCGATGCTATCGGAACGTATGGAAAGAGCTTTGGCATCCCGCTAGACCAGACTAAATATTTTACTTCGTTTACGTTGGTGGCCATGCTTGTAGGATATGTAGTAGGCATTATTGCAATACCCAAATTCATAAGCCAGGAAAACAGCCTGAAAATATCAGCAATGCTCGGAATTGTTTTTGCCCTGGGAGCTCTATTGACTACAGGCTACATTTCTGTAGGTTTTGTTGCTGCTCTGGGGCTGGCAAATGCGCTTATGTGGCCAGCAATATTCCCCATGGCTATACGTGGGCTGGGAAGATTTACCGAAATGGGGTCGGCTCTGCTAATAATGGGCATTGCAGGAGGCGCAATTGTGCCTTTGCTTTTCGGCTTTCTTAAGGAAAAGCATGATTTTCAATGGGTATTTTTTGGGCTAATGGCACCGTGCTATTTATATATTTTGTATTATGCTACAGCAGGATACAAAGTTGGATTGAAGTCGGTTAAATAATCTGTGAGCGTGCAGGTTAAACCTTCCTTCAATGCTATTTTCATGAACCTTGCAGCAGATCTTTCAATGAGATCGCATTGCGTAAAAGCTCAGGTTGGGGCAGTATTGACAAAAGATACACGAATAATTTCTATTGGTTACAACGGCCCGCCCGCGGGCACTCATAATTGCGATGAAGAGTGGCCCGAAACCGGATGCCCTCGTGATGCCAGAGGAAGCTGCTCCTTAGCTCTGCATGCCGAAGAGAATGCAATTTTATATGCGGTAAAGAATGGTGCCAGCCTGGAAGGAGCTACCTTGTATTTAACCCTTTCTCCATGCCTGCCGTGCGCAAGGATAATTTATTCATCGGGCATTAAGCTGGTTTACTATCAAAATTCTTATGCAGAATACAAGGGCCTGCCAAGTGATGAAGGAGTAGATTTTCTGAACCGCTTTGGGGTAGAGGCAGTAAAATTTAGCCATTAAGTTCCTTTCCCCTTCAGTTCCCAATGGTCTTCAGAATGCTCACATCTGCCCATAAAAAGCAAGATTGCATTGCCAGCTTTATCGGTCTTGAACGAAAGGCCGTAGTTTTATAACATAGATCGATCATCATAACTGGCTCGTATTTTTGTTCAGTATTTTGAGTAGGGCATCATTGAATTTCATATCTGTATCTTTATCATTCATGTTCAACAAATGGGGCTGTGGCATGTTGTTGTTTTTATCACATTTGATCTTTTTTCATGAGCTATCTGCAAATACAGGAACTTTTAGGCGACAATGCCTCCATGCTGTTGCAGCATGAGTGCAAAACCATTTCTAAAGAAAAATTACATCTTCCGTCACCGGAATTTATAGATAAGGTATTTGCTCAAAGTAACCGTAGTCCGCAGGTTTTGCGCAATCTTGCTCAGTTGTACGGGCATGGCAGGCTTAGCGGCACAGGGTATTTATCGATTCTGCCTATCGATCAGGACATTGAACATACTGCTGGTGCGTCATTTGCGAGCAACCCAATGTATTTTGATCCTGAAAATATTGTAAGGCTTGCCATAGAAGGGGGCTGTAATGCTGTAGCTACCACGTTTGGCAATCTTGCCATGATGTCGCGAAAATATGCGCACAAAATCCCATTTCTGGTAAAAATCAATCATAACGAGTTGCTCACTTACCCAACCAAGTATGAGCAGATTATGTTTGGATCGGTTAAAGAAGCATGGAATTTAGGCGCTGCGGCAGTTGGGGCAACAATCTATTTTGGTTCTGAAGGCTCAAACAGGCAGATAATTGAAGTGTCGCAGGCTTTTGAAGAGGCACATCAATTGGGCATGGCCTGTGTCCTTTGGTGCTACACCCGCAACAATGCATTTAAAAAAGATGCAATCAATTACGAAACCTCTGCAGATATAACCGGGCAGGCCAATCATTTGGGAGTAACCATACAGGCAGATATCATCAAGCAGAAAATGCCCGATGTGAATGGTGGGTTTACGGCTATAAATTTCTCTAAAAGCAGTCCGAAAATGTATACCGAGCTTTCTACAGATCACCCAATTGATTTATGCCGATATCAGGTTGCAAACTGTTATATGGGCAGGGCAGGGCTAATTAATTCGGGAGGAGAATCAAAGGGTGCTTCTGATTTGGCAGACTCTGTAAAAAATGCTGTGATCAACAAAAGGGCTGGCGGCTCGGGGCTTATCCTGGGCAGGAGAGCTTTTCAGCGCCCATTTGAAGAAGGCGTAGAATTTCTTAAAACTATTCAGGATGTGTATCTCGCTGAAGAAATCACTGTTGCCTGATGGAATTGCTCACACTCACCCTAAGCCCTACTATTGATAAGAGCAGCGCTATAGATAAATTAATACCCGAACAGAAATTGATGTGCGAAGCTCCCAAATTTGAACCTGGGGGTGGTGGGATCAACGTTTCGAGGGCATTGAAGCGTTTGGGCGCAGACTCTTTGGCAGTTTTTCCTGCGGGCGGGCCCTCTGGAGATTTGCTCATGAAGCTGTTAGATGCCGAATCAATAAAACATCATACTATAGGAACAAAAAACTGGACGCGGGAGAATTTTATCGTCACTGAAACTGCTACAAATCATCAGTTCCGTTTTGGCATGCCTGGAACCGAAATCTATCCCGATGAGGAACAGGAGATTTTGAATATAGTAAAGAAAACGTCAGGATTAAAATACATAATTGCTAGTGGAAGCATGCCACCAGGTATAGAAAACGACTTTTTAGCTAAGGTTGCAAGTATTGCCAAAGCTATAGGGGCAAAGTTCATCGTAGATACTTCGGGCCAAAGCCTTAAGCATGCTGTTGACGAGGGAGTTTATTTGTTAAAGCCAAATTTAGGCGAACTGAGCAATTTAGTAGGCGTAGAAACTTTAGATAATGATTTAGTTGACGATGCAGCTAAAGAACTTATTGCTAAAGGCAAATGCGAGGTGGTTGTGGTTTCTATGGGCGCACAGGGGGCATATCTGGTAACTAAAAATTTGGTTGAACTTATTGCTGCACCTGTGGTAAAAAAATTAAGCACAGTTGGTGCTGGCGATAGTATGGTTGCAGGGATGGTGTATGCATTGTCGCAAAACTGGCCGTTAAAAGATGTGGTAAAAATGGGCGTAGCCTGCGGATCGGCTACCACGATGAATCCTGGCACAGCTTTATTCAAAAAAGAAGATGTGGATAAGCTATATGGGTGGCTACAAAAAAAATAGGCGGATAACCGTATATTAGTTGCTCTAAACTTTGATAATGTGTAGATTATGATCCGTTTATTTAGCGGAAGAAATGCATTTTTTTTAATGAAAGGGTATTTTTTGCAGATTTTAATCATCATTATTTTACTCGCATTTTCCTGCAAAAACCCTGAAAAAAATTCGGGAGATCAATACTCTCCAAATTTCCAAAAGCAAATTGCTCTGGCAGACAATTTAATCGATGAAGGAAAGTCGGAACAGGCACTCCATTTAATCGATTCTGCTGTAAATGCCGGCAAAATAACTGCTAAAGATAAATTCAGCTATTATGGCTTTTACTTCGGCTATCATTATAAATACAGCCGCGATTTAAAAAAGGCAAGGGCATATGCCGATAGTATGCAAATATTTGCAGATGCACAGGCAGATCGCGAAAGCTTTTTCCGCGAAGATGCAGAAGCAAAATACGCGATCGGCGATATCTTGTTTGATCAGCAAAAATATAATGAAGCTTATGAAAAATATTTCAATGCCCGGTTAATTGGTAAAACAGCTTTTGATCCTTGTAACCTTTCTGAATATAGTTTTAGGATGGGAATGATCCTTTACAAGCAAACCAATTTTAAGTCCGCAGCCAACTACTTTATACAGTCTTATAACGAAGGCATGTCTTGTGCCACCGGTTTTCCTGCTTTTTTCAGGAAACAGCAAGTGCTTGATAATATCGCTCTTTGTTATTATAAAATTGGCGATTTAAACCGGTCCATGACTTTTTTCAACAAAGCGGAGAATTTGCTAAGGTCTAAAGCTCATTTATATCCTGATAAGCAGTTATTTATAGAAATGGCAAATGGAGTTGTGTATGGGAATAAGGCACAGGTTTTAAAAGATCAGGGAAAATACCGCGAGGCAGAATTGCTTTTTTTAAAGAGCATAAAAATAAATAGCCAAAAGAACCACGATGTAGCTGATGCAAATCTTGCCCGGTTGCACCTTGCTGATATGTATCTGCAAGAAAAAAGGCTGCCGAATGCGCTCCGGATGCTGAATGACGCAGGTATGTACCTGCATGTCCATCAAGATCGAAGTGCCAAATTAGAGTGGTGCAGGCTGATGTGGAAATATTATGGCGCTGCGCAACAACCGGCTTTGGCTTACCAGCACTTGCTTGGCTATACAATGCTGAAAGATTCTGTGTCCAAAGAAATGCGGGCATTGAGCGGAGCAAATGTTGACGAGCAGTTAAAAGCTCTTGAGAGCCAGTATGAAAACGGGATTTTAAAAAAAGGCAGTGAACTGAGTTCGCTGTACCTAAAGATTGCTATTGGCACAGCAATACTGCTGGTCATTATTACCGTGTTGGTTTTTAAGAACTGGCGAGAAAAAGATAAGAATATTAAATCTTTAACCCTGTTAAATAACCAGGTATCAGAACAAAAGGCAAAGCTGCAACATGCGCTGGAAGATTTGGAACGAGGTGGCCGTGAAAAAGACAGGATATTAAGAGCCGTGGCACATGATTTAAGAAACCCGATTGGCGGAGTATCGTCCCTTTCGGAAGTTTTTCTCGACGAGCCCGGGCTTAGTGATGAGCAACGTGAAATAGTTACGCTCATAAAATGTACATGCCTTGACGCTCTTCAATTGATAAATGAAATACTGGAACTAGCAGTGCTTGATAATCTGGATAGTCTCCCTAAAGAGAAAGTTGATGTAAATTCTATGCTTGCCAATGTTGTTGAATTATTAAAATTTAAAGCTGCCGAAAAAAACCAGAAGCTTATTTTAAAAATGTTAGAGCCGCCAGCCCAAATAATGGTAAACCGGGAGAAAATCGGGCGGGTTATAAGCAATCTGGTAAGCAATGCAATCAAGTTCAGCCCGTCGGGATCAGTTATAAAAATCGGGGCCACGGCAGAAACTGATTTGGTTGAAATTGCGGTAGAAGATAGCGGAATTGGAATTCCCGAGGCTATCCAAGGCAAGGTATTTGACACGTTTACAGATGCCAAGCGGGTTGGAACATCGGGCGAAAAGCCTTTCGGCTTAGGCCTTTCAATCTCCCAGCAGATAATCGAAGCTCATGGCGGAAAAATATGGTTTGAAAGTGAAGTTGATAAAGGATCTACTTTTTATGTGGAGCTTAAACGAGCGGAATAACTGAGGCAGAAAGGGTACTTTCGTTTATAAAGCCGTAAAATATGATCGATAAAAAAGTAAAAACTGTTGAAAAAGCGATCCGGGATATAGAAGATGGAATGACCTTGATGCTGGGTGGGTTCGGGCTGTGCGGCATTCCCGAAAACTGTATCAATGCATTAGTTAAAAAGGGCGTAAAAAACCTTACCTGTATTTCTAACAATGCCGGGGTTGATGATTTTGGCATTGGGCTTATGCTACAGCAACGCCAGGTTAAGAAAATGATTTCATCATATGTAGGCGAAAATGCTGAGTTTGAGCGGCAATTGCTGAGCGGCGAATTAGAGGTAGAGCTTATTCCGCAAGGCACGCTCGCAACCAGGTGCATGGCTGCAGGCTACGGAATGCCAGCCATTTTTACGCCTGCCGGAGTGGGCACTGAAGTCGCCGAAGGCAAAGAAGTGAGAAACTTTAATGGAAAGGACTATTTAATGGAATATGCATTCGAAGCCGATTTTGCTATTGTAAAAGCATGGAAAGGCGACACTGCGGGCAACTTAATTTATCGCTCAACTGCCAGGAATTTTAACCCGGTAATGGCTATGGCCGGAAGGATAACTATAGCAGAAGTAGAAGAGCTGGTGGAGCCAGGGCAGCTTAATCCGGACCATATACATACTCCGGGAATATTTGTACACCGCATTTTTCAGGGCGAACATTATGAAAAGCGCATAGAACAACGCACCACCCGCACAAAAGCCTAAAATAGTATGCTTGATAAAAACGGTATCGCAAAGCGTATAGCGCAGGAAATAGAGGATGGCTCATACGTTAATCTGGGCATCGGCATCCCAACGCTGGTGGCTAATTATATTCCCGAAGGTTTTAACGTGGTTTTACAATCAGAGAACGGGTTGCTGGGCATGGGACCTTTTCCGTTTGAAGGCGAAGAAGATCCGGATTTGATCAATGCCGGCAAGCAAACCATAACCACGCTGCCGGGCTCGGCAATTTTCGATTCGGCTTTGAGCTTTGGGATGATACGTTCGCAAAAGGTGGGACTTACTATTTTAGGAGCAATGGAGGTTTCTGAGAATGGCGACATAGCCAATTGGAAAATCCCGGGCAAAATGGTGAAGGGAATGGGCGGAGCGATGGATTTGGTTGCCTCTGCAAAAAACATTATTGTTGCCATGCAGCACGTAAACAAAGCTGGCGAGAGCAAGCTTTTGCCAAAATGCTCGCTTCCCTTAACCGGAGTAAGGTGCGTTAAAAAAATAGTAACCGAACTGGCTGTGCTGGATGTTTTGCCCGAGGGCGGCTTCCGGCTGCTGGAACGTGCTCCCGGAGTATCGATAGAGGAAATTAAAAACGCAACTGCGGGGAAGTTGGTGATTGAAGGAGATGTGCTGGAGATGGTGATAGCCTAAGCCTTTTTTTTTATTGTAAGCAAAGCCCGGTACTGAAAAATCTTGATACTGTTTTATTTTTAAGAGAGCTTCCCGAAAGGGCTTATTTTCTTGACGATGGTCCATCCTGGTTGAAATTTCGAATATAGATGTCCGTAAATCAAGCTGATTTTTGCTCTCAGCGCCAGCCCAGCCCCGGCGCAACATGAGTTAAAATAGACTCAAGCACGTGTACATTATAATCAACCCCAAAAGTATTCGGTATGGTAAGCAGCAGGGTATCTGCTTCCTGTATAGCTTCGTCCAGCGCTAATTCCCTGATCAGCTTATCAGGTTCGGCGGCATAGCTTTTGCCGAAAATTGCACGTTTATCTGCTTCAATATAACCGAATTTGTCGCTCCCGCCCCCTTGCTGGCCAAAATATTGCCTGTCCTGATCGGTGACAAGTGCGAAAATGGACCGGCTTACAGAAACCCTTGGTTCACGCTCATGACCGGCACTCTTCCAGGCTTCTTTGTACAATCTGATCTGCTCAGCCTGCTGTATGTGGAAAGGCTTTCCGCTTTCATCGAATTTTAAAGTTGAGCTTTGAAGGTGCATCCCATTTTCTGCTGCCCAAACCGCAGTAGCATTAGAAGCGGCTCCCCACCAGATCCGCTCACGAAGCCCTTCCGAATGTGGCTCCAGGCGTAATAAACCAGGCGGATTCGGGAACATTGGGTTAGGGTTGGGCTGTGCAAACCCGATACCGTTTAGTTTATCCAAAAATTCCAGCGCTTTGCTGCGCCCCATATCAGCGTCTGTCTCATTGTCTTTCGGTTCGTGCCCGAAGTAACGCCAGCCCTCGATCACCTGTTCGGGCGAACCTCTGCTAATCCCTAATTGTAGGCGCCCGCCAGAAATCAAATCGGCAGCGCCAGCGTTTTCAATCATATAAAGCGGATTTTCATAGCGCATATCGATAACCCCGGTCCCGATTTCTATCGTGCTGGTTTTAGCGCCAACAGCCGCTAGTAAAGGGAATGGCGAACCGAGCTGAGCCGCAAAATGATGGACCCTGAAATATGCGCCATCCAACCCGATCTGTTCGGCAGCAACGCCCAGGTCAATAGACTGCAGCAACGTATCAGCAGCAGTCCGGGTTTTGTAAGCCGGATGATCAGCCCAATGCCCAAACGATAAAAATCCTATCTTTTTCATTGATGTAGATACTTGTGAACCTAATTGCCGTACACCTTATTCCTTAAATAATGATCGGCAATCACCAACGCTGCCATCGCCTCTACAATCGCTACCGCTCTTGGCACTACACATGGATCATGCCTGCCCTTGCCCTGAATTTCAGTCTTATTTCCTGATTTGTCAATAGTCTGCTGACTAATCATAATTGTGGCAACAGGCTTGAACGCAACTTTAAAGTTAATGTCCATCCCGTTTGATATGCCCCCCTGTATGCCGCCCGAAAAATTCGTTTGGGTTTTTACTTCCCCTTTTTCTTCAGTAAATAAATCGTTATGATCTGATCCTCGCATTTCTGATCCGGCAAAGCCCGAACCATATTCAAATCCGTGAACAGCATTGATGCTCAACATCGCCTTGCCTAAATCTGCATGAAGCTTGTCAAAAACAGGTTCGCCTAAGCCAACCGGACAGTTTTTAATGATGCAGGCAATGCGGCCGCCAACTGTATCGCCAGCTTTGCGGATGCCGTCAATATAGTTCGTCATTTGTTCGGCAACAGCCGGATCGGCACAACGCACCAAGTTGCTTTCGCGGTTTTCTGTTAATTTATCAAAATCTGATATTTGTAAATCTGGCGCTTCCATGTTTCCAACTCCCGAAACATGGGCGAAAATTTCTATGCCCTTCTGCAGAAGATAAAGCTTAGCAATTGCCCCGGCTGCAACACGTGCTGCGGTTTCCCGGGCGGAAGAGCGCCCGCCACCACGATGGTCGCGGATGCCGTATTTTGCCTGATACGTATAATCTGCGTGCGAAGGGCGGAAAGAATCTTTATTATGGTCGTAATCTTTTGAGCGCTGGTCTTCGTTTGGGATGATAATTGTTAAGGGAGTGCCCGTTGTTTTCCCTTCAAAAATTCCCGAAAGGATGCGGAATTCGTCGCTTTCTTTGCGTTGGGTGGTGATACGGGATTGCCCCGGTTTGCGCTTATCCAGTTCGTTTTGGATAAACTCTTCGTCCACCTCAATCATCGGCGGACAGCCATCAATGATAACGCCTATCGCTTCGCCATGCGATTCGCCGAAGGTTGTGATGCGAAATAATTGCCCGAATGAGTTTCCTGCCATTATTTAGTAGTTAGTACAGAGTATTGAGATGGGAGCTTATTCATGCTTGAACATTCTGGGCTTAATGAAATATACATATTAAAAAGGTTGCATGTCTAAATACTCAATACTAACTACTCTGTTCTACCTCAAACCCAGCCTTCTTCAAATCGTCCCAAAAATGTGGATATGATTTTGCCACCACATCTGGTTCTTCTATTTCAACTTCGTTGATCAGCAAAGCCAGCGGCGCAAAAGCCATTGCCATACGGTGATCTTCGTAGGTTTTGATTGTTATTTTTTCTGGGAAGTACAGGTGGCTGCAATCCAGGGTGTAAGTTAAGTTTTCTTCCAGCAGTTTGACACCAATCTTTGCCAGTTCATTCTGAAGCGCAAGGATTCGGTCGGTTTCTTTAATCTTTAAAGTTTCCAGCCCGGTAAAACTGGCGTTGTAGCCTAATGCGGCACAACAAACAATTACAGTTTGGGCTAAATCGGGGCAATCTTTTAGATCGAAATGCTTGTTTTTAAAAGCTCTAGCCTCTTTTTTTAGAACTACCGAGTTGTTAGAGAAAGTTGAGCTGATGCCAAAGTTCGCCATAATTTCGGTAATCCGGCTATCGCCCTGAAGGCTGTATTTCCGCAAATGCGGCAGTTCTATTTCTGCGTGTTCAGATAGCGCAGCAATGGAATACCAGTAAGAGGCGGCGCTCCAATCAGGTTCAACCGTAATCTCTGATTTTAGAAAAGCCTGTGGCTCAATGTAAATCTTGTTGTCCAGCCATTCGAACCTTATCCCGCATTGCTCCATAAGTCCGAGGGTCATCTCCACGTAAGGGCGAGATGTGAGCTTGCCAACAATCTCCACCTCAATTCCCCGAGGCAAAGTTGGGCCAATAAGCAAAAGAGCGGTAATATATTGTGAGCTTACATCGCCCTTTATTTTTACCCGTTTAGTGCGCTGCTCAAAGCCGCCTTCAATTTTAATGGGAGGAAAACCTTCCTTTTCAACATAACTGATTCGGGCGCCCAGTGTGTGCAAAGCATCCACTAAAATCCCAATCGGGCGCTGTTTCATCCGTTCAGATCCGGTGATCGTTACATCAAGATCTTTCACAGCTGCAAAAGCTGTAAGGAAACGCATGGCTGTTCCGGCAGGGCCGATGTTTATGAGTTGTGGGTTGTGGGTTGAAGGTTGTGAGACTTGAGCGCCTACATTTTGAATTTTTAATTTTGAATTCAAAATTTGATTCAACGTAACGGTATCTGCTGCCAACGATAGGTTTTTTACTACAATATTGCCTCCGCTCAATGCCTGCAAAATCAGTGCACGGTTGCTTTCGCTTTTTGATCCCGTAAGCTGTATGCTGCCTGTAAAGCTCTTTTTCTTATTAGAAATTAGGATGCTTTTTAAGCTCATTTTGTTTCAGAAACCGATTTTTCGTTCATAATCTCAGTTTGCTTGCGGATAGATTCAGCATGGAGCAACTCCAAGAACTTAGCTGTAAAATTAGTATCGAGCTTAAGGGCACGTGCAAGAGATGTGCGCTTATGCATAATTTCATCCCAGCGTGAAACTTGTAGTATAGTTACATCATTGTCTCGTTTATGTTCGCCTATTTTTTCGGCAACTTTCATCCGCTCGGCTATTTTTTGAATAATCTGCTCGTCTAACTTGTCTATTTGTTTCCGAAGCTCTGTAAGTTGGTCAACCAGTTCAGGGCTTTGAAGTTCCGTGTGACGAAGCGTCAAATGATCTATTATTTCTGAAAGCGCAGCAGGAGTAACTTGCTGTTTTGCATCTGTCCAGGCTACAGAAGGATCAATGTGCGATTCAATCATCAAGCCTTGCATGTCCATATCCAAAGCTTTTTGGCTGATGTAGGGGATCAGGTCGCGATTGCCGCAAATATGGCTCGGGTCGTTGATGATAGGAAGGTCGGGGCAAAGGGTTTTAAGCTGTATCGCCATTTCCCACATGGGCTCATTACGGAATGCTGTTTTCTCGTACGAACTGAATCCACGGTGGATTGCAGCAATTTTTGTTATCCCTGCATTGTTGATACGCTCTAAAGCACCTATCCACAAAGAAAGATCAGGGTTTACCGGATTTTTTACCATCACAGGAACGTCAACACCTTTCAAAGCATCCGCAATTTCCTGAACGGTAAACGGATTCACAGTAGATCGTGCGCCAACCCAAAGAATGTCAACTCCTGCTGCAAGCGCTTCTTCCACGTGCTTCGCATTAGCAACTTCAACCGCTGTTGGCAAACCTGTTTCTTCTTTTGCACGTTTCAACCATTCAAGGCCAATACTTCCAATGCCTTCAAATTCTCCCGGACGAGTGCGGGGTTTCCAAATACCGGCACGAAGCGCACTGATCTTACCAGTCTTAGCCAATAAATGAGCGGTGGCTATCAGCTGATCTTCAGTTTCGGCACTGCAAGGGCCAGATATGACCAGTGGTTTTGTTGCATCTACGGGTTTAAGCCAGGTTGATAGCGGCTGTATTTTTAAATCAAGTTTCATTTTATTAGTATTGAGTATTTAGTATTTAGTATCAGGTTGGGGGTCGCTATTGGCTTTCAATTATTGACTATCAGCCCTTGACTTTTATAAGCTGCCCATCACACTTTATCGTTTTTTAAATATTCGCCCATTATGGTAAAATTCACTGCATATTTCAGTACCTGGCGGATAGCAGTTTCATACGCTTGCTGATGGTCCCATTCAATATCCACGTAAAAGTTATATTCGTTGCGTTTGCCAAGCACGGGCATTGATTGTATTTTGCTAAGGTTGATTTCCTGTTCTGCAAAGATATTAAGGATTTTTGCCAAAGAACCAACCTCATTGCCAACCTGAAAGCTTAATGAAGCTTTATTTGCACTGATGCTTTGAGCTTTGCTGGTTTCTGTGAGGATAAGAAAGCGGGTATAATTTTTCTTGTTAGATTCAATGCGCCGTTCCAGTATATCAAGCCCGTATAATTTTGCAGCCAGCATATTTGCGATTGCAACTGTATCAGTTAATTGTTCATCGCGGATTTTTTTAGCGCAGGCTGCCGTATCTGTGCTTTCTTTTACCTGGATGTTTGGGTATTCGTAAAAAAAATCTACGCACTGGCGGATAGCTATCGGGTGCGATTCTACAAATTTTACATCCTCAAATTTTACGCCTGGCAAGCCCATCAGATGTAGCTGGATATTTAAATAAACCTCGCCAACAATGGTAAAGTTATAATCGCGGAGCAAAGAATAGTTCGGCAAAATGCTACCGGCAATAGAATTTTCTATCGCCATAACGGCGAAATCTGCTTCCTTTTTTTTCAAAGCCTCGCAGGTTTCCCGGAAGGAATTGCATTCTATGGTTTGGATATCCTCGCCAAAAAATTTAAAAGCAGCTTCTTCATGAAAAGATGCCCGTATCCCTTGTATGGCTATTCGTTTTTGTTGCATTGTTGCTGGCAAAAAAAAAGTCCCGGCATTTTGGGCCGGGACTTTCGTTATATTTTATCTGTTAACGCAATTAGCCCCGGCTCTCACTGGTGTAGTAAAAGTATCCGTAGAAATATGCGTTAGTGAAGTTCATTTTTCTTATTGTTGCGCCAAATGTACACAATAATTTAAACCGTCAAAAAAAAATAAAAAATTTCTGCTGATACTGGTTCTCTAGTGATAATCTTAGTTTTACAGCAATTACTACTTCATGCATTCAGAGAATTCGATTAGGTTAAATAAGTACATCAGCGAATCGGGTATATGTTCCCGGCGGGAGGCAGACAGGCATATTGAATACGGTAGAGTTTTTATTAATGGCATTAAGGCAAAGATAGGGCAACAGGTATTGCCAACAGACCGTGTGATGATAAACGGAAATGTTATTGAGCCAAAAGCTGCCGAAGATTTAATTTTTCTGGCCTTTAATAAACCTCCTGGCATTACATCTACAACCGAGAGTGGCGTAAAGAGCAATATTATTGATTACGTAAACCATAGCGAGCGCATTTTTCCTATCGGCCGTTTAGATAAAGATTCGCAAGGCTTGATATTCCTTACCAATAATGGCGATATGGTGAATAAAATCCTGAGGGCAGGCAATAAGCACGAAAAAGAATATGTGGTTACTGTTGACAAACCTATTACCAGCAGCTTTATTGAGGATATGGGAGTTGGAGTGCCCATTTTGGGGGAAACCACAAAGAAGTGCCAGATCAGTCAGGAGAGCACCTTCATTTTTAAGATTACGCTTATACAAGGCTTGAACAGGCAAATACGGCGCATGTGCGAATATTTTGGCTACGGGGTTAAGAAACTTGAACGTGTGCGCATTATGAATATTGGCTTAAAGGGTTTGCCTCTGGGCGAGTGGCGGCAATTAGATGATAATGAGCTTGCTATTATTTATAAGCTTACAGCGCAATCAGTTTCTACACCTAAAAAAGCAGCGCAAGCACAGCCTTCCAATAAAAATAACAGGCAAAAAGAGAATACTGTACCAGCAACCAGAAAACTTTTTAAAAAAAGCAGGGCAGGTGATTCTGGCAGCAATAACAAAAAACCGTCAGGTGGAGCAATGGGGCGCAGAAAAAAAAATCCTAAACGCTGAATTGAAAAACATCAGCTTTGCTTAACAGCACTCGTAATCTTGTTGGTTTTTTTTATGATATCCTCGATGAGCTTGTCAAGCGATTCTGAGGCAGCTTTCAGTTTGCTGAGTATTTCGTTATTTATTGGAGAGGACGTGTTGTCAAACTCGAACATATTTGCCAAATCCAGGATTTGAGCTACGGGAATGCGTACCTGATGCGATTGCATAAAAGCTATTTCAAGCAATTTTTTATGCTGGATTTTAATTTTATCGTCGCTTTCTTTCTTTGCTTTCAGGTCTTCAGTTTCTTTAAGTGCCCGGATGATTTTCTGTGGCAAAGCAAAAAGTTTGTCTTTAAGCGCATAATCAGTAACGCCATTTTTGATAAGGTCAACAGCATTTTCTTCGCCAATTGTGCCAGAAACAATTATAAAGGGTTTTTGTGGACAGATCTTTTGTTTAATCCGGAATGCTGTTACACCGTCAAAGGCCGGAAGGTTATAATCGGATAAAATTATATCCGGGTCAAAAGTAGTAAGCGCACTTTCAAATTCTTTTCGGGATTGCACTACCTGAGCTGAAAAGATAATTCCGGCTTTATGTAATTCCCGTTGAAGCAGGTCTGCATCGCTCTCATTGTCTTCGAGGATTAATATTTTAATATTATTTGTAGGCATTGCAGAACATTTATTGGTCAGAAGGCTGACTTAATATCATCCAGTATAAGCCAAGTTCTTTTATAGCTTGAAAAAACTTGTCGCTATCTACCGGTTTAACAATATAGCTGTTGGCTCCTATTGCATAACAGTTTTTTATGTCTGGGTCTTCTTGCGAAGAAGTTAAGATTACAACCGGGATAGATTTTAATTGAGGATCTGATTTTACTTTTTCAAGCACTTCCATTCCAGAAACCTTTGGCATTTTCAGGTCTAAGAGTATCAGTTTTGGGTGTTCATTTATATTCCGTGTAGAGTAAGCGCCTTTGCAATACATAAAATCCAAAGCTTCTGCCCCGTCTTTTACATGTATAAGTTTGTTTGCAAAGCCACTTTTTTTAAGCGCTCTAATTGTGAGCAATGCATCATCCTCACTATCTTCTGCAAATAAAATTTCTACATTATTATAATCCATATTCTTTAAATTTTATTGGTCAATATTTGGTAAGCTAAAATAAAAGCAAGTTCCTTCATCAATTTTAGATTCGGCCCAAACTGTGCCCTTATGTTTATGTATAATTTTTTCTACTATAGCCAGCCCAATCCCGGTCCCTTCAAACTCTTCCTGTGAATGCAGCCGTTGAAAAACCCCGAAAATTTTGTTGTAATACTTCATATCAAAACCTGCCCCATAATCTTTCACATAATATACTATGAGGTTATCCTTGGCGTAAGCTCCTATGTCTATAATGCAGTTAAGCTTGTATTTTGAATATTTAATAGAGTTAGAAATAATATTGATCCATACTTGTTTTATCAATGATTGATCGCCTTTTGCAGGTGGGAGCTCCGTTATATTAAATTCTATTTTGTTCTCATCGTTTTCTAACAGGTCTTCTTTTATAGAATTTACCAAAGTTTCCATATTGATTGCCGAGGAAGAAACTTCTTTTCTACCCAATTTAGAGAAAGCCAGCAAATCATCGATCAGCAGGCCCATTTTTTTAGAATTTTTTCTGATAGAGTGGAGCATTTTGGTTCCATCAACATCAAATTTTCCGGCATAATCTTCTTCCAGCAGTTTTGCATAAGCATTAATAGCCCTGATTGGTGCACGCAAATCATGCGAAACAGAATAAGAAAACGACTCTAATTCTTTATTAGCAGCTTCTAACTGAGAAGTACGGTCTCTAACTTTTTGTTCCAGGCCTTCATTAAGCATACGTATGCTCTCCTCGGCTATTTTAAGCTCGCTGTTAGCAATGCTCAATTCAACAGCTCTTTTTTCTTTTTCTTCGTTTTGAAAAGCCAGTTCTTCATTGGCAATAATCAGCTCGGCAGCACGCTTTTCTTTTTCTTCATTCTGAAAAGCAAGCTGTAGGTTGGCGATCAATAATTCTGCAGCACGTTTTTCTTTTTCTTCAATCTGAAATGCCAGCTGTTGGTTAGCAAGTATTAATTCTTCGGCACGATTCCCTTTTTCCTCATTTTGATAAGCCAGTTCTGTATTGGCAATTAGCAGTTCAGCGGCCCGATTTCCTTTTTCCTCATTCTGAAAGGCAAGCTCTTTGTTTGCTATGATCAGTTCGGCCGCCCGATTTTCTTTTTCCTCGTTCTGAAAGGCAAGCTCTTTGTTGGCTATAATCAGTTCAGCCGCACGGTTTTCTTTTTCTTCGTTCTGGAAAGCAAGCTCCTTGTTGGCTATGAGAAGCTCTGCCGCCCGGTTTTCTTTTTCATCGTTCTGAAAGGCAAGCTCTTTGTTGGCTATAATCAGTTCAGCGGCCCGGTTTTCTTTCTCATCGTTCTGGAAAGCAAGCTCTTTTTTAGCAATTAAAAGTTCAGCAGCTCTTTTGCCTTTCTCTTCGTTTTGAAAAGCTAATTCTTTGTTAGCAATTATAAGTTCGTTTGCTGTTTTATCCATGTCTGCTTTTTTTACAAAGTGGCGTAGTTTTCAAAGTGAAAGGGCCTTGGGATGAGTAGCATTATTCGACATATATATCTATTAATCAAGTATTATAATAATTTCGGTTTCAAATAACGATTGCTCAATACAGTTCAAACTCAATATCTTTCACATTGTTATTTTACTATGATAGATTGTTTGGGCTATTACTTAACTGCTGCCCAGGATTTCATTGCAAACATTGGAAAAATATTTTTTATCCAGATGGCTTGGTCCAAAATAAGTGATTGCTCATTACTGCCAGCATTTTAGTATCCTTGAGCTTAATGTTGCTTTTTATCGTTTCCCCCACAATTATCATTTCTGCAATCATGGCATCAGAAAAGCCCTGATAGCTTTCTATTTGCTGTAAAACCGGAAAAGCTATTCGCCCGGATTTTTAGAAAGGATTATCAAATAGCTTTAAAAGTCCCTTTTTCATATGTAGATAACAATAAATCAGATGGCGCATTAAAAAATTAAAATTTTACAGGCAACGCATTATTGATAATTTTAAGCGATGAATGTACTTATTATTGAAGATGAGCGCAGCCTGGCACTTGAAATAGCAGAATTTTTAACTCGCGAAGGCTATACAGTTGAACATGCCTGGAAAAAGATTTCGGCTGAAGAAAAACTCCAGGTCAATTCATATGATTTTGTGCTGCTTGACATCGGGCTGCCAGATGGGGATGGGTTTGAGCTTTTAAGGACTTTGAAAAATATTCGTGATCGCGATGATGCAGTTATTATCCTTACTGCAAGGGGTTCGGTCGACGATAGGGTTAAGGGGCTTGAAGAAGGTGCAGACGATTATTTGCCGAAGCCTTTTGCTTTAACAGAGCTTCTCGCACGTATGCATGCTATTATACGGCGCAAGCATAAGCTCAACAAAAACGAGATACCCGTGCATGGCTTTATGCTCAATATTGATAACCGTACAGTGAGCTTTAACCAGGAACGGATAAACCTAACTAATAAAGAATTTGAAATATTCAATTACCTGGTTTTAAATAAAAACCGGGTAATACCGCGGATAAACCTTACTGAACATGTTTGGGGTGATATTCTTGAAATAAACTCTGACTCAAACTTTGTAGATGTCCATGTTAAAAATTTGCGCAAAAAACTGGGCATCCATTCTCCAACAGATTGGTTTGAAACTGTACGGAGCGTTGGGTACAGAGTAAATATTTAAACGCTCAAACTGGCATATATGAAGCTTCAGCATAAATTAGCCCTTTACAATACGTTTACAAAAATTGCAATTATAGCTGTATTGGGTATGCTTGTTGTTTTGTTTGTAGACCGTATCTCTATCAATAATTTACATCAAAAGCTAATTGATAAGCGGAATAAATTAATTGCCAACCTTTCTGACAGGGAAATATCAGAACTTTTGCAACAGCAAAATTCATTTACCGATTATAACCTGTTAAAAGAAGAGTATATAATTTTAACAGGTGCCACGCACATCCCCGCAATCAAATTGCCGATTTTTACCCAAGAAAATAGAGAAATTGATGGCGATGAAGAAGGATATCTTATCCTTCTGGATTATTTTAGTTACGGTGGCAAGGCCTACAAGCTTGAAATTGGTGAAACGATGTTGCTAATTGAAGAATTTCAAAACACCATTCTCTATTTTACTATGATAATTTTGGCCATCGCAGTTGTGCTAAGCATACTTGCAGATCTGGCATTTACACGTATCATACTTTCGCCATTTTATAAAATCATTGATCAAAAAATAAATAAGGTAGACGATCCTATTCATTTTAACTACGTTCCTACTAAAACCACTACTGATGATTTTGCCCTTTTAGACAATAGCATCAGTGCGCTAATGCGGAAGATATCACATCAAATGCTTACCGAAAAGCAATTTATAACTAATGTATCGCATGAATTGTTAACGCCTATTTCTATTTTGCGCACACGGCTTGAAAATATATTGAACGAAGAGGGGCTTGCAGTTGTAAGCCAGGAGAAGCTTGTTGCTTCGCTCAAAACTTTAGGTCGGCTAAAAGCTATTATCAACAGTTTGTTATTGATATCGAAAATAGAGAACCAGCAATATTTAAAAACTGATGAAATAGATGTGCCGTTGTTGATTTCTGATATTTATGAAGAACTTGAAGACAGGCTGCTTGAAAAAAACATAAAGTTAGAAATATCGCTAGCTCACCAAATTAGCATTACTGGAAATCAGGCTCTGCTTCATACTTTGTGCATTAATCTCATCAACAATGCCATTAAATATAATAAGCAAAATGGGCGAATTATCGTTAAAGACGAGCTTAGCCAGAAAAACTACAAACTTTTAATTTGCGATGAAGGGATTGGGATGGATGAGGGTCAAATTGAAAAAGCTTTTGGGCGTTTTGAAAAATTGAACAAATCTGATAATGAAAGTTACGGCCTGGGCCTTGCAATTGCTAAAAGCATTGCTGCTTTTCATGGTTTTGAGCTTAAGATAGTTTCAGAAAAAGATGTTGGCACAACTGTGATACTGACATTTAGAGAATCAGTTTAGCGCAGCAAACGTTTTAATTCTTCACAAAATCTTCATTTGGCTAAACCATCTTTGTAAGCCTTCATATAACTTTTATAATAGTTTTGGTTTGGTTACAGTGAAAACCGCTTCTATCATGAGGCGGTTTTTTTTTTAGTTAGTTAAATGTAGTTTAGCCTGTTCCCAAATATCATTTGCAATATCATTGGGTGCCCTGTTCCCATCTGTAATAAATACTTCCTCATCTTTTTTTAGCAATTCAAATGCATCAAAATAGTTGTTTCTTACAATGTTTAAATTTTCTAAATTTTCATAAAGTTCTGTAAAGGACCTGTTTTTATATATGCGCTCCATACTTGCTTCTGCAGAAATATCGATATAGACGGTAAAATCTGGCCTCAAAAGTTGGGCACTTAAGGAATTTGCATGTATAACCCAATCCATATCCATGTGTGCGGCATGGTATGCATACGAAGAGAAATAATAGCGATCGGACAAAACGGTATAGCCCTCCTCTAATTTTTTGAGGATTCCATCTGATTGATTAGTTAAATGATCTATTCTGTCAGCAACAAAAAGTCCGGCTATAGCTCTTTCATCCATTGCAAGCTCACCTTTTAGAACGCTTCGGATCAACTTGCCAATCGAGCCCGAAGTAGGCTCATAAGTTGAGTAAACTTTATGCCCGGCCTTAGTCAGGTTTTCTTCAAGAAGCTTAATCTGAGTGCTTTTTCCGCTGCCGTCTATCCCTTCTAATGTTATAAATAAATTGTTTTTCATCATTGCGCAATCATGCCAAATCTAATTAAAATACCCAAGGTATGTTATTATCTATATATTCTAAATATGCTAATTAAGTATGCCACAATGGGCTAAAAGCTGCATATTTGCGGAAAGTCAACCTAAACTGCTTACCATACTGTGAAGGAACAATCTAAATTTCTTACCATATTATTATTAGGCCTGTTAACTGCAATTGTGCCTTTTTCTATTGATATGTATTTGCCAGGTTTTCCTGATATTGCCCGGAGTTTGGGCACCAGCGTAAGCAAGGTGGCACTTTCATTATCTTCCTTTTTTATTGGGATAGCAATAGGGCAGCTTGCTTATGGCCCAATATTAGATCGCTTTGGGCGCAAGAAGCCGGTGTATGCCGGGTTGATTTTTTATTGCATTGCATCTATAGGATGCTCGTTCGCAACTTCTATCGAAATGCTGATAGTATTGCGTTTTTTGCAGGCTATAGGAGCTTGTTCTGCTTCTGTGGCAGCAATTGCAATGGTCCGCGATTTATTTCCGCCCGAACAGAATGCCCGGATATTTTCGTTCATTATCCTGGTATTAAGCGTTTCGCCTATGCTTGCCCCAACCCTTGGTGGTTATATTGCGGCAGGGTTTGGCTGGCATGCAATTTTTATAGTATTAACTATCTTAATTGCGCTAATCCTTGCCGGATTTTTCTTTTTCCTGCCCGAAAGCCGCCCTGCCGATGAAGAACATTCGTTAAACCTTGTCTCAATAGCGAAAGGGTATAAAGCCGTTTTATCCGAAGGCATGTTTTTAATTTATGCTTTTACAGGAGCAATTGGATTTGGAGGATTGTTTGTTTATATAGCCAGCTCTCCCGGCATTTTTATGGGAGATTATGGACTTAACCAAAAACAGTACGGATATCTTTTTGCTTTTATTGCTTCGGGCCTTATTGCTGCAGCGCAGGTAAACAATCTATTGCTAAGGCGTTATACCAGCGAACAGATTATTTTAGGAGTGCTATATGCACAAAATGTTATAGGCATAATATTGTTGGCAGTAGTTCTTTCTGGCGTAACAAATTTCTGGGTACTTATTGCGCTCATATTTTGTTTTATCGCCCCAAGTGGTTGCATGATGCCCAATGCTTCAGCCTTATCTATGCGCCCATTTAACCACAATGCCGGAAGCGCAGCTGCTATGCTGGGGTTCATACAAATGGGCATAGGCTCTTTAGCAACAATATTAATTGGGCTATTAGATATTAAAACCATTATTCCCTTGTCAATCGCTTTAATTGCAAGCAGCGTATTGGCTTTGGCACTGCTTTTAGTCGGCAGGAAGTTCCTAAGACCTGTTAATCATGGTTTTCCAACCGCTTCTCCTCAATCTTAGCCACAGTGCCTTCCTTTTTAATATTGGTACGGATAAGGAAAAACAGGCTCATGTACATATTTGCTACCCACATCAACGCAAATTCAGCGATGAGATAGCCCCGCCAATCGCTCATAAGCAAATGATATCGTGTAATGAACAAAAAGAAGGCTGTTACGTAAAAACTGAAACAATATTCGCAGGTGAAAATATAAAACAGCTTTCGCCTCAATAAGCTGGATGCGCTCTGGCTGCATTTTTTACAATACTCCCTTGGCTCGGAAAATATTTCTTCATGGGTTACGGTCCAGGCCACACAAGCAATAGGGATTGATAATAAAAAAAGCCAGGTTACCTGTTCGCGTAGATCCATATTAGGTAGAATTCTTAGTAAGCGCCAATTACGCTTATCAAATATTGTATTTGGTTATCCCAGATTTGTCTGCGTTCATTCAATGTTTCCGGAGTTGCAAAATCAGTTATGGACAATGCAACATCATTGGTCAGTTCGTCTTGCAGTACCTCCATTTCAAAATAGCATTGAGGTTCGTCATCAAGCCATTTAAATTTTATAAGCTTATTTTCCTTTACAGAAAGCAGCTTCGCTTTTTGATCTTCATTGTCCCAAGTGAAAGTATAAATCTGATCTCGATAGGAGACATCGTCTGCAAACCATTGTGCCAATGAATTGGGCTCGCTTATAAAATTGTACAGTATTTTAGGTGAGGATTTTACTTCATACTCTAAAGTAAATTTTTTCTTTTCTGACATTCTTTGATTAGTTTAAACGCTATAAAAGCGTTTTTTTAGAATTGTTTCTAAAGAAAAGTATTTTAATCTATATTTGCAAACCATTTCAAAAAGGTTTGTTAAGTTGAGTATACCGAGAAACTTGACGAATTAAACAGGTGAAGCAAGCAAGTTTGTTTTTGGAAAATACCCTTTTATTTGGCGGGGTAGCTCAGATGGTTAGAGCGCAGGATTCATAACCCTGAGGTCGGCAGTTCGATCCTGCTCCCCGCTACAAACAAAAAAAGCCCAGAAACGGGCTTTTTTTGTTTTTTATAAATATTTATTATTTCCAATCAGGCAAATAAAAGCTGATTATAGATTAAATAGTGTGATATGTTCTTCTTGCTGAAATGTTTTGAGCAGTCATTGTTTGTAATGCAGTACCAGTAAGCCTGCTTAGTGAAAAAGAAAAAGCTACAAGAGCTGAAAAACTTAGTGCCAAAGTAGTTGGGAAGCCTCCATTATTGCTGATGAAAAGATAAACAGCAAACCCACACAAATGCAAAACAATGCTTTTTATAGTAGCTCTAGACACTAAAGACATTTGCTGGAATTTAGTTGCAGAATATAATTTAAAACTGGCAGTAGATCCAACCCATATTAGGTTGAAAGCTAATAAACTGTTTTGATAAGTTTCTTTATCTATGCTGGTTCCATATTTATTAGATAGGTAGAAACCTAAAAAGTATGTTAGGTTGATCAGGATAATATCGCTTATTGCAAGTGCGGAGCGTAAAATGTTGTATGATGTTTTCATAATGGTAGAGTTTTAATCAGAAGCTTTAAAAATCTGCTCTGATTATCAACCTTCCAATAGGTATGCCAAAAAAAGAAGGTAAGAGAAAATTGTATTTGCCAGGGAATAATTAGAGCATTAAATAAGCTAATAGCAAAATAAGCATCACAAGGAGGTTTCCGGCAATTATAAAAGCGATATAAATGTTTTTAGGATCAATTCCTGTGTGCGAGAGCACATCCAGCTGATCTTTTTTTCTGGATAAAGGGAAAGAACTGCTTCCAGCAGACTCAGTATCCTTGTATTTTATTGAGGACACTTTTTTTATGAAAGGGATTTTGGATAACAATAACGAGGTTTTAAGCGAAGAAAATGGAGGTGAAACGTTCTTTTTAAATGAAGCCGTATTGTTAAGCCTTAGCAAAGAATATCCGGATTTTTTTTTTATTCCTTCAGAAGAGTTGCTGCCTGCGTACAAAACCTCCGGATCTGTAAAGGGCTTATCAGATATGGTTGGTTTTTTTCTGGAAAACAACTTATTTTTCATGGGTTAACCTATGATTCAAAGGTATTGCAAACAGAAATAAAATTAGCTAAAGTTTTTGAAATCCAAACTTTATGAGATGTAATTTTTCATTGTAAGGAAAAAGCCGCTGCCATATTTGTTGGTGCAACTTAAATGTCGGCATCGCAATCCAATGCTTCAACCATTAATTTGCTAAATTTATACCGTGAAAAAGATACATCTGCTGGTTTTTAAAGCTTTCATCAGGCCATTTATAGTTACCTTTTTGATTGTGATGTTTGTGCTGCTGATGTTATTCCTGTTCAAATACATAGATGATCTTATCGGCAAGGGCTTTGAGTGGTACGTAATAATGCAACTATTATGGTATGCTTCCGCTACCAATGTGGCTATGGCGCTTCCGCTTGCCATGTTGCTTTCTTCGATTATGACTTTCGGCAGCTTAGGAGAAAATTATGAACTGGTTGCTATAAAAGCTGCCGGCATATCTTTACAGCGGGCAATGTTCCCACTGCTTATACTGGTAACAATCATGAGCCTTAGCGCTCTTCTGTTTTCTAATTATATATTGCCTATTGCCAACTTGAAAATGGGCTCGCTTCTTTATGATGTTACACAGCAAAAAGCTTCGCCCATGATACAGGAAGGGATTTTTAACAATAGCTTTCCGGGGTATACATTGCGTGTCCAAAAGAAAGGCAAAGACGGGCAAACATTAGAACAGATACTTATTTACGATCATAGCAGCCCTACCGGGAATGTGGCCGTAACCATGGCACAATCCGGGAAAATGTTTATTACAGACCAGGACCGCACCCTGGCGCTTAAGCTTTACAATGGGGTGAGATATGAAGAGTCTGTTGCCGATGGGCATTACGACCCCAGGCAAAGATTTATTCGCTATCGGTTTAAAGAAACAGAGCAAAAGTTTGATTTATCAGGGTTTAAGCTTCAGCGGACCGATGAAAACCTTTTTAAAACCAATTATGCCATGTTGAATTTAAAGCAGCTTAAGCACTACCGCGATTCTTTTATAGTGCAAGCCGATAGCAACATTCATACAACATATCTGAACATGCGGCCCACTTTTAAACTGTTCATGCCTTTTCCGCATGGCTTAAAAGTGGCAAACAAAAAAATCTCTAAAAAATATAATAACTCCATAATTGAAGCACTGCCGGCTAACACGCGGATACAGGCAATCAATAATGCTAAATCGCAGGTAAATTCATTAAGCGATGTGGTTGCTGCAAAAATTGTAAGCGTAGATGTTGATACAGAGCGCATTAGAAAGTTTATTATTGAATACCAACGGAAATTTACCCTGGCTGCATCGTGCCTGGTGCTATTCTCTATAGGCGCTCCATTAGGAGCAATAATACGAAAGGGAGGCTTGGGCATGCCTGTAGTAATGTCAATTGTCTTCTTTCTTATTTATCATATCATCTCTACAATTGCAGAGAAATCAGCAAAAGATGGCTCTCTAGATCCTATTGCTGGCATGTGGCTGGCAATTGTAATTTTAGCACCTCTTGGCGTGTTCCTAACTTACAAGGCAACTGTTGATTCAGCTATATTTAATATTGATAGCTACAAACAATTTTTTGTCAGGCTTTTTAAAAAGAAAAGCTCAACTGTATAATTACTATCAGATTATAAACTGAACGAGCTATTTGGTGCTGTATTTGTAATTTTGCCTAATGGAAATCAAATTAAATAGCATACAAAGCGCTATAGAAGATATTAAAAACGGCAAAATTATAATTGTTGTTGATGATGAAGACCGTGAGAATGAAGGAGATTTTTTAGTAGCAGCAAAGTTTGCTACACCGGAGGTTATTAATTTTATGGCTACCCATGGAAGGGGGCTAATTTGTGTGCCACTTACAGAAAAACGTTGCGATGAGTTGAAATTAGAACTTATGGTAGGCAACAATACCGCCGCTCACGAAACTAATTTTACTGTTTCTGTGGATTTAATAGGCAATGGCTGTACAACAGGCATATCGGCCACAGACCGTTCTAAAACCATACAGGCACTTATTGATCCGGCAACATCCCCTGCCGACTTAGGCCGCCCGGGCCATATTTTCCCTTTAAGGTCTAAAGAAGGCGGCGTTCTTCGGCGTGCCGGCCATACCGAAGCTGCTGTAGATATTGCTTCCTTAGCGGGATTAGAGCCAGCAGGGGTGATAATAGAAATTATGAATGAAGATGGCGAAATGGCCAGGCTGCCCGATCTGATCAAGATTGCTGAATATTTCAATTTAAAAATAATTTCGATCAAAGACCTGATTTCATACCGCCTTTGCACAGAATCGCTAATAAAAAAAGAAGTTGCCGTAAAGCTCCCAACCGAATGGGGAGAATTCGAAATGGTTGCATATACCCAGGTGAATTCCGGCGATCATCATATAGCGCTAATTAAAGGCGAGTGGGAACCTGATGAGCCAATTTTAGTACGTGTGCACAGTTCATGTATTACAGGCGATATTTTTGGTTCATGCCGTTGCGACTGCGGCCCTCAATTGCATAAAGCCATGGAAATGATACAACAAGAAGGCAAGGGAGCGATCATTTATATGAATCAGGAGGGAAGGGGCATTGGCCTGATCAATAAGTTGCATGCGTATAATCTCCAGGAAAATGGGATGGATACAGTAGATGCAAATTTAGAGCTTGGCTTTAAAATCGATCAGAGAGATTATGGAATTGGAGCGCAGATCATAAGGAGCCTAGGCATTACCAAAATGAGGCTTATGTCAAACAATCCTACAAAACGGGCAGGTATTGTTGGGTACGGGCTACAGGTAGTGGGCAATGTGCCAATAGAAATTGAATCAAATATCCATAACGAGCTTTACCTGAAAACTAAACGCGACCGCATGGGCCATACAATTTTAAAGAATAGTTAACGGCTGCCAGTTTTAGTTGGCAAAGAAGTTGTTGGTAGAATTTTAGGGACCGGGAATGTTGCTGGCTGCTGCGGTTTTTCTGCCTCCTTTTTTCGTTCTTCACGCCGTTTTTTCCCGATAAGGATTTTTACAAACTCATTAAAATTATCAAACTCCTGCCGGTAAACCAATCCTATAGCATTTACATAATCATCGCTTTGGGTTTTGGTTAAAAAGTTATGGTTGTTTAACCGGTTTGATGCTTTTAGCGAAAGCGTACCATCTTTTCTTATAAGATATTGAGCTTCCAGGTCGTGTGTTATATTGTTGCCTCCAATAACGCTTAAATCAGAATTGGCATAACGGTCGTTCAATCCGCCAGTAAGTATTAAACGGCTATTAAATAGCCTGAACGATGCACTTGCATCATTTAAGGAGCGGATATTCAAATCCACAAATTTTAGTCCTAAAGATTGGGATATTATTGTATTAAGAGTATTGAAAACCAGTTCTGTAGCTGCAGTTCCTACTGTATTGTTAATGTTAAAGCCTTCTGCTCCGCTCCCCGGGCTAAAATTCCGCCGGATGATCAGGTTCAACGCCTGAGTGTTAACATTGTTCACATCGCTAAAATATCCCGCTAAATCATCCTTAACAGAACCATCGGTTGGAAA
>JAYVNR010000280.1:0-26963 GCA_043758305.1 Pedobacter sp. | reverse complement strand
TTTCGCTTGTGATTTTAGATGCAGGGAATGGATCTGAATTAAAGCGTTTTAAAAGCCCTCTCAATTATATGCTCCAAAATCCCCGATTTAATGATGATGGCAGCAAAATAGTTGTGGTTGCAGTTGGGCAACAAGGAAAAACGCTGTATGAATTAAACGTTGAAACAGAAAAATTTTTACAGCTATTGCCATTTCAAAAACAGCTTATTTCCAAGCCAGAGTACGCGGCAGATCAGATTGTTTTTAAGGCGCATTACAATGGCATTGATAATTTATATAGTTTGAACCCGGGCTTAACCAAAATACTACAAATCACATCCGTTAAGTTTGGTGCCTACAACCCTTCTTTCGACAAAAATGGCAACCGGATTATTTTCAACAATTACCAGCCAAGCGGTCTGGATATAGCATTTTTAAAGCTTGATAGCATGAAACCGATAGTGTCATCAAGCAAAGCTGTAGATTATATTGCGCCGATAGTTGCGCAGGAAGGCAATCATGATGTGTTCGATAGCATCCCGTCCAATGCCTATCCTACCAGGCCTTTTAAAGAAATCAACAATCTTTTTTATTTTCATAGCCTGCTCCCGGTAGCAGAAAAAAATGAATTTTTTAGCGATTATAATTTTGGCCTTAAACTACAATCTGATAATAAATTGAATACGCTAAGCTTTTATTCGGGGTACCGGTTTAATAACTCACTTAAAAAAAGCGAATATTTTACAGGATTAACGTATTCTAAATTCTTTCCGGTAATAACGCTTTCATACCTGAATCAAGCACGGCTTATTTATCGAAGAGTTACAGGAAGCCCCTCAACCGTTATACCTGTAAACTGGCGGGAACATGAAGCTGAATTAGATGTAAGTCTGCCATTTTCGTTCAACAGGCTTAATTATTCATATTTTACAGGTGTGCAAACCAGCACAAGCTATACTTCGCGATACGAAATAACTAACCGGCCGAATACGTTTATAAGTACCCTGAGCTTTCCAATAAAATACCGTTTCTACTTTGGCAGGAACACAAACCGCAGCCCAAGAGACCTTGCACCTCGATGGGGACAGAATTTTTCTGTTGTGTACCGTAACTTCCCTTTTGAAAATCAATTAAGCGGCAATTTGCTTGTGTTGAGCAGCAATCTGTTTTTTCCGGGGATTTTAACCAATCATTCCTTTCAGGCATCCTTCAATTATCAAAAAACATCTGGCAGCTATGCCTCAACAATAGATATCCCCAAAGTTAGCGGATATAGCAATTTAACGCCCAAGGGCGGCTTGCAAAATACCTTGCTCACTAAATACCGGTTTCCTATATTTTATCCCGACTGGGAAATTGGGCCATTAGCTTACATAAAACGCTTTACAGGAGGTTTATTTGCCGATTTTGAGAATGTGGGAAAAGGAAATCCTTTCACTCCACGTACCTATGGTGCCGAGGTTAAAGCAGATATGAACCTTTTGCGTTTTTATCTCCCCAATTTCATTCCAAGCCTTAAAATAATTTTTGTTAATGAAAAACCCAGCCATAATCCGATATTAGAAGCGGGCCTAACATATAATTACTGAAATGAGCGCAAAAACTATATTCATTATTATAGTAACCATCCTTGTTACCATTATCCTTATGGAAAATACGGAGGAAGTTGATTTCTGGCTATTCGGAGAAGCACGGATATCAAAACTTGCAATATTGGGCGTTTTCTTTGGATTAGGGCTGATAATTGGTTTTATACTTGGCAGGCCAAAGAAAAAAGTTGCCTTAAATGATTACAGCAAAGAGGAAGATGAGGAAATTGTTGTGGAGGATAGAAAAAGAGAGCTGACGGATGAGGATAGGGATTATATAAATTGAGGCCATTTGCTATCATTCATCCGATAATTTTGAGTTATACGATGAGTTTAAACTCCATAAAACACCTATTGCCATTCTCCAGCCCACCTGCTCTTCGGAATTTGTAATTCCGAAGTTCCTATCGTTGGATTTACAATCCTCACGCCAGAGTGCCGCGTATGATTTTAAATATCGGCACTAATCCGCTGACTCAATTTCATCGTTAGCCTATCGCTTAACATCAAACCCCATAAAACACCTTATTCTTCTCATCCACCCCTCTCAAATCCGGCTTGTTCGCAAATATCCCATAAACAGCCGCTCCGCTCCCGCTCATAGATGCATAAAAGGCACCTTTGTGGTAAAGCTCTTTTTTAACCTCTTCAATCTCTGGATATATCTTGAAAACAGATTCCTCAAAATCATTTTTAATATTTCCGAGCCAATTTGTCACAGGGGTTTGCAAGAGCACTTTTAACGAACTGCTAGAAGGCATCGGCCTCACACCTGCGTAAGCTTCTGCGGTAGAAACATGCACCGGAGGCATCACCAAAACGATATGATAAGGAGACAGGTCTAAGGTCAGACTCTCAAATTCATCGCCCTTACCAAACGCATACATGGGTTTATTATGTAGAAAGAATGCGCAATCGGCGCCCAGTTGACGAGCATATACCTCCATTTGCGAAATTTCCATGCCCAATTGAAATTTATCGTTCAGCAAAGCGATGAAAAAAGCAGCATCCGCCGAGCCGCCACCGAGGCCAGCCCCTATTGGAATATTTTTATGAAGATGGATATGTATTGCTGGCAGTTCATAATCGGCGCCAATGAGATTGTACGCCTTGAGGCAAAGGTTTTCTTGGGGGCTCCCCGGAACAAAAATGCCAGATAATCTGACCCTCGTCTTATCCGATTCTATTGCTTCTAGCGCATCGTGGATTTTAATAGGATAAAAAATGGTTTCAATATCATGGTACCCATCGCTGCGGCGATTTACAATATTTAGCCCAAGATTGATTTTAGCATTAGGAAAACAAATCATGCTCCGCTAAAGTACGATGTTGCAGCCATAGCTCAAAAGAAGTTAATGTGCCTGTTCATCAGCCGGGCTGATGTCATTTTGCTCGCGGGCACCATCAAATGTCTCATACATTTGTTCACCCATCAATCGCTCACACCCTAAACGGTGTCTCTTGGCGGAGTTTTGAACGAATCATCGTCAGGGTTTTGTTCTTTGCTCTCATTCTAAATATCAGTAACTTATTATGTCCTAGAAGATGATTGATCATGTATTCATCATTAAGATTTTCCATAGGAAGTTACAATCAGGTGTTTTATAGAACATTCTGTATTTAAAAAGTTTAGCAAAGAAATACATAAGCCTGTAAATCAAGATTAAACCTCAAAATATTAGTTCTTTTTTTGTTTCTGAATAAAAAGGTATTTCCCTACCTTTGCAGTCCCGATTAAAATCTGGGAAAAGGAGACTAATTAATTAATGGCGAAAAAACAAGAAGCAGAAAAAGAGTTAACAGCTACGCAAGCGGAGCTTGGTACCGAAACCACATCGGTTAAAGAAAAAGAAAACATTGAATCAGAAGCTGATTCTTTATCGATCGATGAGATCAAATCAAAAACATTGATCACACCTTCCGGCGATTTTGACTGGGATGCTGATGACAAAGGATTTGGCAATTACAGCAAAGCTGAGCGTGAAAAGCTTGAAGAGCAGTATGCCGGCACTTTCCACTCAATCACAAAAGGAGAAATCATTTCGGGCATTATTGTTTCTATCAATAACAAAGATGTTGTTTTGAACATTGGCTTTAAATCTGATGGCCTGGTTTCGCTTTCTGAATTCCGCGATACTCCGGACTTGAAAGTTGGCGACAGCGTTGATGTTTTTGTAGAATCTCAGGAAGATGCAAGCGGCCAACTGGTTTTATCCCGCAAACGGGCGAAAACACAACGCTCTTGGGAAACTATCAATGATGCTTTAGATAATGATACGATCATCAACGGTTACGTAAAAAGCCGTACCAAAGGTGGATTGATCGTAGATATAATGGGCGTAGAAGCCTTTTTGCCAGGATCGCAGATCGATATTAAGCCAATCCGCGATTACGATATTTACGTTGGCAAAACAATGGAGTTCAAGGTTGTTAAAATAAACCATGAATTTAAAAACGTTGTTGTTTCGCACAAAGTGCTTATTGAAGACGATTTAGAAAACCAGAAAACAGAAATTGTTGCCAAGCTTGAAAAAGGACAAGTTCTTGAAGGAACTGTTAAAAACATTACCGACTTCGGTGTATTTATCGATCTTGGCGGTGTTGATGGCTTGTTGCACATTACCGATATTTCATGGGGCCGTATAGAGCATCCAAAAGAAGTGCTATCGCTTGATCAGAAAATCAACGTGGTTGTTCTTGATTTTGATGATGAGAAAAAACGTATCGCTCTTGGCTTGAAACAATTGACCCCACACCCTTGGGAGTCTTTAAATACCACATTAGAAATTGGCTCTAAAGTAAAAGGCAAAATTGTTACTGTTGCAGATTATGGCGCATTCCTGGAGATCACTCCTGGAGTAGAAGGCCTTATCCACGTTTCAGAAATGTCATGGTCTCAAAATCTGCGCAGCCCTCAGGAATTCCTGAAAACTGGCGATGAAGTTGAAGCACAGGTGTTGACGCTTGATCGCGACGAGCGCAAAATGAGCCTTGGCATCAAACAATTAACTCCAGATCCTTGGAAAAATATTGCAGAACGTTATCCTGTTGGAAGCCAGCACAAAGCTGTTGTTAAAAACATGACAAACTTTGGCGTATTTGTAGAAATTGGCGAAGGCGTAGACGGATTGATCCATATTTCTGACCTTTCATGGTCTAAAAAAGTTAACCACCCTAACGAGTTCACCAAAGTTGGCGAAGTATTAGATGTGGTTGTTTTAGAGCTGGATGAAGAAAGCCGCAAATTGAGCTTAGGCCACAAACAATTGGAAGAAAACCCTTGGGAAACTTTCGAAACCATCTTCACGCTGGATTCTATCCATGAAGGGACTGTTTTAAAAGTAACTGACAAAGGCGCAATTATTGCGCTTCCGTATGGTGTTGAAGGATTCTGCCCAAGCAAGCATAGCATCAAAGAAGATGGCAAGGCGCTTAAAGCTGAAGAAGCTGCTGATTTCAAGATCATTGAATTCAACAAAGATTCTAAGCGCATAGTTGTATCGCACTCTCGTATTTGGGAAGAGGCTAAAGCCGATGCCCGCAATGCTGAGAACAAAGAGAAAAAGAATGAGCAAAAGGCCGCTGCAACTGCAGTGAAAAAAGTGAAAGACTCGGTAGAGAAATCCACCTTAGGCGATTTGAGCGTACTTGCACAATTAAAACAGCAAATGGAAGGCGCAGAAAGCAAAGCTGCAGCTAAAAAAGCACCTGCTGCTGCCGTTGCTAAAAAAGAAGAGGCTGCTCAAACTGAAGAAGCTCCGGCTCCTGTAGCACCAGTTGTAGAAAGCGCTCCTGAAACTCCGGTTTTAGAAGCTGCTCAGGCAACTCCTGTTGCGGAAGAGAAATCTGAAGAAGAAGCAACAAAGTAAAAATCCGAAAGGATATTATTTAAATCCCGATAGTTCGAAAGGCTAACGGGATTTTTTTGTGACGCAATTAATTATTTAGAATATCTAAAAAATATTTTAAAAATCTAAATTTACATATATTTGTTATATAATGGTTGTTGTAAGCTACGGAAAACTCCGCGACTTTTTTGAAACGCATGCGAACGCAAAAGATGCATTGAATAATTGGTATCGAATAGTTTTAAAAGCTGATTGGTCAAATTTTCATGATATAAAAGCAGTTTTTAATTCAATGGATGCAGTAGGCAACGACAGATTTGTATTCAATATAAAAGGCAATTCTTATCGCTTAGTGGCCATGATATTTTTTGATATCAGAACAGTTTATATTCGGTTTATCGGGACACATCAGCAATACAATAAGATTGATTGTTCTGTAGTTTAAAAACAACTACGCAACCATACTACTAAAAGGATATTTAAATCTTTCATTTAAAAAGAAATGGAAAAAGTAAAAAACGAAGCGGATTATAGCAAAGTAATGAGCACTATTGATAGCCTAATGGCTAAAGGCAGCGGAAACGTTTCAAAGGAAGAATTATCCCAAATACGCAACCTTGCAATGGCAGCCCAGGTGTATGAACAAGAAAAGTACGTAATAGATGCCCCTACAACGCTAGCTGGCATGATTGAAATGCGCATGTTCGAAATGCGCCTCAAACAAAAAGATCTTGCTATAAAACTAAAAATCAGCGATGCAAAGCTTTCTCTGATCATGAACGGCAAACAAAAGCCAGATGTTGATTTTTTAAAGGCCATATATTCTGAGCTGAACATAGACGCAGATTTTATATTAGAACATGCCTAACAGTTCTTCGGAGACTATCAAGCTATGAAACCAATTCCAACTCGGGTTCATATCTCACAAAGCAGAAAAAACCAAAAACTGGGATTCGTATCGCACGAAACCAAAAACTTGAAGCTATAGATTAATACAAATAGAAAAGTTCAAGCTTGATATTCTGTCAGCGTTTTACATCTCCCGCCCCGGTTCGTGTCCTCACTGCTCTTCGAGATATGTTATCTCGAAGCTCTATCGTAGGTTCTCCGAACCGAAAATAATCCACCTTACCGCAGGTGAATTTCTGCAAATCATAATATTAAGTTTGCTATAGCAACAGCATCGACCTTTCTAAAAATATTTTCCTACTTTTGCTCAATCAATACCAAGATGCAAAACCCCACCCTGCTCGACGGTCAGAAATTTCAGATTACCATCCAGCGCCTTTGCCATCAGTTAATAGAAAACCACAATGATTTTTCAAACTCCGTTATACTCGGCATACAGCCTCGGGGCATATTTTTATCAAATCGTATTGCAGAGGAACTAAGAAAAATACTTCCGGAAGCGCTCATCCTTAACGGCAATCTCGACATTACTTTTTTCCGGGATGATTTTCGCCGCCGCGAAGGGCCTTTGGTGCCAAACAGCACTCAAATTGATTTTATAATTGAGGGCAAAAAAGTAATCCTGATGGACGACGTGCTATGGACCGGCCGCACAATCCGATCGGCTATGGATGCTATGCTCGCTTTCGGCAGGCCAGAAAAGGTTGAGCTGCTGGTGTTGGTAGACCGCAGATATTCTCGCCATGTCCCCATCGAACCTAATTACATCGGGATTCAGGTAGATTCAATAGACTCGCAAAAAGTTATAGTTAGCTGGAAGGAAGCCGACCAGGAAGATAAAGTTATACTCTTATCAGAATAAGCAAAATGGCAGAAGCTTCGCAAACACTAAGCAGCAGGCATCTTTTAGGCATAAAAGACTTAAGCAGCCATGATATTGAGCTTATTTTTGAAACGGCCGATAACTTTAAAGATGTTTTAAATCGCCCGATCAAAAAAGTCCCCTCGCTGCGTGATGTAACCATTGCCAATATTTTTTTTGAAAATTCCACCCGCACACGCCTGTCTTTTGAACTTGCACAAAAACGCCTTTCGGCAGATACTGTAAATTTTGCAGCTTCATCATCATCCGTTAGCAAAGGAGAAACATTAATAGATACTGTAAATAATATCCTGGCAATGAAAGTCGACATGGTTGTCATGCGGCATCCGTATCCGGGAGCTGGTGTTTTTCTAAGCAAGCACGTAAATGCCCAGATCATAAATGCCGGAGACGGCGCACATGAACATCCGACTCAGGCTCTGCTCGACGCCTTTTCCATCCGCGAAAAATACGGCCAGGTGCAAGGGAGAAAAGTAGCCATTATTGGCGATATCCTGCATTCTCGGGTTGCACTTTCTAATATACTTTGCCTTCAAAAGCTGGGTGCTGAAGTGATGGTGTGCGGCCCAACTACGCTCATACCAAAGTACATTGGCACACTTGGTGTAAAAATAGAACATGATTTATTGATAGCGCTCAACTGGTGCGATGTGGCAAACATGCTCAGGATACAGTTAGAGCGGCAGGACATTAAATATTTTCCATCTTTACGGGAATATTCTATGCTGTTCGGGCTAAATAAAAAAATTCTTGATTCGCTTGATAAAGAAATCACCGTAATGCATCCGGGACCAATTAACCGTGGCGTAGAAATTACCAGCGATGTTGCAAACAGCAAACAATCAATTATACTTGACCAGGTAGAAAATGGGGTAGCTGTTAGAATGGCTGTTTTGTACTTGCTTGCCGGGCAACGCAATTAATAACATGGAAGAGATTTCACAAGGCGAAAAGGCATTTATTGAAAAGTGGTCTATAACCCGCAAAACCTGGAGCTGGGGCCAAAACTTTAAAAAAACCTTCTTGTATATCGCTTTGCCTTTAATTTTTATGATAGATGTATTCAATTTTTTGGCTATTGGCGATATTAGCTATGCTTACATCAGTTTTCAGCATTTCTTCCAGCTTGTGCTAAATATTCTGCTTTATGGCGTTTTGCTAACCTTTATCTACAATCTTTTATATTGGAACAGGAACGAAGTGCGCTATAAATTTATAATGCGCAAACACTCTCAAAAACGCAGGAAGGAATAAACTGCTTATACCATTTTGCTTTTGTTCATCGTTAAATTCAGGTTTTTCCACAGGTGTTGGTTTTTAATGTGGCCCCATTTTCTTTATTGCTTTAATTTAGTGCAGATAGTCACGCTATGTTCCAAAAAAAATACATTATAACATTACTATTTTGCCTGATAAGCTATTTTACAATAGCTCAAAGCACTTCCTGGTATGAAATTAATCAGGCTTACAAAACCGGGATAGAGCTTTTTGAAAATGGAAAATTTGCAGCCGCCAGTGCTCAATTCAACCATGTGGATGAAGTAAGGCTTACGCCTTCCACACAATCAGCCGATCAGCTGCAATATTCGCTGCTTAAAGAAAACTCAAGATACTATCAGGCTGTGTGCGCATTAGAATTAGGCAATCAGGACGCAGAAAGCCTATTCATGAAATTTATTAAAGAATTTCCGGCAAGTGCAAATACAAAATCAGCATACTTTCAGGTTGGAAGATTTTATTTTAAACAGAAAAACTATCCCAAAACAATAGAATGGCTCACTAAAATTGAAAAGAACAGCCTCGGTGCAAAAGAAACTTCTGAATATAATTTCAAGCTTGCTTATTCTTATTTCATAGCTAAGGACTATAAAACTTCCGAACCGCTGTTCGCGAAACTAAAGGGCGAGAACAATGAATTTAGCGAGCCTTCAATTTATTATTACGCGTATATCAACTATTTAAACGGTAATTACAAGGCTGCCTTGCAGGAATTTGAGCGGCTAAAAGGATCTACAATATACCAGAATAGCTATCCTTATTATTTAACAGCTCTGTATTTTTTAGATAAGCGCTATGCAGATGTTTTGAGTTATGGCATCCCCGCATTGCCAACAATTTCAGAGCTGTACAAACCAGAAATGCATCGGATCATTGCTGCCACATATTTTGCAAGAGCCGATTATAAAAGTGCTGCAGATTACTATCAAAAATTTCAGGAAAAAGATTTGGGAAAAACCCAAAACAATCAGGATAGCTACCAGATTGGATACACTCATTTTAAACTTGCCAATTATACCAAATCTATTGCCGAGCTTGAAAAAATGAATGTTTCTGATGTGTATTACCAAAATGGGATGCTGACTTTGGGGTCGTCATTTTTAAAAACTGGCAATAAGCAAGGTGCACGCAACGCTTTTTTCAGAGCCGCAAAACTATCGTTTGATAAAGCTCTGCAGGAGGAAGGTTTGTTCAATTATGCAAAACTGTCCTACGAACTGGAGTTCCATTCGGTGGCTTTAGATGCGATACAGGAATTTTTAAAAACCTATCCACGCACTGCCCGTCTGAACGATGCAAAAACATTGCTTGCCGAAATATTGCTAAGCACAAAAAACTATAAAGAGGCTGTTAATGTGCTTGAGACCATCAGCAACAAAACAGGTGAAGCTAAAGAGGCGTATCAAAAAGTAACTTATTACAGGGGGCTGGAATTTTACAACGAACGTGCGTTTGAAAATGGGATTTCCATGTTCTTGCGGTCAATCAATAACCCTGTAGATGATGAGATAGAAGCATTAGCAACCTACTGGCTTGCCGAGGCAATGTTTGAAGTGCGCAAGTACGGCGAGTCTGTAACACAATTTGAAAAGTTCCTGTCGATGCCAGCAGCAAAAACTACAGATGTTTTTAATTATGCCAATTATGCTTTAGGGTATTCAGCTTTCAGAAATGATAATTATGAAAAGTCTGCAGATTATTTTGAGCGCTTTTTGAAAGGCACAGAAAAAGACAAAAACACTATTAACGATGCTACTCTGCGGCTTGCAGATTCATATTTTGTATTAAAAAATTACGAAAGCGCCATGCAACAATACAATAAAATAATTGCATGGAATGCTCAAGGCGAGGATTATGCCTTATTTCAGCGTGGGATGATCCAGGGGTTGCAGGGCAGTTATGATGCCAAGATCAGTACTCACCAATCGTTATTGCAACAATATCCCAACTCTAATTATGCAGATGATGCAAATTTTGAAATCGCCTACGCCTATTTTGTGAAAAACGATTTTGACAAAGCTAAAAGCGGCTTGTTGAATATGGTAGAAAAATACCCCCGCAGCAGTTATGTGCCCCGTGCCTTAGTAACAATTGGCCTTGTGCAATATAATCAGGATGCAGATAATGAAGCATTAGAAACTTTTAGCAGGGTAGTAAAAGAATATCCTACAACAGAAGAAGCGCACCAAGCTCTGGAATCTATAAAAAATATATATGTAGACAGAGGGGATGCCAGCGGCTTTTTGACCTATGCCAACGGAACTAGCATTGGTAATTTAACCACTTATGAGCAGGACAATATCACCATTCAGGCGGCAAACAACAGATTTATGAAAGGCGATTATCAGGGAACGTTTGAAGCTATAAATGCCTATTTTGATAAATTCCCCAAAGCAATCCATGATAAACAGGCAAAATTTATACGGGCAGAAAGCCTTGTAAAATTAAACAGGCCTGATGATGCCATACCTGATTATAATTTTATCTTGAATGACTGGACAAGCGAATATACCGAACGGGCATTAATTAGTGTTACCAATATTTATCTGAAACAAAAACGATATAACGAGGCTATAGTTTACCTTAAAAAACTAGAGCTAACTTCTGAATATAAAGCTAATTATGGCTATGCTATAAGCAACTTGCTGGAATCTTACAGCAATATGGGCATGCCCGAAGATGTGCTAAAATATGCAGATATCATCAACAAGTTCGACAAATCATCTGCTGAAGACAAGCTGCATGCGACACTATATGCTGGTAAAGCTTACTTGGCGAAGGGTGATACCACAGTTGCCATCAAGCAATTTACTGATGTGGCAAGCAAATCTAAAACCGTTAATGCCGCAGAAGCTAAATATAATATTGCCAACATCCAGCACCTTAAAGGCGAATATAAAGCGGCTGAGAAAAGCGCTTTTGATTTAATCAACAAAATGCCATCGTATGATTATTGGGTTGCAAAAAGCTTTATACTTCTTGCTGATAATTTTGTCTCACTTAAAGATGAATTTCAGGCCAAAAGCACATTGCAAAGCCTAATAGACAATTACAAGGGAGATGATGATATTTTGCCTTCTGCCAAAGAAAAACTCGATGCACTTACTAAAAAGAACTAAGCCGATGCAAAACAGATTGTTTAAATATACATTGAGCCTGGTATTCGCTTTTACTGCAATAAGCTCGTTTGCTCAGGTAAAAACGGATGATAAAAAACCACTTCCTGATAAAAAAACAACCATTACAGAAGAGATTGAAGTGGTGCGCCCATATAAGCCCGTTCTTGCTGATGCTGTAAAAATTCGCAGAAGCCCCAACCTGGAAAACACCAAACCCTTTAAGCCTAATTTAAGCTATTCCATAACTGATAAAAAGCTTGAACTTAATACCGACATCAGGCAATTGCAGGCGCAGCAATTAGCAGATGAGAAAGAAAATGTGCTACAGAATAATTTTGCCAAAATAGGCATAGGCAATTTCAGCACGGGCTTGGGCGAACTATATATAAATACAGGAAAAGACCCTGCGCTACAAGCTGGCTTTTTCGCTAAACATCTTAATCAGAAAGGTGATTTTAACAGCCAAAAGCTCTCCAGGCAACAGTTTGGGATTTTTGGGAGGAGCATTCAGGAAAAGGTTAGCCTGAACGGCGAATTAAAATACGATCGCCTTGGAACTAATTTTTATGGTTACAACCCGGCAGCTTCAACTTATAATCTTAATCCTGCGTCGCAACGGTATGATGTTATAGGCATTAAAGGCGAGGCAATAAAAAACTATAGCGATGCCGATGGCGATTTTGATTATGCCGGAAAAGTTGATGCCTACACGTTAAAAGATCTGAATGAAAAAAAAGAAAATTCTTTTGCTGTCAGCGGATTTTTTAACAAAGCATGGAACCAGTTTAATTTTGGCATCAACGCTTCAGCAGATTTTACTTCGATTAAAGATTCTGCCATAAACAGCAGCAATAACATTTTCAAAGCCAATCCGTATGTCAAGCTTCAAGGTGATAATTACAAAATTATTGTTGGGCTGAATTTTATTAGCGAGTTTGGCGATGCGGGGCGTACAAATTTATTGCCAGCTGTAACTGCCGAAGTTCCAATTGTGCCCGGTTATGCCACCATTTTTGCAGGCTACACTGGCGATGTACTAAAAACCTCGCTTTTGAACCTTAGCAGGGAAAACCCCTACCTTAACAAGAAGATTTCTGTGATAAATGCGGTGGAAAAATCAAAAATTTATGGCGGCGTTAAGGGCAACGCAGGAAGCGGATTCGGGTATTCAATTTCGGCCCATTACACAACCATAATGGATATGCCGTTTTTTGTGAACAATTATCCCAAAATTCAGAAGTTTGATGTGATTTACGATCCAGGCGACAGCAGGGTATTTGGCATTGAAGGTGAAATAAGCCTTACAGCTTCGCAAACCTTCTCATGGACAGGCAAAGTAATTGCTAACTCGTATAAACTTGCCACAGTAAAAGAAGCGTGGTTTAAGCCTGGCCTTGAAGTGATTTCCAATGCACGCATATCAATTAATAAAAAATTTAGCGTTGATGGCGATGTGCATGTTTACGGCGATTCCAAAGGAAGAGAATTTGTAACCAGCCCTGCTTTTGCCGAAAGAGCGGTAGCGCTTAAAAGCTTTGTGGATTTAAGTGCCGGAGCGCAATATCAGCTAAAAAATAAAATTGGGCTATATGTCCATGCAAACAACCTGTTTGGCACTGCTTACCAACAATACCTTTTCTATCCTAAAATAGGCCTTAACGTACTTGGTGGCTTAAGCTATTCATTCTAATAGGTTTTTGCTATTTAGATTTTAAAACTAACTTTACCCGGATGGATGTTGTGCTCTATATTTCAACAATACTGCTGGATGAAGATGAGGTAGGCATCCCGGGCTTAGGCACATTTTATAAAAAAAAATCCTCCATATACTTCGACCCCGATCAAAATAAATACTTCCCTGCGGGGCTGCAATTATCTTTTAAGGAAGATGCACCTTCCAATCGGTCTTTAAGCAAGTATATCAGCAAGATCAAGCATATATCTGAGCCATCGGCTGATTATTTTGCAGAAAAATTAGGCATACAGCTAAAAAAGGAATTGGAGGAAAAAGGGATTTTAGCTTTTGGCGAACTTGGCGTTTTTAATTCTTCAGAGTCTGGGTATACATTCCGAGCCAATTCTTCCAGCTATAGCCCCGAATCTTTTGGCCTGATTCCGGTATCAGAGCCTGAATACATAACACAAAAGAACAATAATATAATAGTTGATGTGATTCCTCCTGTAGGACTTTTAAGCACAGAGATTGAAGATGAGCATTTTAGAGAATTGTTAGATGATGTACCTGAACATTCTGAAATAGATGAAAATCTTATCGAGAGCAGCTCTTCCCCCATTCCAGAACCTATTTTTACAGAGAAAGAAGATAGTTTTGAGTCTGAGAAGTATCCCTCCGAAACATCCTCAACAAATGCTATTGGTTCCGACATTCCGCTTGAACAGGATTATGAAGGCGGAAGGCATATTTTACCAAATACTGACGAGGATATATTTACCGAAGAAATTGAGTTTGATAACCCCAGCACTTCTAAAAGCTGGATTAAAGAAACCCTGGCAGTTATCGCAGTAGCAAGCCTAACTTTTGCAGGATTTTTTTATCGCAACGAACTATCTATGTTGCTTTTAAAACCAAATACTCCATCGGGCATTGAGCATAAAGAAGTATTGCCTTTTGAACAGCCTAAAACCCTAAATGATACATTAACTTCGGCTGATAGCATAGTGGAAGCCTTGCGCAAAAATGGCCTGAATGCCGAGAAGCCTGTTGATACAGTGACTAAGGTTACAACCAAAGCAGAAAATATAAATGCACCCGGTAAGGTAAAGTCGTTTGACATTATTGGCCCATCATTTTCCAAATCCTCACAGGCACAAAAATTTATCAGGAATATGAGGTTTAAAGGCGTGTATGCGTATATCGTTAAAGGTTTGCCCGGCCCACGCATTAAAGTGGGCTTAGGTTCCTTCAAAGATCAGGCATCCGCAATGGCCGAACTGCTGCGTATACAAAAAGATATTTATCCCGGCGCAACTGTTTTGCCCATAAAATAGCCCCATATTATGTTTTTCTTACAAATAGATTCGCCCACTGCATTACTGCCCGACACTACAAAAATTGCAGTGGCTCAAACCGTACAGGCTGCGCAGGATTTGCGATTTATAGATTTATTGATGAAAGGCGGTTGGGTAATGGTACCAATAGCTTTGCTTGCGTTTATAGGACTGGTTATTTTTGTAGAACGCTATATAACTATCCGAAAAGCATCCAGGGATGAAACCAATCTTCTTTCGCAGATTAAACAAAGCATTTTATCCGGCAAGCTGGATTCTGCAATTGCGATTTGCCGCAATAGCAATACTCCGTTGGGTCGGATGTTGCAAAAAGGCCTATTGCGCATTGGCCGCCCAATCAAGGATATTGAAGCAGCCATAGAAAATGTTGGAAAGCTGGAAGTTTCTAAACTTGAAAAAAACATTAGCCTCTTAGGCATTATTGCAGGCATTGCTCCGATGCTTGGTTTTGTAGGAACGATTATCGGGGTAATAACGATTTTTCACGATGTTTCAATTAAGGGAGTTATCGAAATTGGCACAATTTCGGGAGGCTTATACACTAAAATGATCACTTCTGCAGCAGGGCTGATCATTGGAATAATTGCTTACGTATTGTACCATATCCTGAACATTATGGTAGACCGCATCATCCTGAAAATGGAAACAGACGCTATTGAATTTATTGACCTGTTAGAAGAACCGGGCAAATGAATTTAAGAAAAAGAAAAAGAGTGCACGTAGAAGTGCATACATCAGCCTTGAACGATATCATGTTCTTTCTATTGCTTTTTTTTCTGCTTGCATCTGCGGTAGTAAACCCCAATGTAGTCAAGCTGTTTTTGCCACGCTCAAGCTCGGGGCAAGCCATGCCTCAAAAAACAATCAACGTATCCATTACAAAAGACCTGGAATATTTTGTTGAGAAAGCGCCAGTCCCACCAGAGCAGCTTTACCAGCGGATAGAAGCCTACCAAAAGGCATCGCCAGATTTGACAATAATTTTATATGCAGACCGTACTATAGCTATTGAGAACGTGATAAATTTAACAGATATCGCAAATAAGCTTAAAATAAAATTAGTACTGGCTACCGAAACTAAAAAATGACAGCCCCTAATAGATACGGCGAAAATAATTATCCTAAGGCAATTTTGATCTCGTTTGTGGTAATGGCTGCGTTGATATCGCTTAGCTTTTTGTGGATTGTTAGTCGGCCAGAGCCTATCGATGAAGTTGGAACGGGAGGCATAATTGTCAATTACGGCACTTCATTAGAAGGCTTTGGCGAAGATTATATGAGCGTTGAGGAGCCCTCCATGGATCCAAATGCCAATAACAAAGCTCCAGACAAGGTTATCCCCAACACAGACCCACAGCAAAACCCTGTTTCAGAAACCAGCGATAAACAAATTGCTACCCAGGATGTGGAAGATGCGCCTGCGGTAACTACCACAACAAAAAAAACAACCGCAGCACCATCAGTTTCTCCCGAAGCTAAAGTTAGCAAGCCAGTAGTAAATCCAAATGCGCTTTACAAAGGCAATAAAAACAATGTAACCGGCCAGGGAGACGGCACAGGTACCAAGCCTGGCAATCAGGGCGATAAGGATGGCGACCCGCTTTCTACAAATTATGGAGAAGGCGGCTCAGGCAATGGCGGGGTGAGCCTATCCCTTGCAAGCAGGCGGTTTGTAAGCCTTCCCAGTATTCAGGATGAAGGGCAAAGCTCAGGGAAAATAGCAGTAGAAATACGTGTTGATAAAACCGGAATTGTACAATATGCCCGTGCAGGAGCAAAAGGCACCACACTTTCTGATTTAAAATTATGGCGAAAATGCGAGCAGGCTGTGCTTGGAGCAAAGCTTAATCAGCTTGATGCTGCCCCCGAACTCCAGATTGGAACCGTAGTGTTCAATTTCAAAGTCAGATAGTATCCCAAAGCCATGGACAATAAGACTATGGACTATCAGCAAACGTTAGAATACCTCTACGCTCGCCTGCCCATGTTTACCCGTGTAGGTGCTATTGCATTCAAAAAAGGCTTGCACAATACCTTAGAGCTGTGCAAAAGGCTTGGAAACCCTGAAAGAAAATTCAAATCTGTACATGTTGGTGGCACTAACGGCAAAGGCTCAACATCGCATATGCTGGCCGCTATCATGCAAACTGCAGGTTATAAAACAGGGCTTTATACTTCTCCTCACCTGCTTGATTTTCGGGAGCGGATAAGGATCAATGGCGAGATGATACCGCAAAGCGAGGTGGTTGAATTTATAAAAAATCAAAAGCCCGCTATTGAGGAAATCATGCCCTCGTTTTTTGAAGCTACCGTTGCAATGGCATTTAATTATTTTGCAGAACAGAAGGTTGATATTGCCATTATTGAAGTTGGCCTTGGAGGGAGGCTTGATTCCACCAATATCATAAAGCCGCTCCTTTCTGTAATCACCAACATAAGTTTTGATCATATGAATATGCTTGGTAATACTTTAAAGGAAATAGCCATGGAAAAGGCGGGCATAATAAAAAAGGGCGTCCCAGTTATAATTGGCGAAAAACAGGAAGCAGTTGCGGACGTCTTTATTACAAAAGCAAAGGAAATGGGTTCTGAGATTGAATTTGCGTCTGAAAGATATAGGGTTAATGGCGTGAGGCATAACGATAGGGATCAAATGTTGCTGGAGGTAAATTCCCAGACTGTGGAGCTGGACTTGACCGGAAGCTATCAGGCTAAAAACATATCAGGCATTCTAGCTGCCGTAGAAGAACTTAAAAAACAAGGCTTTCTAATTACAACGGAGCATATGTTATCTGCCTTAAAACAAGTTAAAAACCTAACGGGATTGATGGGGCGGTGGCAAACCATCGGCACAGATCCCTTAGTAATATGCGATACCGGGCACAATGAGGATGGCATCCGCGAAGTGCTGAAAAATATAGCAGCTACACATCATAAAAACTTGCATATTGTTTTTGGGATGGTAAAAGATAAAGACATTAGCCAAATATTAAAATTATTGCCGGTTAGTGCAACCTACTATTTTTGCCAGCCTGATATTGAAAGGGCAAAGAAGTCCATGGAACTTAAACAAGAAGCCGCCAAAATAGGATTGAAAGGCGAAGTGTTCAATTCTGTAAATGAAGCATTTAAAGCCGCTAAAAAAGCCGCAGAGGGAACTGATCTGGTTTTTATAGGCGGTAGCACATTTGTGGTAGCAGAAGTGCTTTGATACTCAATAATTATTATATTGCATAAAAGCTAAAAGCATCAAAAGCGTGATGGATACCCTTATAAAAAACAACTTGCAAAAAATTACAGGCCTATTTATAAAATATGGAGCAAAAAGCGCTTATCTGTTTGGGAGCGCCGCGAAAGATACTGTAACTGAAAAAAGTGATATTGATTTTCTTTTCAGTTTTCCTGATGATATGGATTTTGTAATATATGCAGATAATTATTTCGCCTTAGCAGAATCTTTAGAGAAACTGTTAAAGAGGAAGGTTGATTTGGTTGCTGAAAAAACATTGCAAAACCCATATCTGATTCAAAGCATCAATCAAAATAAAATTCAATTATTGTGATAAGCCTGCAGGAAATGAAATTGCTTGCAGATATTGAAAAGACAATAACTTTAATTGATATTCATTTAGAAGGAAGAAGAGACTTTGCACAATACGCGGCCAATATAACCAAGCGACATGCGGTAGAAAGAGCTCTTGCAATAATTGGTGAGGCTACCGCCAAATTGTTAAAATTTAATCCTGATATACAACTTTCATATGCCCGTACTATAGTTGATTTACGAAATCGTGTAATTCATTCGTATGATACGGTAGACGACACCCTGATTTGGAAAGTAATCATTAAAGATATTCCAGTATTATTGAAGGAAGTCCAGCAATTGCTTGCTCATGAACAATAACCTCGACCCAAGTCCCGATAACCTCTCCCCTGTTGAACGCGAGATCGAAAAAGTTTTGCGACCACAGGTGTTTGAAGATTTCACCGGGCAGCATAAAATATTAGAGAATTTAAGAGTCTTTGTCCAGGCTGCAAAGCTTCGTGGCGAGGCGTTGGATCATGTACTTCTTCACGGCCCTCCGGGATTGGGCAAGACTACATTATCAAACATTATCGCCAACGAAATGGGAGTTGGCATTAAAATTACTTCTGGCCCCGTGCTTGACAAACCTGGAGATCTGGCGGGTCTTTTGACCAATCTTGAAACCGGCGATATATTATTTATTGATGAAATACATCGTTTAAGCCCTTTGGTAGAAGAGTATTTATATTCTGCAATGGAGGATTTTCGCATTGATATTATGCTGGAAACCGGGCCAAATGCCCGTTCAGTACAGATTTCATTGAACCCATTTACCCTAATAGGCGCAACAACCCGCTCTGGCTTGCTTACTTCTCCCCTACGGGCACGCTTTGGCATTAACTCTCGTTTGGAGTATTACGATGCAAAGCTCCTGACCACAATTGTCCTTCGCTCGGCTTCGATATTAAAAACTCCTATCAGTGATGAAGGAGCCTATGAAATTGCCCGCCGCAGTCGTGGAACGCCACGCATTGCAAACGCACTTTTGAGGCGAACCCGCGATTTTGCCCAGATAAAAGGCGATGGCAATATTGATACTGCTATTGCAAAATATGCCCTAAACGCCTTAAATGTAGATGAGCATGGATTGGATGAAATGGACAATAAAATATTAGCCACCATTATAGACAAATTTAAAGGTGGACCAGTAGGTTTAAAAACCATTGCCACGGCGGTAAGCGAAGATGAAGGCACTATTGAAGAAGTTTATGAGCCATTCTTAATACAGGAAGGTTACCTGATGCGCACATCCAGAGGTAGGGAATGTACTGAAATTGCCTATAAACATCTGGGGAGAATTAAATCGGGCGGAAACCCTTCCCTGTTTTAAATTAAGCAGAGCGAGTTTCTTTCGGTAGCGGCTATCGTATTTTTTACTATTTATCTGAGACAACATGGTTCGCCCGAGTCTAAGCCTGTAGACGTACCAAATTTACAAACGGGCAAATAATATACAAGGATAAAACTTACTGTTATCCAGCCTGAGAAAGTTCGCTTGCGAATTCAAATTTCACTACTGGCGCATGGCGCTGTTTAGTGATATGATTGTAAACGGCTTCTTTCATTATATGGCCCAGGTTTTTTACTTCTGGCTGCTCCATTCCATACAGATAATTTACAACAGTACCGTCCGGGTAAGCTGTCTGTTTTATTTGTAAATTGGTTTTCATAAGATGGTAATTTATAAGTATCTCTATGCGAATGTTATGCCAATTTAGGTTTATTGTAAAATAGGCTACTATTAAAGAGCCTATTGGTTATAAATTGTATTACAAATAGTTCAAATTGGATTATTTTTTATACAACTTATTGTAGCCCTGGATTAACATCCAGCAAATTTCCAGTAATCTGTTTTCTGGCATCTTGCTTGTATGTTATAGGGTAAGAAAAAACAAAAACTATGGGACTATTAAGATTATTGGTTGTAGGTGCTGCGGTAGCCGCAGGAATCCATCATATTACAAAGAAACGCGAAGACGGATCATCAATTGCTGATGACCTTAAGGAAAAAGCTCCCGAATGGATGGATAAAGCTAAGCCCTATCTTGACCAGCTAAAAGGCCAGTTTAAGAATAAAATGGATGCTGCAGATATGGATATGCATGGAGTGTAAATTTTTCAAGGATTAGTGCCCGGTTCTACCGGGCTTTTTTTTGCCAAAAACTTTTCAACGATATCTTAGTTTCTATACAAATCAAACCTTTTAAATTATGAATAACTTTTTTAGAGGAATAATAGCAGCATATGGTGCTAAAAAATTAGGTGGAGGATGTATTTCTACAATTCTAATTTTTGTGGTAATTTATTTCTTGCTAGGTCAATGCAACGGTACGCATTATTGATCTTAAAGCCAGAATTCTAAATATATTCGTTTTGGCCCACTTAAACATGCATAATATACCTATATAATCATTTTCTAAATTTCCTTTTCAACAGCCATAATTTATACTTTTATGGCTGATGGGAAAATCAGTGAAAAAGCTGCGTTTTCTGCAGTTGGCAGCAGTTATTTTTTTAACAGTATCTGGCGGCCCTTACGGGATTGAGTCCCTTCTTACGTATGCCGGAACATATTGGGCTTTGGCATTGCTGGTTATAGTCCCCCTATTATGGGATATTCCCACTATTGCAACAGTGCTTGAATTAAACAGTATGATGCCCGTTTCTGGGGGCTATTATCAATGGGTAAAAAAAGCATTAGGCTTAAGGTGGGCATGGTATGAAGGCTGGTGGACCTGGCTATATACTTTTGTAGACCTGGCTATATACCCCGTGCTTTTTGTTGAATATGCTTCCTTCTTCTTCCCGGAGATAAATACATATAAGATACCCGTTTGCCTGACTATAATATGGGCTTCGGCAGCATTGAACATTGTTGGGATTGTCCCGGTGGGCCGAATTTCCCTTTTTCTGGGAGCTATAGTTTTAATACCATTCTTTATAATGTTTGCCATGGCTTTTTTACATCCGCATCCATGGGTATCAATAAGCCAGTCAAATCATCAAACAAGCTTTTCCTCCCTTGGGCTGGGGCTTTATGTAGTAATGTGGAATTTCCTGGGCTGGGATAATACCACAACGTATGCCCCCGAAGTGAACAAGCCTGTTAGGGCATACCTGATATCAATTTTATTAGCTTTTTCGGTAATATTCCTGATTTATTTTGCTGCCATATTTGTAGCTATCCAGTCGGGTATAAACATTCAATATCTTAATGAATATGGATTCCCCGTGCTGGGTATTTTAATTGGCGGCCAATGGTTAGGCAACTTATTGGCGTTGGGGGGTATGGGGAGCGCTTTAGGGTTATACTCTGCTGTGCTTCTGTCCGTATCAAGAGTTCCTAAAGCAATGGCTGAAGATAAACTATTGCCTGCCAAATTTATATTGATGCATCCTAAATTCAACACACCATATATTTCTATCATAGTATGTTCTGTAGTAGTAAGCATCCTGATAAGCTTCACATTCACAGAACTTCTTATTGTAGACGTCTCTTTATATGGTGCAGCTTTATTCCTTGAATTTATAAGCTTGATTGTGCTTAGGCGGCGTTTCCCAAATATGGCCCGACCATTTAAAATACCGTTAAATGAATTTGGGTTATCGGTGATGGTACTTTTTCCGCTATCTGTATACCTTATTGCAATGATAGGCGCTTTTTCTGAATCTGAAAGCAAATTGAGAGATGTGGGCATTGCCGTTGGAATTTTATTTACATCAGAAATACTTTGGCAATTAATAAAGCGACGGCAAGCTTTGTTTTCTCTTTTCAATAATCAAAACGGTAATTGAAATTTACTAAACAATTGAAAAAAGATCCTGTTATAAAAGCTTATTGCATGAAATGGATTCTGACGAAAACTTATTTGAATTAGGAAAGATCGCTTTAGAAAAACAGTCTAGTTACCTTAAGTTAAAAATAGAGAAAGAACTGGCTGGCAAAGGTCCTTTCGCGAAAGAAGAAGAATTGCAAAAGGCAAGTGCCGAGTGGCAGTTAACTTCTGCAGAATATCGTACCTTATTTGATTCTTTGCCGCCAGAAAATCCTAAGGAAATAAGCGGGCAGTAGTATCATGCGGCTTCGCAATTTATTAAATTGCAAATCCCATGAGCCGTTAACGGCTGGCATTCAGAAACAAACTTTTATATTCTTAAATCGGATCCCGGATCCTTTTGTACTACTTCGTATTACCAATCCGGAAGATCGGGGCAACTTGATAACTACCCCGATAAACCCTAAAACGTGTCATAATTCACCGCGTTCAGCTTCTTCCTTAGTTATTAGTTTTGTAAATCCCGTCCCAAGGCTAGTTCTAAAGTTTCGGAATGTAGGATATAACAGAAAACATACTGAAACAAAAAAAGCCCCACAGACGTGTGGGGCTTGCTCCCGAAGCTGGGCTCGAACCAGCGACCCTCTGATTAACAGTCAGATGCTCTAACCAGCTGAGCTATTCGGGAAACTATCATTTGTGCGCTGTTATTTATGCAACAACACCCCCGATTTGGGATTGCAATATTCGGGATTTTAAATTATTAATGCAATATTTGCGCACAGATTTTTTAAAAAGATTTATGAGCTTAGTTGTTATTGGTACAGTGGCTTTTGATGTCATAGAAACCCCCTTCGGAAAAACGGATAAGATTGTTGGAGGCGCTGCCACGTATGCCAGCCTTGCTGCTTCTTATTTTTATGATAAAGTAAAAATTGTTGGCGTTGTTGGCGATGATTTCCACAAAGAAGATATTGAAGAAATAAAGCAACATGGCATTGATGTAGAAGGCTTGCAAATTAAAGTTGGAGAAAAATCGTTTTTCTGGTCTGGCAAGTACCATAACGACATGAACAGCCGCGATACCCTGATTACAGACCTGAATGTACTCGCTGATTTTGATCCTATCATACCAGAATCTTATCAGGATTGCGAATATCTTTTATTGGGCAACCTTAGCCCTCAGGTTCAAAAAACCACAATTAGCCGCCTTAATGTTCGCCCAAAGCTTATTGTTCTGGATACTATGAATTTCTGGATGGATATCGCCTTGGATGAGCTTTTGGAAACCCTGAAATTGGTTGATGTGCTAACTATCAATGATGCCGAAGCCCGTCAGCTTTCGGGAGAATACTCTTTGGTAAAAGCAGCAAATAAGATTTTGCAAATGGGACCTAAATTCCTGATTATAAAAAAAGGCGAACATGGAGCACTGCTCTTCCACGAAGGCAAAGTATTTTCTGCCCCTGCCCTTCCGCTTGCAGAAGTGTTTGATCCTACCGGTGCAGGTGATACATTTGCCGGAGGTTTTATAGGCTATCTCGCTAAAGTAGGTACTATCAATTTTAACAATATGAAGAATGCTATTATTTTTGGATCAGCCCTTGCCTCATTTTGTGTAGAAAAATTCGGGACGGAAAAATTGAAAAATCTAAGTGAAGAAGAAGTTGCTGCAAGGATTGAGGAGTTTGTGCAATTGAGCAGCTTTGTAATTTAAATAAGGCGAATGGGCTTGCTTAACTAGCAAGTTTCCCTATAATTTTAAATTTGTCGAAAACCATTGCTGTATGCGGCGCATCTTTTAGCTCATCTGTTAGATCTTGCCCTGCCCAATGCTCGTAATGCTTGCCCTTGCTCCACAATCTACTAGAAGTAATATCATAAATATTTCCCAAATACGCAATCCATATCTCTGGCTTCTCTTGTCCGTTTCGTAGGGCGAGCTGTGGTTTTGTATAACAGGGCAATTCCATTGCGCTAAAGATACAGCAAAAGCAAAAGTTTTTTAAAGAGAAAAGCGCCAGGTTGGGGACCTGAACGCTTTATATGATGAGTTAGAAAAGGGGCAATTTAATCCATCTCCGCATAGATCGGCTTTTTAATACCGCTATCGTATGGTTTAAGGGTTTTTTTCAAAAGTTTGCGAGCTACGTGTATCCTTGTTTTTACAGTGCCAATCGGGATAGCCAAATGGTCTGCTATTTCGTGGTATTTAAATCCTTCAAAATACATGCTGAAAGGTATATAGTATTCTTCAGGAAGTTTGTTTAGAGCAAGTTTAATATCATCCATAATAAATTTAGACTCGCCCTGGTTCTTAGTTGAACTGAAAACAAGGTTTGCAGAAGATATTTCATCAGATTTAGTTACAAACGAACTGATTTTTACAAATCTTCTATAGTTATTAATGAAGGTGTTCTTCATGATAGTATACAACCATCCTTTAAGGTTTGTGCCTTCTTTAAACTTGTTGTAATAAGTGATCGCTTTTAATAAGGTATCCTGAACGAGATCATTAGCATCATCAGCATCATGTGTAAAATGTAGAGCATACATCTTGAGTGAGCTTGCCTGGCGCATTACCATTGTATTAAATTCGATCTTAGTCATGTTTTTAGGTTTAGGTTTGTGATATATTCTATTGCTAAGGTTGGTACTTATGCAACAAATACAATTACTATGCTAAACCATACACTCGTACGAAATTATTTCTGGATGGTGAAATTTTAACTGTTTGTAAGAAGCTTACAGAATGTTCACTTCCCGCTGTAAAAGAATGCCGAAATTAGAATGTACATCTTCTATAATCTGCGAAGATAAATTGTAAATATCTGTTCCTGTGGCATTTCCATGATTAACCAATACCAAAGCCTGATTTTTCCAGGTACCGGTCTCTCCAATATTCCTGCCTTTCCAGCCTAATTTTTCAATCATCCAGCCTGCTGCAATTTTTTCAAAACCGTTGTCTACAGAAAAGTGTACAATGTCTGGAAAAGCAGACTGTAACTGTCTGAATTTGTCTACCGTGATAATTGGGTTCTTGAAAAAGCTCCCGGCATTGCCAATTGTTGTGGGATCCGGCAATTTGCCTACACGAATGTGGGAGACAACAATTGATACATCCTTAATTGTCGGATTCTTTATTCCACGTGCTTCCAGCTCCTGGCTGATAGCACCATAACTAATATTTAATTCCGGGCTATTGGATAACTGGAATACAACTGAAGTGATTATATACTCGCCTTTTAGTTCGCTTTTAAAAATGCTTTCGCGATAGCCGAATTTGCAATCAGCATTGTTGAATAGTTTTATCTTTCCCGTTTTAATATGAAAAGCACGGCAGGAATGAAATACGTCTTTCAACTCTACACCGTAGGCTCCAATATTTTGGATTGGCGATGCGCCTACTGAACCCGGTATCAAGCTTAAATTTTCGAGTCCAGCGTATCCCCGGCCGACAGCATAATTAACAAGCTCTTTCCATGTTTCCCCGGCCCCGGCGCTTACATAAACATCATCGCCTATGGCCGTGTTAGAAATTCCACGAATATTGATTTTGATAACAAGCCCATCGAAATCTTTAGTAAGCAGAACATTGCTGCCTCCACCTAAAACCAGTCGGTTTGCAGACTTCCATTTTTCATCTGCAAAGAGTTCCTTCAATTCTTCCTCCTCATGTATTTCAACATACCAGCGTGCAAATGCCTCAACACCAAAAGTATTGAATTTTTTAAGCGATATATTTTGGAGGATTTGGGGCATAGGGTATTGATTGCATGTCAGCCTGAATATATTTCAGGATTTCGTTTTTGTCATTCGGGCACAAGAGAATATATTTAAGCAAATGAACACTTAATGTAGACCTCTTCTCTCTTAGAGGTGACAATTGGAGGAATTATATATGTATTGCCCGGTTTTCTGTAGCAGCCATAGCAGCCTCTTTAAACGCCTCTGTATAAGTTGGGTGTGCATGGCAAATTCGTGCAATATCTTCTGCAGATGCCCGAAATTCCATAGCAACAACGGCTTCAGCTATTACATCAGCCACACGGGGACCAATCATGTGTACTCCTAGAATTTCATCTGTTTCTGTATCGGCGAGCACTTTTATAAAGCCATCTGTATCCATACTGGCACGTGCTCTTCCACTGGCTTTGAACGGAAATGATCCTGTTTTATATTTTTTGCCCTGTTCTTTCAATTGTTCTTCGGTATAACCAACACTTGCCACTTCTGGCCAGGTATATACCACCCCAGGAATAAGGTTATAATTGATATGCGGTTTTTGCCCGGCAATGGCCTCTGCCACAAAACTTCCTTCATCCTCGGCTTTATGGGCTAGCATCGCTCCTTTTATTACATCTCCAATAGCGTACACTCCCGGCACTGTAGTTTCTAAATGATCATTTACAGGTATTTTTTTGCCTCTCTCTTCCGCAACAATGCCGATTTTTTCCAAACCTAACCCTTCGGTATAAGCGGTTCTACCAACAGCAACAATGCAATAATCGCCTTCAAGGCTGATTTTCTCTCCTTTGGCGTTATCTGCAGTTACAATAACTTTTTTGCCTTTAACAGATGCTCCTGTAACTTTATGGCTAAGCAGAAATTCGAAACCGATTTTGCCAAGCGATTTTTGCAACTCTTTGCCTAATGTTTTGTCCATAGTTGCAATAATAGAATCTAAAAATTCTACAACTGTAACCTTTGCGCCCAAACGTGCATATACCGAGCCCAGCTCTAAGCCAATTACACCGCCGCCAATTACAATAAGATGTTTAGGCACTTCGGGCAGGTTCAATGCCTCGGTTGAAGTGATTATCCGTTTTTTATCCACGGGCAAAAACGGCAGAGCTGTGGGTTTAGAGCCGGTTGCAATAATTGTGTTTTTAGTCGTTAAATCTTCAGTAGTACCATCGGTTTTAGAAACTTTGATAGTATTCTTATCTACAAAAGTCCCCGTGCC
>JAYVNR010000279.1:0-9808 GCA_043758305.1 Pedobacter sp. | reverse complement strand
ATTAAATAGTTCGCGGTAGCTAAGATTTTCCGCATTTAGTATAAAACGTTCATTAGAAATGTTGCTTTTCATTAATAATATCATGCTTTTAGCCACATCTTCTACATCAACAAAACCACAGGAACCCAACGTAAAAAATCTGAGCCCTTTGCGCATACGTTCAAAAATTTGCCCGCTTCCTTCTGCTCCTGCATTTTTACCAATAATTATGGAGGGATTAACAATTACAGCGTTCAGCCCTTCGGCAATTCCCCTCCAAACTTCCATTTCGCTTTGGTATTTTGAAACGGCATATTGATTTTGGAGATCTGTAAACTCCCAATGCTCTTTTTCGGAAATAAGTTGGCCCGGCTTAGCCTCGCCAACAGCGGCAATTGAGCTAACATGTACCAGTTTGCGTATGCCTTTTTCTAAACATAAATTTACTATGTTCTCTGTGCCTTCAATGTTGATTTTCTTTAATTTCTTTTTGTGTTTAGGATCAAACGAAATATAAGCAGCACAATGATAAACTTCTTCTACGCCCTCAAAGGCTTCTTCAAGAGCAAAATAGTCATTGATGTTGGCTTCAAACCACTCTATGTTTGTATGGGGCAATAAAATTACTGGGATTTTTGAACTGCTCCGCTTAAGCGCTTTAACATTTTCGCCTTTTTCAAGCAGTTGTTTTACCAGTTCAGAACCTAAAAAACCGGTTGCGCCGGTAACTAATATCATTCAGGATTTTTTTAAAATGCTCCCAAAAGTAAATTTTTAAAGTGGATATTCGTAAGCCATAAGGTTTAAGTGGCTAAGAATGCCTTTTAGCTTTAACCTTCAGCCTTACACCTTTATACATGTCTTTAGCAGATTTTTTTTCTCCCATCGATTTTAATTCTTTCGCTCCCAAAGATGGCTTTTATACAAGCCAGCTTGGCCAGCTTGCAGAAATGTATGTCAATGAATTTCCCGACCTGGATGATAAGGCTTTTGATATTGCCATTTTTGGAGTGCTGGAAGATAGGAATTCTATCGATAATTCTGGTTGTGCATATGGTGCGGACAGTATCCGGCAAAAATTCTATGCACTTTATCAAGGAGGCTACACTACCAGGATTATTGATTTAGGCAATATCAAGGCTGGCCACACAGTTGCCGATACATACGTAGCGGTAAAAATTGTGACAGCAGAGCTGATTAAAAAGAATATTTTGCCCGTGATTTTAGGTGGCGGACAGGATATAACGTATGCTCAGTACATGGCTTATGAAGAGCTTGATCAAAGAGCCGATTTGGTTGTAATAGATTCCCGCCTGGATATTGATGGCACCACAGATGGTACAATAGAAACCACATCTTCATCCTACCTGAATAAAATTTTCATTCACGAGCCCAACTACCTGTTCAACTTTAGCAATATTGGCTATCAAACTTATTTTGTAAACCAGGATAGCCTGCGCATGATGGAAAAAGTATATTTTGATGTGCATAGGCTGGGCGATTTTTATGGAAACATACATTCGGCAGAGCCGATTATCCGCAATGCCAACCTATTGAGCTTTGATATTTCGGCAATTCGATCATCGGATGCATGTGGCAATGGCAATGCATCTGCAAATGGGTTTTACGGTGAAGAAGCTTGTCAGCTATGCCGTTATGCTGGTTTAAACGATAAGTTGACTTCCATCGGCTTTTACGAATTTAATCCCGGTTTAGACCTTAACGGCCAAACTGCAGCCCTCATTTCGCAAATGCTCTGGTATTTTATAGACGGTTATTACCATCGGAAAAAGGATTTTCCGCTTCAGCCCAAATCTCAATATATCATTTACCGGGCGTCGGTAAAAAGCCAGGAACATGAACTTGTGTTTGTAAAAAGCAAAAAGTCTGACCGATGGTGGATGCAGGTTCCCTATCCTTCGGGAATATCTAAAAACGAGCGGCATCATTTAGTGCCTTGCACATACCAGGATTATCAGACTGCCGTTTCAGGAGAGGTGCCAAATTTGTGGTGGCGCACATACCAAAAATTAAGCTGATAATGAGAAAATATTTAGCATTAGCCATACTTGCTTTTTCCTATAGCTTTTCGGCCCAGGCTTTTGAGTTTACAATTAAAGGAGCTTTCGCTGCTAAGCCCCAATCAACAAAGATATACCTTCATATTTCGTCTTTACTAGGGCAAACATCAACAGTTAAAACTGTTGATGTAGTGCTGGGCAAATTCTATTATAAAGGAACAGCAGACGAACCGCAGCAATGTATTTTAGCTTGGGATAAAAAGCTGGCCGATGATAAAGCAGCATATTTTTCATTTATTTTGGATAAAGGCCCTATTACAATCAATATTCCCCAGGGCTTGCTTACTGCTAAAGTATCGGGATCTAAAGCCAATACTGATTTTCAATTATTTTACAGCCAACAAAAAAGCCTGCAGCCAGAAATAGAAAAATTCAATCAGGATGCACAACTTGCTCAAGCAGCCTCTACAAATATTGATTCCTTACGGTCGGTTTTTTTGCCACGGTTAGAAAGTTTGCAAAATAGCGCAGCCAGGGCACAGGCCAAATTTGTAAGGGCCAACCCCTCGGCATTTATAAGTTTGTTGATCCTTCCGGAGATGGCCGAAACTTCTAAGAGCTATTTACAGGCCGATACACTTTTTCACCTACTAGCCGAGGATGTAAGAAACACTCCAAGCGGAAAGGCGATTAAAAAGCAAATAGATACTGAAAAGAAAATTTCTGTAGGGACATATGCACCCGATTTTGAGCTTCCGGATACGAGCAACAAATCAATAAAGCTCTCTGATTTGCGTGGAAAATATGTTTTAATAGATTTTTGGGCAGCTTGGTGTGGCCCTTGCCGGCAAGAAAACCCGAATGTTGTAAAAGCTTACAACATGTATAAAGACAAAGGCTTTACAATTTTAGGGGTGTCTTTAGATTACGATAGGACAAATTGGCTGAAGGCCATTAAAGATGATGGTTTGATATGGCACCAGGTATCAGATTTAAAATATTGGAACAACGCCGCTGCAAAAATTTATGGGATACAAGCCATACCTAGAAATTTTTTAGTGAATGATAAAGGATTGATCATTGCCCGAGACCTGCGAGGCCCGGAACTTGAACGGATTCTGAGAAAATCTATTAAAACTGATTAAGCCTGGATAAACAATCCGATAACTACAAATACAATTCCTACTACAGATACCAGAAAAGCGGGGCGCCCAAAAACAAGTCCCAAAATAACTCCAATTACAGTCAAGGCAAAGCCAATGTATAAATAGCTCAATTTGCTTGCTGTAGAATTAGTGTCAATTACGGTACTATTGATATTGCTATTGGGTTCAGATTCTATTGCATTCCAGTGCGCCTGTTCTGAAGATATGTTTTTATTGTAATCATTCTCATCAACAGGCTTACTGTTTGTTTTAGACTTTATGTCTTTAGAAACAAGCGTTGATGATTCCTGAACTTTGCCTTTTAAAGATTCTGTAGCAGTTGGAACAGAATTTTGCTCTGCCCTTACTTGCGCAGTATTTTTAGGCTTGGTCCAATGATTGCTTTCAGGCAATGCTGCGGATGGATTAGCAACAGCTACAGGCTGAGATTTTTTGGCTACAGGCTGTTTTATCGCAATAGCAGTGTTTTTAGAATCAACGGCAGTAGATTTCTTTTCTGCTGCTGGAGCAGATACAGGCTGGGATTTTTTGAAAACAGGTTGTTTTACTACAATAGCAGTGTTTTTAGGAGCAACAGCAGTAGTTTTCTTTTCTTCTGCCATAGCAGATACAGGTGGCTTAGTTTTTACAACAGTTTGAGGTTTTGAAAAATCAGGGTTCTTTTTTGAAAGGCTTAAAGTGCTGATAACTGTTTTGCCAGCAGTTGGTGAACGCCTGGCTGGGCTGTAAGCACGGACTTTGTTTTTTACGATATTGGGGCTTGCCTCCTGAAAAAGTTTTTTATAATCAACTGGCGGAATTTCGCGGGCCGACATTTTTATTTGTACATGGCGCACAGAATCCTGCCTATCTTTTTCATTTAACATGGCACTGGCAAACATGCCTGTGCACATTAAACTTCCAAATATTAATAATTTTACTGCTTTTATTGACATTGCAAAAGGATACATGATAATATTGTGCCAAAGCTCATAATGGGCTATTTGGGCTGTTATATATCACTTTACGGAAATTGGCCTTAAGAAGTTGTGATTTTTGTAGAATTATTTCAACAAGTTGGGAATTGTTGGGCTATAAAATATCAAAGCCAATGTCGGTCCTAAAATATCTGCCATCAAAATAAATGCGCCCGGCATCTGTAACTGCATGCTGTACTGCGTCAAATAGTGTATCCTGTAAAGAGGTAATAGCCAGTACCCTTCCTCCAACAGTTTTAATAAGCCCATTTTCTAACTCGGTGCCAGCCTGAAAAACATAAGAATCTCTTACATTTCTTATCCCGGTTACAGTCCTGCCTTTTAAGTATTCTCCCGGATAGCCCCCCGCTACCAACATTATGGTTGCGGCAATCTTTGATGAAACCTTTATCGAAAAGTTGGATAATGAGCCGTTTGCCGTTGCAAGCAGCAATTCTACAAAGTCATTTTCTATTCTTGGCAATACACTTTCTGTCTCCGGGTCGCCCATCCGCACATTGTATTCTATTACAAAAGGTTCGCCGCCAACATTCATCAAGCCGATAAAAATAAAGCCTTGGTAGGGGATATTGTCGGCTTTTAAGCCATTTATAGTTGGAACTATAATGCGGTGTTCTACTTTCTCTAAAAATTGCCGGGTTGCAAAAGGGACCGGCGATATAGAACCCATGCCTCCGGTATTCAGCCCAGTATCTCCTTCTCCTATTCGTTTATAATCTTTTGCTGACGGGAGAACAACATAATTTTCGCCATCGGTAAGCACAAAAACAGACAGTTCTATACCTTTCAAAAATTCTTCGATCACTACAGTACTGCTTGCTTCGCCAAACTTGGCATCAGTGAGCATTGCGTTTAGCTCATTTTTAGCATCATTTAGGGTTTCGCAAATCAAAACGCCTTTTCCTCCTGCAAGCCCATCAGCTTTTAATACAATTGGGAGCGCCTGTGTTTCAAGATATGCAATGCCTTCCTGAAGGGTTTCTTTTGTAAAGGATTTGTAAGCCGCAGTGGGGATTTTATGCCGCTGCATAAACGCTTTAGAGAAATCTTTGCTTCCCTCCAGCTTTGCGCCTTCCATTTGCGGACCGATAATTTTAATAGATTTAAGGGCATCCTGAGATAAAAAGTAATCGTGTATGCCTTTAACCAATGGCTCTTCGGGGCCAACCAGTATAAGCCCGATATGATTTTTAACAGCAAAATCGGCAATAGCTTTAAAATCTGTAACAGAAATATTCACGTTTTTTCCGTAAGCACTAGTGCCCGCATTGCCGGGTGCAATAAATAAATGAGCACATTTTTTGCTTTGAGCAATCTTCCAGGCAAAAGCACTTTCTCTTCCACCCGAACCTAAAATGAGAATATTCATAGGGCAAAGATACTATCGTGTATTTATAAGGCTAAGGTTTTAAGGCTATAAATTGTTGAAGCCAGCTTCTTGCTTTCATTATTGTAGTTTTTCGTTTTTTAATAATTTTAGAAAACACATTATTGCACATACTTTGTTTACTTACAACTGCATAGCCAATTGGAAAATCCAGACCTTAACTCAAAGTATTTAGATAATCATCAGAACCTGCAGCAGCTTCTGGAACATGCTATAATTTCAACAAAAGCCATTACGCCGCAGGGGATTATTGTTTATGCCAACAAAGCAGAATTATCCTCGATAGGATATGAGAAAGAAGAATACATAGGAAGAAGCTTTAGCGATTTTTTTGAAGAGGAAAACAAATATGATTCTATTTCTTCAATCCTTAAAACAGGTAAAGACTTAAACAACGAAGAAGTTCTTATTCGCTGTAAAAACGGCGATTTGCAAAACCTGCTTATTTCATCTATGAGCAAGGTTGATGCTAATAATACTGAGTACCATTACATTTTTAGCAGAGATATTACCGGGTTTAAGCGTACCCAAGAACTTTTGGGGTATTTAAACATGGCGGGCGAAGAGCTGGCTTCTGCACATGACACCGATACTGCAATAAATAAAATATCAAACCTTATAGTGCCCCGCTTTGCAAACTGGTTTACTATTGACCTGCTTGAGGGCAATTCAATTATAGCCCTCAAGGTAAAACACGCTGATCCGGATCAAATAAAATGGGCTGAAGAATACCGCAAAAATAATCCGCCCGATATTACTGATGGCAGTACAGGATTAGTTGCTGTTTTAACCACAGGCCAACCTTTAATGATACCGGTAATCACCGATGAAATGCTTAAAGCTGGCATTGATGACCCAGAAAGGTTAGAGATGTTTAGGAGCATGAACCTTCGCTCTGCTATTATTGTGCCCATGTTGGTCAATGAAAAAATCAGGGGTGCTGTAACTTTTATTTCTACCATTTTAAACAGGAAATACGACGAAACAGATTTGCAGTTTGCTAAAGATTTTGCTAACCGCGTAGGTCTAACGCTTGAAAATGTGCGGCTTTATGAAAATGCAAACAAAGAAATTGCACAGCGTATTGAGGCAGAAAGAAGAAAGGATGAGTTTTTGAGCATTGCCAGCCATGAACTGAAAACCCCCCTCACCAGTATTAAAGCTTATATTCAATTATTACAGAAAACGATAGATCCCGAAACGAAGCCTTATAATTTTATACTGAAAACAAACGAGCATATAGGCAGGCTGGAAAGGCTTATTTCGGACCTCCTGGATGTATCAAAAATTGAGGCGGGTAAAATGGGGTATAACCCGGAAGATTTTAATTTTAACGATCTGCTTTTAGAAAGTGTTGAAAGTGCTCAGTACACAACAGATACACACACCATTAGTATTGACAAGAACGTTAACATAACAATAAGCGCCGATAAATTGCGCATAGAGCAGGTGCTGAACAATTTTTTAAGCAACGCTATTAAATATTCACTAGGGCAAAACAAGATTATTGTAAGGTCGGAAGTGGAACAAAACAACCTCATAGTTTCCGTTCAGGATTTTGGCATTGGCATAGAAAGAGATAATATAGGAAACTTATTTGACCGCTTTTACAGGGTTGATAATACTTCAATGAAATTTCAGGGGCTAGGATTAGGACTGTTTATATCTGCAGAAATTTTAAAAAGGCACAATGGCAGTTTCTGGATAGAAAGCGAGCCTCAAAAAGGATCAAGGTTTTTCTTTCTGCTACCGCTTAAAAAAACGGAAAGTGAAATAGAAGAAACCGATGGAGTGAGCTATTATCGCAATAGCCATATTAAAATTAAGTTCAATAAAATCAAGAAATACCTGGAGGCAGAATGGACAGGATTTCAAAATCTTGAAACTGTACAGCACGGATGCATGATGATGCACAAAATACTTAAACTTAATAATTGCGAAAAAGTGCTCAATGATAACACAGAAGTACAGGGCAATTGGTCGGAAGCAGTGGATTGGGGCGGTGAGGTCTGGTTTCCGATGATGGAGAATGCTGGCACAAAATATTTTGCCTGGATATATTCTCCCAGTACATTTAGCCAGTTATCAGCAGAAAAAAGCATAAATATTATGCAGGGCAATATCCTGACCCAGTTATTTAACGATAGGCAGGAAGCTGTAGAATGGCTTGAGAAAGTTTATTAGCCTACATTAAAATTCATAATGATTTCATTTGCTCCACTTAGTTTAGCGTACTATTTAAACTGAAATGGAATGAAACAATTAACCCTAGTTAATTATCTGCTTTTGGTGTACGGAGGTTCATTTTTTGGCCTTGGCAAACGCAAAAAAGCCTAAATCTGCTATAGCAAATCTAGGCTTTGTAAAAATCTCTTTTAAATGGCTTACAAACTTGCGGCATTAAAAGTATCTCCTTGCTTAATATCGCCTGTATCAAATCCTTTTTTAAACCAGCGCATACGCTGTTCCGAAGTGCCATGTGTAAAAGCATCGGGCACAATTTGCCCTTGCGACTGCTTTTGTAACCTATCATCGCCAATAGCATTTGCAGCTGTAAGCGCCTCTTCAATATCGCCTTCTTCAATCAGGCTTTGATTATTGCCATCTGTTCTAAGTTTCTCATAATGAGCCCACACACCAGCTAAAAAATCGGCTTGTAACTCTAAACGAACAGAAAGCCGGTTCATTTCTGTTTCACTTACCCTGCCACGTGCTTCATCCATTTTCTGAGAAGTTCCTAAAAGATTCTGGATATGATGGCCAACCTCATGGGCTATTACGTATGCTTGTGCAAAGTCGCCAGGCGCACCAAAACGTTGTTTCAGCTCATCATAAAAAGAAAGGTCTATATATACTTTGTGGTCTCCGGGGCAATAAAATGGCCCAACGGCAGAACTGGCATTTCCGCAGGCCGACTGAACTCCATCTCTGAATAGCACTAGAGTGGGTTTCTCATATTGCTGCCCCATATCACTAAAAATGTTGCCCCATACCGCATCGGTATCGCCCAAAACAACATCAACAAATTTTCCTTGCTCATCTGTAGGTGCACCTGTAGCAACCTGGCTTTGGTTTTGATCAGGGATAAATTGCCCTACCATACCGCTAAAATCCTTTCCAAATATCAGGCCTAGGATTACTACAATAACCCCTGCACCACCGCCAAGGGCAAGCCCACCGCCACCGCTACGGCGATCTTCAATATTTCCGCTTCCGCTTCTGCCTAACCAACGCATATTTTTTAAGTTTAAGTTTAGAATGATAACAGGAAGAAGAAGAAAAATGTTTTAAAGGCTAACCAGCCTTAAAAGCTTTCAGGGCTTTTTCTATCCTCGAAACTGTTTCATGCCTGCCAAGCTGCGCTGCAATGTCAAATACATGAGGGCCAAACTTTCCGCCTACAAGCATAATGCGGAAGGGCAACATCAACTCGCCAATTTTAATTCCGCTTGCTTCTGCCTGCGACTTGAAAATGAGCTCCAAATTTAAAGCCTGCCAGCTTTCCAGAGATTGAAACGATTTGGCTATTAAGGCAAAAAACTCGGATTTCTGCTGTGTCCATTTTGGCAAAACCGAAGCAAAATCATAATGTATAGGTTGTTCGAAAAAGAAGGAAGCCTGAGCCCAAAAGTCATTTAAAAAAATAAGCCGTTCCCGAATGAGTAGAATTACCTTGTTTATATATTCAGGTTCTGCTGAAATGTTTTTTTCTTCGAGGATTGCCGAAATTGAAGGTAAAAGCTCTTCAACCGCTGATTTTTTAATCCATTCCTGATTGAACCATTTGGCTTTTTCAAAATCAAATTTTGCCCCAGCTTTGCTTACTCTGTCAATTGAAAACCTGGCGATCAGTTCTTCTATGCTGAATAATTCCTGCTCTGTGCCATCGTTCCAGCCCAATAAAGCCAGCATATTAATGAAAGCTTCAGGCAAAAACCCTAGTTCTTTAAACCCATGAGTTACCTCACCAGTTTTGGGATCAGTCCAATCCATGGCAAAAACCGGAAAGCCCAAGCGGTCGCCATCGCGTTTGCTTAATTTCCCATTTCCATCTGGCTTAAGTATCAATGGCAGATGCGCCCATTCTGGCATATCTTTCCGCCAGCCTAAATATTCCCATAGCAATACATGAACTGGTGCCGATGGAAGCCATTCTTCTCCTCTAAATGCATGTGAAATCTGCATCAAATAATCATCAACCACTACAGCTAAATGATAAGTAGGCATGCCATCAGCCTTTATCAAAACTTTATCATCTACCAAATTGGTATCAAAACT
>JAYVNR010000278.1:0-3163 GCA_043758305.1 Pedobacter sp. | reverse complement strand
GGGTTGGTACTGTAAATTTCAATCTGCGCAAGCCAAATTTTGTGATCATACACCATACCGCTCAGGATTCTATTCAACAAACATTAAAAACTTTTACGCTGGTGAGCACACAGGTCAGCGCTCATTATGTGATTGCAAAAAGCGGCACTATTTACCACCAGCTTAACGATTACATGCGTGCATGGCATGCAGGTGTTGCTAAATGGGGCAACCTTACCGACATTAATTCTTCTTCTATTGGCATTGAACTGGACAATAACGGGGCAGAGACTTTCAATGCTGTGCAGATCAGCAGCCTGCTCAAACTGCTTGGCAACCTAAAAAAGAACTATAATATTCCTACTGCAAATTTTATCGGGCATGCCGATATTGCCCCCAAGCGCAAGCCAGATCCAAATGAGACGTTCCCCTGGAAGCTGCTGGCGCAAAAAGGATACGGGCTATGGTATGATGATTCTTTGCAAGTTGCACCGCCAACGTTCGATCCTGCAATTGCCTTGCGTATAATCGGATATGATACCAGCGATATGGTCGCAGCCATAGTGGCGTTTAAAAGGCATTTTATACAGATAGATATTACGCCAACGCTTACTCAAAAAGATTTGGACGTGCTATATAATTTGTATAGGAAGTATTTGTAGGACGATGCTGACCCTGTGTGGCTATTGTTCGTTCACAAACTCTTGAAAAAAAGCGTGCAGAACCTGGCGGGTACAAACTGAATTAATTTAAAACGTTATGTTTGTATTAACTTACTATTATGACCGCTAGAAGTATATTAGAGCAAATCCAGGCTATCAAAGAAGTGACTGCCAAAGCAAGTGTTTCTAAAGAAGCTGCTGCTGAATTTTTAACTAATGCGGGGATTCCGATAATCGGCAACACTGCTTCTGGTTCAGCTCAGTCAGCGGCTTTACCCCATTCCCCACAGCACAAAAGGTAAATTAATGCCCGAATTTCATTCGCCAGATATAATTGGCTTCCATAGCTGTGATTTAGATTTCGGTTTAAGACTCTTGAATGGACAGGATGAGATACAACCAAGCGAGAATCTGTGGGACTGGCTGGGACCGGGAAGTTATTTTTGGGAGCAGGATGCATCAAGGGCATTTGAATATGCGACGGCTACCGCCATTGGTAAGTAAAAGAATAAAAAAGCCGCTAAGACGCCGTTTGTAATAGGTGCAATTATAGAATTAGGAAATTGCCTTAATCTCGTTGAGTCTACATCACTCGATATCCTGCGTACCGCCTACGATGGTATAAAGGAGCTGATGGACGAGGTAGGCACGCCGATGCCAGTTAATAAAGGCAATAACAGAGCTTTAGACTGTGCTGTTATTAAGTATATCCATCAAATAAATAAAATATTAGGACGCCCTGCTTACGACACTATTCGCTGTGCCTTTCCTGAAGGAGAAGAAGCCTACCCTGGTGCAATGATTACTTCCCGATTGCATATACAGATATGCGTCTGTAATCAGGACTGTATTAAAGGTTACTTTCTGCCCAGGCCCTTGGAGAAATATAACCCGCATTTGGCTAATCGGCCATTTAACCACCGGTAACTATATTTGATAGTAAGGCATTTTTGCTTGGTTCTTTAATCCAAGTTTTAAACGTCTTTAATTTTCCCAGCATTACCTCATAAAACAACGCTCCTCTCCTTCCGTCAATATTTAATCTTTTGAAAGGTTTAAAAGCAATCCAGGTACTGTCTTTTGTAACTTTGCCGTTTTTTATGATATCCAAACCATAACCAGAAAAAATACTGGTGTTGTTAGTTATAATATATCTATCATGGAAGTCCTCCTCATCAGTAAAAAAATGTTCTATCTCAGGTTCATTTCCTTTAAACGATGATAATAAATCGGCCTTAAAGGCATCAACGTTATTTAAAAGTCGATTTGGTTCTTCGTGAATGCCCCTGCCACGAGTTTTCCCAATAAGGGTAATGGTACATTTAACCTTTAGTGTGATGGATAGAGTGTTTAACAATAAGTTTTTAACAGAATCTAACGTCTCTTTTTTATATAAATTTGGATCCGCAATCACTATCGAGTGATATGGAATGAGGAAGGGTTTTGCAAAGTCCCAGTTTTGATATTGAATTTCTTTATTAAAATCTTTTACCTTAACCTCCGTTAAGATTGAGAGGTCGGAGTTAATATTTAAGCAATGTAGGCCCGAATATCGTATATATTGATTTAACTTTTTTTCCGATTTGTTATTTAATAAAAGGAAAGCTATCGGCTCTGAAATTGACTTAAAAAAACCCAATTCATTATTTTGTTCTAAAAAGCGAAACTGCTCTTTTGCCAATCGCAATTTGTTACTCTTTGCCAGCATTTTGAGAATAGGATGAGCTAATAATCTAAGCTCATCATCCGGGTGAGCATCAAGTTTAATCATTGAGGATTTTAGTAATTGAGAAAGTTCTGCTCTATTAAGAGCGTATTCTACATCGGTATTCTCTACTAAATCAATTTCCAATTTACAAAATGCATCTTCTAAAGAAGGTAGGTCACTGTAACAAGTAATCACAATTAGTTTTTTTGACTATTGTTTAATTTCCAGATATCTATTCCAATGTTATCAGCTTCGTCAAAGAAACCGGAACCAAAATCATGGGAAAGGCTTCCTTCTTTTAAAATTTCAATTTTTTGAATTTGTGGATATCCCGGAAAGGCTTTAGGATGATAGAAATAATAAATTGTTGTATCCTCTGGCTTTAATTCTGAGTTCGGAGTTGCCGTTAAATATTGAAGTTTGCGTACAAGGTATTCGCTATGGGTTTCAATTATAAATTGGTTATTTCCAATCTCAACAAAAGGGTTGTTTTCTTTCTGAAAAAGCTTTTTTATGTTGACAGCTTCAAAAAAGAAGTCTGCTAGTTTAGATTGCAAAGCTGGGTGCAAATTAGATTCTGGTTCTTCAATGATGTAAACCTTCGCATCCTCACTAAGCAAAACGTTTAGCATAATAGGTAAAAATTGAGTGACACCATAGCCCAAATTAGCTAGATGTATCCATTGATTATTAACATGTAATTGGATGGTATAGCCTAAATCTTCAATAGCCGTGATCTTAAAAACTGACGAAAAAATAGTATCATCCTCTAAATCCATTATTTTGAACTCATCTACCAACCATTTTCTTAACG
>JAYVNR010000277.1:0-27083 GCA_043758305.1 Pedobacter sp. | reverse complement strand
GATGACGGTGATAATTTTTACAGTTCAATGTCCGATAAATTATTATTTTTGTGGGTGTACCTTAGTTTATTTATGAAGACAAAACGCTTTATTAGCCTACGTTACATTATATTTCTTTTTGCATGTATCCAAATCCTTTCTGCCTGTGCCGTAAAAAATCGCCAGGCGATGTTCACCTCTCCTACCGATCTGGTAACTGACACGCTTAAAAACGTATATGTAGTTAACGATAAACAGCAGGATTCTTACTATAAAATAAAGCCAAATGATCTGCTAGCCATACGCAACTTGCAAAATATTGAATTTGGAGCTGTACAATCAGGCTCAAATAACATAACTGCACAAGCTCCTATCTCGTTCCTAGTAGAGAATGATGGCACTGTAGCACTCCCGGTTATCGGCAAAGTAACGGTAGTGAGCTTAAACCGTTATGAGGCAAAAGATAAAATACAGGCTCAATACAAGCAATCCCTGCTTAAAGACCCAATTATAGAGCTGAGTATTGTCAATTTAAAAATCACCATGCTTGGTGATTTTGCCAAACAGGGAAATTTTTTCCTGCAAAAAGAGAACACTTCTTTAGTAGAAATGATTGGAGAAGCAGGAGGCATAAACCCAAAAGCCGACCCTAAAACGTTAAAGATTATCAGGGGCGACCGTAAAAATCCTGAAATAATTTATGTAAACCTGCAAAACGTAAATAGCCTCTCCAGCCCAAAGCTCAATTTGCAGAACGATGATATTGTTTATATTCAGCCCACAAAATTCAGCAATGTATCTCAGCGCATTCAAGATGTGCTCATCATTGCCCAGCCCGTGCTGCTTATCCTGAACACAGGCCTGATCATTTACAACCTGACCAAATAAATGGACCAAACCCCTATATCTGAGCTTAAAAAATCAGGCGTCAAAATCATTGACTATGGCCGTATTTCCCGGATATTATGGAGCCGCTGGTACTGGATTACAGGTTGCATTATTTTAGCGCTTACAACAGCCTATCTCTACCTATGGTACACTCCGCCGGTGTACAGCACTTCGGCTTCGCTTAAATTTGAAGACGCTTCTTCAGGTATGGATATATTAGGCCAAAACAATGCGTATAGTTTGTTTAAGCCCAATAAATTACAGTCGGAAGGCTTGGTGATTCAATCGCACGATGTTTTGTACAACGCTATTTCCAGCCTGGATTATAAGATATCTTATTTTTTGAAAGGGAGGGTAAGAATTTCTGATGTATATCCAGATACCCCCTTCCCTATAGAAATTATCCGCCAGGATAGCCTTAATTTTTATTCTGGAATATTTGATATTGAGGATAAAAACAATAACAACTTTTTGCTTTCTTATCGCAGTGGCAACAAAGCTGTAGAGAATACCTATAAATATGGCGATACAGTAAAAATTAAGTCCCTGTGGTTTATAGTGAAAGGCTCTAAAACTGGTATCCGGGCAAAATATAGCTTTAAATTCAATAAAGCCGCAGACTTTATTGGGCGGGTAGCGGGTGGAATTAGCATGAAAGAAACTGCTAAAGGCTCCAATGTGCTTAGTTTGAGCCAAACCGACCGCAACCCTGTTTTTGCTGCTGATGTTTTAAATGCCATTTTGCAGGAATATATTAATTATGATGCCCGGCAGAAAAGGACATCAGCTGCACAAACCATTGATTTTATTAATAGCCAGTTAAGCATTTTAGCAGAACGGGTTGAACAATCAGGCTCCTCCCTGCAGCGGTTCAAGCGTGAAAATGAAATTATTACCCTCGACAGCAAGACCCAGTTAAGCGTAGGGAAGTTCACGCAGCAAAGTGCTCAACGGGATGCGCTTAAATTAGAAGAGATAGCCATTAACCAGTTAGAAGAACAGGTACGGAACAATCGTGACCAGGTTGGGCTAAACTTTAACCTGGAAGGATCTGTTGGATTGCTCCTCTCCGGGCTTATTAATCAGCTAAATGCACTAATAGCAGATAAGGAGAAAAAAGCTATTCAATTTAATAACAATTCAGAAACCGTACAAAGCATAGACAGGCAAATAACGGAAATTAAACGGTCTATCATCAATAATATCAGGCTGTTACGTGAGCGAAACAGGCGCACACAAAGCTATATTGAAAACCAAATCAGCCAGGCAAAACAGGAAATGAATACGCTGCCTGCTGCGGAACAGGATTTCATAGCCTTACAGGCCAAATTCGATATTAATCAAAAGGTGTTTCAATTTTTGTCTGAAAAAAAATTAGATGCGCAAATTACTCAGGCAGCTATAGTGCCCGGCGCAACAATTGTTGATGCTGCAATTCCCCGGCTCGTCCCAATTAACCCCGTGCCAAAAAGGGTCTATACTATGGCTCTTCTTGCCGGGCTTTTATCAGGTTTAGGCATAATACTGGTTGTAAGGCTGGTAAACCCCTTTATTTATGATACTGATACCGTGGAAATGAATACCAGTATCCCAATCATTGGTATTATACGAAAATACACAGGCCCGGATACTGACGGGCAGCAAATACTTTCTGTTGCCAAGCCTAAATCTGTTTTCGCAGAATCAGTCAGATCGGTGCGCACTAACCTGAGCTTCCTGGCTTCAGAAAAGAACAGTAAAATCATCTGTATCACCTCCGAAATTTCGGGCGAAGGAAAGTCATTTGTATCGTCAAATTTAGCCAGTACGCTTTCACTAATTGATAAAAAAGTAGTGCTGCTGGCATGCGACCTGCGCAAGTCCAAGCTTCATAAAACGTTTAATTCCACTAATAAAAAAGGCATAAGCACCTATCTTTCAAGGCAAAATATCCTTGAAGAAATTATTGAGAAAACACCGTATGAAATGCTTGATTTTATCGCATCAGGCCCTACTCCTCCTAACCCTTCAGAGCTATTGCACAGCCCGAGGCTACAGGAGCTTCTTGATGAATTAAAAGGAATTTATGATTATATTATCATAGATACTGCGCCAGTTGGGCTTGTATCAGATTCTATCGCTATCATCCGCAAATCAGATATCAACGTGTATGTTATACGGTCGGGCGTTTCCCGTTTCAATTCTGCTACCATTCCAGGAAAACTTTCAACTGAATATCATTTGGACAATGTAGTGATAGTGTTAAACTCTTTTGGCGATGACCCGCTGCACGGCATATATTACACAACTACCTATAATGGAGGCAATTTTTCAAAATATTATTATGCAGATTATACCGGATATGCATATTCGGGTTATTATACCCAGGACGATCCTGTAATCAGATGGTGGCAATTCTGGAAAAAGAAGTAATCTTTAGATAGGAAGGACATTTTTAATCTGGATGGCGTTTAAAAGGCATACAAAAAAATTAGCAGTACCAGATAGAATTTGATGAAAGAGGTATTTAAATGGCATCCCGTTTATACAAACCCAAGGGCAGAGAAGAAAGCTCACGAACTGCTTATTGCCAAAGGCATTGAATCGTACCTGCCCCTCCAAAAAAAACTGAAGCAATGGAGCGATCGTAAAAAGTGGGTTGAAGAGCCTCTTATCAGCTCGTATATTTTTGTGAACATACCGGCAAAAGCACAAACTGAAGTGCTTATGACAAAAGGCGTATGCCGCTTCCTTTACTTTTGTGGCAAAGTAGCAACTATGCCTACGCAACAGATAGACAGCCTAAAACTGTTATTGGCCAGCGAAACAGAGCTTGAGATTGCAGGGCATTCTTTTAGCACAGGGCAGAAAGTGTATGTTAAAGCAGGTCCTTTACAGGGTCTTACTGGAGATTTAGTTAATTTCCACTCTCAAAAGCGCCTGGTTATACGAATAGAGCACATCAATCAGTTTGTTTTGGTTGAAGTGCCACTGGCTTTTATAGAACCTTTAAGGTATGAGGGGGAGGAATTGAGCAGATAATATAGTCAAGGGGGATGATCTATCCCGCACGTGATGTGGATCGTACAACGGCGGGGTGGTATTATCGTCATCCCGCACTTGATGCGGGATCGTAATGCGGGACTCGAATCAGTGCCCCGCTTTAAGATTCCTGCTTTCGCAGGAATGACGGTAGTTTAATATTACCGTCATCCTGAGTTTGTCGAATGATCGTAATGCGGGAATCCATTACCCGGAAAGTTTGCACAACTGTGACTTACGCAGCGAAGCTGTGCATAAGCAACAAAAAACTACCTTTATTGTTAAAGTATAAAAAACATGCAACATATATTTCCCAGTTTTTAACCGGGCAATTAATACTGCAAGCTTTTGGATTATTAAATGGCTTTTTCCTGCTCAGATGGCTCTCTGTGAGTGAACAGGCAAAATTTAGTGTTGCTTTTAGCATACAAAATCTGATATTAAGCTTATCAGATCTCGGCTTCACCGGAAGTATTGTTGCCTTGGTTGGACCGAGGGTAAATGACAAGAAAGTAGTGGGCGCATACATCCACAGCGCAAAACGCTTAAGAAATTATTTATTTTTTTTTGGGCTAGGCGTTACCCTTTTTATTTTGCCGGCAATCATAAAGAAGCAAGCCTGGAGCATGATAGATCTAGCCATAATTCTAACACCTGTTCTTTTAGCAGTATTTTGGCAGGCAAACTGCAGCTTATACGACTCCACTTTGGTAATGCACAGGAGAATGCAGGACTTGTACAAGCCCCAGATTGCAGTGGCAATGGCAAAACTGGCGTTAAATTATATTTTGAATTTCGCAGGTATTATTAGCGCTTTTTCTACTCTTTCCCTTAATGCAGCTGGGTATCTTGCAAATGGAACAACGTATAAGAAGAAAGCGGCTCCGTATGTAATAATGCCCCAAAAAAATGATAACAAAGCGTTCAAAGAAATAATAAACTATTTAAAGCCCTTATTCCCAAGCCTCATTTTTAACGCTTTGTACGGGCAGGTACAAATTCTTATAATATCCTTTTTTGGGCATACAAACAACATAGCTGAAATAGCAGCACTGGGTAGATTGAGCCAGATATTTATGTTGCTGGGCAGTATTAACGGAACCATTATTGCCCCCCTTATTGCCCGTACAGAACCTAAAGAACTTGCCAAAAGGTATATGTCAATAATCTTCCTGTCCCTAGTGGCTTCGGCGGGCATTTATTATTTTTCTTTGCTGGCACCGCAAGCCTTCCTTTTTCTTTTGGGCAGCAAATATTATCATTTAAAGAGCGAACTCAGCATCATGATCCTGAATGCGTGCCTATCTTACCTTGGTGGAGTTTTATGGACTATGCACAGCGCCCGGAAATGGATTTTCTGGTGGGGCACATGGTTATACATGATATGTGTAGTTTCATGCCAGATAGCTGGCGTGCTATTGTACGATATTTCTACCACCCACGGGGTTTTGCAAATATCTACTTTAACCCTAAGTTGTATGCTGCTTGTTCATGCATTTACTTCGTATATAGGATTTACCAAGCTTAAAAAAGAACGATTATCCCTGCCTGATAATTCATAAATTGTCCCGATTAAATCTCCATCAATGAAAAAAATGCTCGTGACCGGATCTTCTGGACTGGTTGGTTCTGAAGTATGTATGTATTTTGCCGCCCAAGGCTTTGAAATCCATGGGGTAGACAATAATCAAAGAGCAGTTTTTTTTGGGCCACAGGGCGATACCCGCTGGAACCAGCAGCGCCTTCAAGCTATCATCCCAGGTTTTATCCATCATGAAGCTGATATCAGGGACAGGCAGGGCATGTTAGAATTATTGAAAGCTGTAAGACCTGATGTAATTGTACATACCGCCGCACAACCTAGTCATGATCGTGCTGCCGCCATACCCTTTGACGATTTTGACACCAATGCCGTTGGCACACTTAACCTGTTAGAAGCGGCAAGGCAAGTTGCCCCCCAATCACCGTTTATACACATGAGCACTAATAAAGTATATGGCGATGCACCAAACCGTATAAAACTAAAAGAGCTGGAAACCAGATGGGATTATGATGATGCATTTTACGAGCATGGCATAGCCGAAACTTTTACTATAGACCAATCTAAACATTCGCTTTTCGGCGCATCTAAAGTTGCCGCAGATGTTATGGTACAGGAATACGGCCGATATTTCAATATGCCAACCTGCTGTTTGCGTGGCGGGTGCCTTACAGGGCCTAACCATACCGGGGTTGAGCTCCACGGCTTTCTAAGCTATCTGGTAAAATGCAATTTAGAAGGCAAAAAGTATTTCGTTTATGGGTATAAAGGAAAACAGGTTAGAGATAATATCCACTCGTACGATATTGCCCGTTTCATGCATTCCTTTATCGAGAACCCCCGTTGCGGGGAGGTTTATAATTTAGGAGGTGGCAAAACAAATACCTGCTCTATATTGGAAGCTTTTTCTATAACCGAAAAATTTAGCGGGAAAAAACAGGTTTATGAATACGTTGACACCAATAGAGAGGGCGACCATATCTGCTATTACAGTGATTTGCGCAAAATGAAAGCCCATTATCCAGAGTGGGGCATAACAATAAGCTTGGAAGAAACAATTGGGCAGATAGTAGCTGCCTGGAAAAATAGAATAGTACAGTAATAGGATGCACTTAATAGTCACTGGCGCTGCCGGATTTGTAGGTTCTAACATTATACGGTTCTTTAAGGAGCATTATAGCGACTGTGAAATTACAGCTATTGATAACCTCTCACGCCGGGGGAGCGAAAACAATATCCATCAGTTAAAATTGCTGAATGTAAATTTTGTTCATGCCGATGTTAGGAATAAAGAAGATATAGATGATTTGCCCAAGGCAGACTGGATAATTGATTGCGCTGCAAATCCATCTGTGCTAGCCGGATTGGATGGCGGCAGCCTCGGCTTAGTAAATAACAACCTTATTGGCACAATTAATCTACTGGAGAAATGCAAAAAAGACAATGCGGGCTTTATAATGCTCAGCACAAGCCGGGTTTACAGCATCAACGAACTGAATAATGTACCTCTTACAGAAAACGGAAACGGTTTTGAAATACAGCCAAGCTCCTCCTATCCCACTGGCTTTTCTTCGCTGGGGGTATCTGAAACATTCAGCATAGCCTCTCCAATATCCTTATACGGAGCTACAAAACTGGCTTCAGAAGTACTTGCACTTGAGTATCATCACACATTTGGATTCCCGGTATGGATAAATCGCTGCGGAGTTATTGCCGGCCCTGGGCAGTTTGGAAAAATAGATCAGGGAATTTTTTCTTACTGGATCTATCAATATCTGTTGAACAAGCCCCTGGCTTACATCGGGTTTGGGGGCAATGGCGCACAGGCAAGGGATATGATACATCCCGATGATATTTCTAAAATGCTGATCATGCAGATAGAAAACCCCATAAAAAAAACGAGCCGGATTTTAAATTTAGGCGGTGGCATAAAAAACACATTGAGCCTTAAACAGTTAAACCAATTTTGCCTGGAAAATATTGGAAAAAAAGATATAAGAAGCATAACTGACAACCGCAGCTTTGATATCCCGCTATATGCCACAGATTATTCTTTGGCCACAAAGGGATGGGGGTGGATTCCGTCAATTAGTGCAGGAGAAATATTGCAACAGATATTAAGCTATGCAAAAGGCAACCTGCCTTTAATAGAAAAACTTTAGGTGGCAACAACCAGAAAACTCAATATAATATTTCTTACAGCAGATTGTAGCGAACAGGGAACTTATTTCCGTTGGCATAATATTGCGATTGGCTTATCAAAATTAGGGCATGATGTCCAGGTTTACAGCGTAGATAATTCGGCTAGGGCTGAGTCAAGGCTCGAACACCGAGATGGTATAGTATATCATATTACAAAAGGGCATAAAGGGCAATCTTATTTTAGCACGGGGCATCATCCAATTACCTCTATAGCACGGGCAATGATACAATATCCAGCGTGCGATATTGTTCATGTTTTCCAACCTTACATGAATACCTTTTTGCCCTGGATGTTGAATCTCAGATGGAAGAAAGCAGTCACTTTTTTTGACTGGGATGATCTCTGGGTTGACAAATTAAGAGATGAACAAAAACGAGAAGGACTCCATGCCAAAACTGACTATTTTTTTAAGGGATATCTGGAAAAAAAAATACCTGCAATAAGCAAAAATATGACTGTATGCAGCACCTTTTTGAAAGATTTGGCTATTAAACGTGGCGCCCGAAATGTAACTGTAATACCTAATGGCTTTTGGGAGTTCGATGTTCCTGAAAAGGAGATAGCGAGAAAAAAACTTGGATTAATTCCTAAAGTCCTTTATGCAGGTTTCATGGGCAGAACTTTATTGGAGCTTGACTGGTGTTTTGAAGGACTTGAAGCTTGCCTAGAACATGGGATACAGGTAAGGCTTGCTATATGTGGACCTCCAGAAAGCACAATTGCGCAATTGCCCAAAAGACAAAAAGATAATATAGACTATTTGGGAACGTTGACTCCATCTCAAACCCGAGATTTTGCGGCTTCAATAGATCTCGGGCTATTGCCCTTAGCCGATATAGAATTTAACCAAAGCCGTTTTCCAATAAAATTTGCAGAATACATGGCTGCAGGCCAGCCCGTATTATGTTCTGAAGTTGGAGAGATTAGCCGATATGCCAAGACCTTTCCATGGGTAATTAAGGCTGGTGTCAACAAAACTGAATGGATTCAGGATTTCATTTCCGCAGTTAAATTGGTGGCAAAAGGACAAATTTTGACAGTAGATAGAGACTTAATTTCTAACGCATTTTCATGGGGAGTGATTTCAAATCAAACTGAAAATTTATACTTAAATGCCACCCAGTAAATGTATTCCCATTAAGACTATTACACGTAGCTTTTAAGGATTATCCATTCTATGATTTCTGTCATCATACCAACGTGTAACCGAAATAACATGCTGAAAGTATGCCTGGAACTGCTTGCACCCGGTATTCAAACACTTGCCGAAAGTGAATATGAAGTAATTGTAACAGACGATGGAACCACGGCGAATGCAAAAAGTTTAATAAAGCAAAATTTTACCTGGGCTAAATGGGTAGAAGGGCCTAAACGCGGCCCCGCGGCAAACAGGAACAATGGAGCAAATTTAGCTGTAGGCGATTGGTTAGTGTTTATTGATGACGATTGTTTGCCAAATAATAATTTGCTAAATAGCTATATTGAAGTAATCAGGCAACATGAAGATGTCTGCGTTTTCGAAGGCTTGATATACTGTGATGAAGTCAGAAGAAGCCCTTTACAAACTTCACCTACAAACACAAACGGAGGGCATTTGTGGTCTTGCAATTTTTGTATTAAGCGAAATTTTTTTCGATCTATTAATGGCTTTGATGAGAACTACCTGTATCCTAACTTGGAGGACAATGACTTGCATAAAAGGATATCGTTGCGCCACATTCCTATAGTTTTCGCAAAAAATGCTAGTGTGATGCATCCGCTACGCCCTATTGCCAGTCCAAAAAAGCTAGCAAAGTATCATGAAAGTTGGATGTATTTTCATAAAAAATTCCATGACCCTAAAACATTAAATGATTTGCTAAAAGAGATAATTAAAAATAAGGTATACAGTGTATTACGACACCCATTTAGCATAGATTCTTTAATTGTTTTCTATAATCTTATGCTTGAGCTTATTTATACAATAAAATTTAGCAATAATTGGGAAAAACAATAACAATGGTTATAAAGAGCGCTATAAAATTTGCTTTATTAAATTTGAGGTTAGCTCGTGTTAATTGTTACAATATCAAATCAACTATCCACATTGGGGTTAGCACAATAATAGAAACGGATGGGGGTAGCAACATATTTTTAAACGAAAATGTAAGTATCACTGATTTTGTTAAGATAACAGCGGAGAACAACGGCAGTGTGTATTTGGGCCACAATGTATACATCGGTGACTTTTCAATTATCAGGGCCAGTCATGCAGAAATACGAATTGGCAATAACTGCATGATAGCACAACAAGTAAAACTTATTTCCACTAATCACGCCTATAAAGACCGAAACGTGCTTATGAGACTACAGCATATCGATCAGGTAAAAAAAGGGATCGTGATAGGTAATGACTGTTGGCTAGGCGCTGGCTGCACAATTTTACCGGGAGTAAAAATTGCGGATGGCGCAGTTATCGGAGCAAATACGGTTGTCACAAAAGATATTCCGGAATATGCGGTTGTGGTAGGAAATCCAGGGCGAATTATTAGTTATAGACTGTAACCGACAATAATGAAATGAGAATTTTAATGCTGTCAAATGTCCCCCTGATTGAATCGCAAGGATCTGGCTACATTGTATTAAATACAGCAAAGTCGTTTGACAAACTTGGGCATAATGTTGAAGTAATACCTCCTTCATCTTTCTCTGTGTTCTCTGCTTTAAAAAATAGGGCTAATAACTACCGTATGGCTTTAGGCATGGCTAAATGGGTTTTGAACAATGCAAAGAAAATAAAGCGCAATGAACTATTAATATTCTACGGAGCTGAATCCTTTATCGCTATATTTTTTATTAAAAACATTTTAAAATTAAATGTCAAAATTATACTTCATTCAAATGGGCTAGAATCACATGTAACTTTTAGGCTTAAACATTTTAAGTCGTTTTTGACTGAAAATACCAGATGGTATCACGTAAATCTTGATTCCCTTTATAAATATTGTTATAAAAACGTTGACTGCCTAATCACTCTGTCAAAATATGATAGAGAATTTGCCATTTCACATTTACATTTAAAGCCAGAAAAGATATTTTATCTAGAACCTAGTTTGCCGGATGGTATAGTTAAAGTTTTAGATGATGATATTACTAGTGAGCAAAGCATTATAACATTTTGTGGTTCATGGATAGATAGAAAAGGTATTAGAGCAATAAGCGAGGCTATACCTGATGTCCTTATCGCACACCCAAAATACATCTTTAGATTAATTGGCGTTGGGGAAGGTTTTCAGCCGGCAGATCATTTCCCTTCAGATATCCTCCCCCGAATAGAAGTTTTTCCATTGATACAAGATAAAGAAAAGCTCGTACGACTTTATGAAGAAACCTCTATCTTTTTATTTCCTTCTCTTTGTGAGAGTTTTGGGCTAGTAATTGTTGAAGCCATGAGTTGTGGATGCGCTGTAATTACCGGGCCAACGGGCTTTGCAGCAAGCCTGAAAAACTACAAGGAAGCATTGGTATTAGATAACCCTAATGGGCATAACGTAAAAATTTCATTAGAAGAACTGATTACAAATGACGCACTACGGCATCAGCTACAAATCCAAGGCAAAGAAAGAGTCAAAGGGCTTATTTGGGCAAACTACCGTGAAAATTTAAAAAGAATTTTAAACAACATTGATTTTAAGCGGGGAACATAATCATAAAATTTAGCATTTAATGTTAGGCTGCTGGGGTGTTTAAATTATTCCATACCATTATATTCGTACTACGACATAGGTTTTATGGAAAGCTAACCAGCAGCATGCGTAAACTTTTGTTTTCCTGTGCAGGAATGAAAGTGGGCACAGGAACGATTTTACCCCAAATATATATTACCTGGCCCCACCAGGTAAACCTTGGGCGCAACTGTAAATTGGAACATGGCATATTTTTTAAGTTTGACGGCCCATGGCAAAAAGGTCCATCTATTGTGATTGGGAATGATGTATTTATAGGCCAAGGGTGTGAGTTTAATATCAAGAAGAATATAGAAATAGGCAATGATTGTCTTATTGCCTCGGGCTGTAAGTTTATCGACCATGACCATGGCATTGACCAAAGCGATTTAATGCGCCTTCAACTTTGTCCGGAAGCGGCAATTAAAATTGGGAACAATTGCTGGCTTGGATATAATGTGATTATACTAAAGGGAGTAACCATTGGCGACGGTTCAATAATTGCTGCAGGAGCTGTTGTTTCTAAATCAGTGCCTACAAATGAAATTTGGGGCGGAGTGCCTGCAAAGAGTATAAGGACAAGAACATAACCATCCATTAGCACGAAATTGAATCTACTCATTATCACCCCATTTTTTCCACCAGATCAGGATGGAGTAGGTGATTATAGCTTTCAATTATCAAAAACATTATGCAAGCACCATGTAGTGTACATATTGAAAAAAGGGAGAAGCTTAGATAGTAATTTCATTTTTAATACAGAGCGCTTTAATCCATCTATTCTGCTTGTTCTGGCCAAGCAGATCAAGCCGGATTTCATCCTGTTTCAATATGTGCCATATCTTTACAGTAAAAGGGGCGTGCCCGCCTGGCTTCCTATTGCATTCGCCCGGCTAAGGCAAAACGGGTTTAAGATTATAACCACTTTCCATGAAATTGCAAGAGGCTATGAAACCAAACTCCCTTCAGACTGGGCAATCGCAAGCATCCAACGACTTATTGCCTGGCAACTTGCCGCCTTGAGCACGGCCAGTATTACAAGCACATCTCTTTATTTTAAGATGCTGAAACCTTTCAGCAAAAAGCTCTACAGAATAGGTATTGGTTCTAACTTTCCGGAACCAAACAGCCAAGTTATCAAAACGGATAAGGTTCAGCTTATTAGCTTTGCTAACCGTGTTAGCCTGCCGTTGCTCGCCGCCCTAAAAGCCCTTATGGATGCATGTATTGCTTTTCAGTTCACAGCTCTGGGGAAGATTTCTAAAACAGCTTGCGCCACTCTTTTAAAAGATATTACGAAGTTAGGGTTAGAGAATCATATACGTATAAGCAGTGATTTAAACCCCGAGGTTTTCATAGAGCAGCTTAAGCAGGCTGATATCTACCTGCAAATTGAAGATGTAGATAAACATGGGAATGGCGGACTGTCGCTGAAGAGTGGCGCTCTTGCAGCTGCACTGAGCTGTGGGCTGCCAATCATCGCAACTAAAGGCAAAATGAGTGATATTGGTATATTAAGAGACCGAGAGCATGTGTTGTATGTAAAAAACGAGCCAAGGGATATAGCTAAAGCACTCATGGAACTGCTAAGCAATTCGTCTCTTTCATTAGCTCTTAAGCAACAAGGGAAAAGATATTATGAGGAGAATTTGACGTGGGAAAGAATAGGCAAAAATTACAATTCAGTGCTTAGTAGTTTATGATTTCACTGATCATTACTAACTATAAAACCTGGAGCCTTTGCCAGAAATGTATCGAATCCGCAATGGCAACTGATCTTACAGGGTTGGTCAATGAGATCGTTATTGTGGATGACTTTTCGCAGGAACCCGTTCCGTCATATTTTGCTTCCGTGCCACATCTTTCAATTATCAAAAACAAAGCGAACTTTGGCTATGCAAGATCAGTGAATATAGGCGCAAAAGCAGCTTCTAACGAGATTTGCCTCTTGCTAGATTCTGATGCATTCCTGCTCCGGGGCTTAGAGCTCATCCCACAACGGTTTCAGGAAGAACAAAGGCTGGGCCTACTGGGTTTCCGCCTTGTTGATGCTCACGGCTGCCCTACCGGAAGCCGTGAGCCGGAACCAGATTATTTAAGCCTGCTGCTTGGGCAAAAGCTGCATAGCAAGTTCTTTATAACTCAGGCAAAAGAAAAGATCACCATCTTTTCCTGCGCTATGGCTTTTAGAAAAAGCGTTTTTAATCATGTAGATGGCTTTGATGAAAATTTTGATTTTACGGACGCTGACATAGACTTTTCGATGAAAGTAAACCGATCCAGTAATATAATAGGTGTAGAAGAAAAAATTATTTTACAGCACGAGGGAGGCGGGAGTCCGCAACTTACTTCGAAAAGAGTTGTGAGATTTTATAAAAACAGGTTATTATTATTAAAAAAACATAACTTACTTCCTATTCCTATTGTTTTAAAGTTAGCAATAATCTTTAGAAGTGCCTGTGAATTTTTATTCCTAAGCCTATGTGGATGGTTTATGTTTGCCAGCCCTCAGCTAAAAGATAAATTAAAATCGAGAGCAATGATTATCACGAACGTATTTACCTATTGATGATTGATCAAAACAAACTTCAAAAACTTGGTGCCTGGTATTATTTAAAGTTATCGGCTTACCGTTTTGTTTCCAAAGCAGCTAAAAAGCCAACTTTATGCAGGGTTAGGCTAATTGGTTTCAAAAACGATCTTTTTATCCGAGCAGGCACATCAGACTATGATTGCTTCCATTTAATCTTCATTCAGGAAGAGTACAAAGACGTGGTCGCAATATTTAAGGATAGAATTTCTTACTTTATTGATTGCGGTTTAAATGTAGGATATGCATCAAGGTATTTTTTGGAGCATATGCCAAACCTGAAAATAATTGGGTTTGAGCCGGAAAAGTCTAACATAGAATGCGCCAGGCTAAACCTGCAATACTTTCCTAATCAAACACAGATAACACAGGAAGCAATCTGGTCAAAAACAACCCACGTACGAATTATACAGAGCGACTTTGGCAATGGGGGCAATTGGTCGTTCGCAGTTGAAGAAACTGAGCCTGGGCCTGATTCAATCTCGACCTGTGATCTCAATTATGTGCTGTCACAGATACCCTCAGATAAAATCTTTGTTAAGATGGATATTGAAGGTTCTGAAACGGAAGTGTTGTCGAAAAACAATTCCTGGATGGATAAATTAACGGCAATTGCTGTTGAATTGCACAATAAAGAGGCTAAACATGCATTCGAAAACATTAAAAACCAATATGGCCTAACTTTTAATGGGGTGTTTGGCGAGATGCATGTTCTTTCCAGATAGGGAAGATATATTTAAGGAGCTGAATTCTGGAACTACAACATAAAAAAAATAACCAAGAAGTATTTTTAAAGGCGTTGGACTTACTGCGTGGACTGGCAGCTGTATACGTAATGGTTTCTCATGCTAGATGGCTGTTATGGGAGGGATATAGCACTGGGTATTTGCTTCATCCTCAAAACTATTCCTTTTTACATAAAATATTCGCTTTTAGTCTGATCGTTACATCAAGATATGCTCATCAGGCCGTAATCTTCTTTTTTGTTTTATCTGGTTTTGTGATACATCTGAGGCAAGCCAAGACTAAAGCGATAGCGGGGACCTATTCATTAAACTTGAGCCATTATTTAAAGCGGAGATTTGTGAGGATTTACCCCCCTTTCATTTTTTCTATTGTACTTACTTTTTTTGCTGATCTATTGGGGGAAAAATTGTACTTGCCTTTATATACACATAAGACTGAGTATACCATTAATTACCTAACAGTGAACACAGATTTCAACCTGTCTCTGTTAATAAAAAACATTTTCTTTTTACAAAGGCAGCTATCTGATTTTTGGGGCAGCAATCAGGTAATTTGGTCCCTTCAAATGGAGTGGTGGTTTTATTTAATCTACCCCCTAGTTCTGATGCTTTTTAGCAAATCAACGGTAAAAGCCTCGGTGTTTGTGGCAGTGCTTTGTATCTCCACCTCATTTACAAACTACCCTCTTTCCAATATTCTAAGCTACTTTCTCATTTGGTGGATGGGAGTACTTCTATGCGAAGTATACCTAAAGAATTTTTATAGCAAGCCATGGGCAGGAATCCTATTATTAATTTTTATTGTGCCCGTGATGATATCAGGAAACGCATTTATTCAGGATCTTGCTATGGGTCTGGTGGTTGCAGGAATAATTTCAATTATTTATCATTTTATACTACAAGGCTATAGCCTTAAACTTATTGGCACTTTTAGCATACTGAGCAAATTTTCATATACTCTTTATATAGTTCATTTTCCAATCTTCATGGTAATTGCAGCCTGGTATATGAGTGTTCATCAAGGAAGGTTGCCAATGTCGTTTTTACTGCTTGGATTATCAATTGCACTTGTACTGACACTTTCATATATTATGCATTTCATATTAGAAAAACCGTTTATACGTAACAACAAAAAAAAACTTGTCTAGTGAAAATATTGCTTTTCTCTCCTTCATTCTATCCTAACATTGGCGGATTAGAGAATATATCTCTTATGCTTGCCCGCGGCCTACAAGCACAACAACACGAGATTCGTGTTATTGCCTTTACGGAATTAGCGGAGAATCTCGAGATGGCTGAAAGCTTTACTATAATACGAAGCCCCGGTCCAATAGAATTGCTCCGGAACGTTAGGTGGGCAGATATATTTTTACAAAATGGCTTAAGCCTAAAAGGCCTCTGGCCATTGCTTATCTACCGTAAAAAATGGGTTGTTATCCACCAATTTACTTATTTCAATATCGATGGAAGTATTGATAGGTTAGAACAGATAAAGCGTCTGGCTAGCAGAGCTGCGAATAACATCTCCTGCTCGCACTATGTAAATAATACTTTGCCGAAGCCTGGAACAGTTATATATAATTGTTACGATGATCAAATTTTTAAAATATCAGATACCATAGAAAAGAGAAAGGAGCTTCTCTTTGTTGGCCGCTTGGTATCAGATAAAGGATGCGATACATTGCTGAAAGCATTATATATCTTAAAAACTACGGAAAATATTGCTGCACGGCTTACTATAATTGGCAAGGGCCCTGAAAAAGATCCGTTGATGGAATTAGCAAAGGACTATGGATTAAGAGACGAGGTTTCTTTTTTAGGCCCTCTACAAGGTCAGGAGCTTGCAGAAGAGATGAACCAACACCAGATTATTGTTATTCCTTCCAAATGGAAGGAACCTTTTGGAATAGTTGCCCTTGAGGGGATGGCCTGCGGATGTTTGCCCATTGTAAGCCGACATGGGGGCCTTGTTGAAGCTACAGGCGGCTTAGGGCTGAGTTTTGAAAATGGGGATGCGGATAGCCTGGCGCAAAAATTAAAAGAGGCTCTGAAAAACTTAAGTGCCTTGTTGCCTGATGTTGAGAAAATCCAGGATCACTTATCAGCATTTGCCCAAGATACGATTGTAAAAAAGTATTCAAACTTCCTGAAAAACATAGGATGAAGCTTACTTTCACTAATCTCCTTACTTTGCTTTTAGCCTTTGCAACCTTTTCTGGGGCAATACGGAAATGGGCCTTAAACACTTCTGCTACAAACAATCTTATCCTGTTTGTTTTATTGCTGTTTCCTATTTGCCTGCTATTTGCAAGACGGGATCAATTAAAAGAGAGCAGCCCACATACCGGAATCTTAACCTTTTATGTGTTCGCACTATTATTCATGGCTATAAACCCGCTGAATTATACGCTGTATCATGGATTACTCGGATTTGTGCTTCATTTCTCTTTCTATGCAATCTGTTTTGCGTATTTCAATTATCAAGATGAATTTAAAGAGGATAAATTATTAAAATATATTCTATACACCTGCATATTAGAATTCATTTTAAGCACAATACAGTCCTTTTCCCCTCCAGAATCGTGGATTAACCTGTATGCAGCCTTGCAAGAAGGCGAAGGCGTGGCATTGGTAGGTGAGGCTGTACGTGTTACAGGAACATTTAGCTATATTGTTGGCTTTTCTTCTTTTCTGGTGTTTGCAATGCTGGCATTATGCTACAGCCTACGAAGGTTTCCCGAAAAAAAGCTAAACTATTTACTTATCGGGCTACTGGTATTTGCAAGCCTAATAAGCGGTTCGAGAGGAGGCTTGGTGTTTAATTTATTAACGTTGATTGTGTTTCTTGTTTCGGAAACTAAGGTGCTTATCGATCCAAAGATTATTTTCAGCGTTATGGGCACGCTGTTTATTGCCTTGCTTCTCAACTCAACGTTGGGTGATCCTCTCCATGTCGTTTATTCTTTTGAACAAAGCTACAATAACTTTTCCGATCGTGTGGAAGCCAATCAAGAAGAAGGGAACGAAAGGCTGACACTTGACGCTGGCGGCATTATAAATAATAATTTCGATTATGCTATTGCCGGGATAGGGCTCGGCTCAACTTACCAGGGCGCCACCATACTGTTTGGCAAATCTCCCTTATTAGATAACATTGAATATGAGGGCGAGTTGTTCCGGCTGATGATAGAAGGGGGCTATATCCTACTTTTTTTAAGGTTTGTTATGTTAGGATATATATTGTTCCATATGCGATTCTCCCTATTTTTTAAGCTTTACCTATTCGGCATAATATGTTTTTATAGTTCTATTGTATTCAATATCTACGGCAGCATTTATCTTTCATCGGGATTGATATTGCTTAATCAGGCCTATAAACAACGTGAAACTTTGCACTATGGGGCGTAAAATTATTTACATAATCCATCCCGGTACCCAGTATGCCTTTCAGACAGCTAATAGCCTAGCAATGTCGGCTCAATATAGTGAGGTTCACTTATTCACCTGGTTTTTATTAAAAGAAGGGGGAATCTTCTCGAAAGTTAAATTTTTTAAAAAGCGGGTCAAACAAATTGCACCGGAGATAAAGCTTCACATTTTTCCTTTTTTTGAAGGCCTGTTATTGTTAGCAATTAAAACAAAGAAAGTGTTTTCCAATACAGATAATTTTAACCTGCGTTACTTATTCTACCTGTTGTTTTGCTGGTTTATGTTGCCAATTATTTATATAAACAGAAAGAAAATAATTGTTGTTCTAACAGAAACAGCCGCTTGGCCTCTGACAAAACACGCAATGAAATGGGGAATTCCTGTAGTCATGGATTTTGCATCTATCAGCCACGAAAAAGCAGAAGAGCTGGGAATACCCGAAACCAGGCTTGGCAAATTGATTAAAAGCAAAGAACGGCAATATATTGATTATGCTATTTACTGTTCAAATTTTGCAGCCTCCACTTACAGGGGGCTAACTTCTGCAAAAAAACATTTTCCTGTTTGGCTGGGAGCAGCTGTTACAAGCTCTTTCGCACGAATCTTGCCGTACAAACAAGGCGGGCAGCTTAAAATCGCCTGCCTTGCCAATACTGAATTGCGAAAAGGAATAGATTTTTTATTAAAGGCATTTTCCCAATTGGAGATTGGAGCAGAATTATACCTCGTAGGAAAGATTAGCCCCGGCTGGGTGAGCAACTACTGCCAGGAACACCAGATTCTTTTAACTAATATCCATTTTACGGGTCCTTTGCCGCAGCAGGCGTTGAAAGATTTTTTGCTAAATAATAACATACACCTGCATATCCTGGCAAGCCGTTTTGATTCATTTGGCATGGTTGTACCGGAAACCATGATGCTGGGCATACCCAATATTGTTTCGCCAAATGTTGGCGCAGGCGAAGCGTTAAAAAACGAAATTAATGGTTTCATTATGCAAGAGCTTAGCGCAAAAAGCCTACTGGAGTGTATAATAGCATACTTGCAGAAAACCGACGATGAACGGACTGCAATGCAAATGGATGTGTTAGCACAGGCGGAACAAATTAGCTGGCAAAGTTATTACGGCAAGATTGATGAAGTATTTGGTAAAATCACTGAATTAAGCTGTATGTCCTAAAGACGAACCTAAATCAGAAATGTTGTTGAGTGATATAAAAATGAAAGTTGTACTGGTTTACAGAAAACCTTATCCATCATCGCAAAGTATAGAATTTATTTATCACTCACTTTATGATGAGTTTAGAGAACAAGGGCTTCCGGTTAGTGAGTTCATTCTTCCACATTTTAGCACAGGGTTGTTTAACAGGCTGGCAAACACTTTTAGCTTACTAAAATACCGAAATAAAATTATCCATATAACCGGCGATGTATACTACGCGATATTGGGTGCAGTATTTTGCAAACGCGTAATCACTCTTCATGACCTCAGCTTTTTGCACCGCACAAAGGGCTTAACGCGATGGGTACTAAAGCTGTTCTGGCTACGCCTGCCAGTGCGTTTTGCACATCATGTAACGGTTGGTTCTGAGGCGGCCAAAGAGGATATTCTACGAGAAATAAACGTTGATCCCGGGAAAATTCAATTAATCTATCATTTTATAGATCCCATATACCAACCTATTCCCCGCCAGTTCAATGTCAACCAGCCTAGGATTTTGCAGGTTGGAGCAGCATTCAATAAAAATCGTGAAAGGCTTATCGCTTCTCTAAAAAGAATCAGTTGTGTTCTTGTAATAATAGGCAAATTAAGCGCTGAGCAGGAAAGGCTCTTGTCAGAAAACAACATCTCCTACGAAAATTATTTTAACATTTCCTTGGAGCAAATTCATCAGGAGTATGTTAAAGCGGATATGCTGGGCTTTGTATCTACGGTGGAGGGCTTTGGCATGCCAGTGCTGGAAGCACAGGCATGCGGCCTTCCTGTACTTACATCTAACTGTTCCTCGCTTCCAGAAGTGGCGGGAAAAGGAGCCTTACTGGTTGATCCGTATGATATTGGTCAAATAAAAGCCGGCATAGAGCTACTGATTTCTGATGAAGCGTTAAGAATAAAACTAGTTAACGCAGGCTATGAGAACAGCAAAAAATTCCAAAAAGAAAATGTAGCCAAAAGTTATATAGAGATGTATAAAAATATCGCTGAACAAGTTTCTTGATTATGCCACTGCTGCAAGGCTCTACCAAACCTGATAATTATGGGCGGAGAAATCCACTATGAAGGAAGTAGCGCATCTCATCATCCCGACTATACGCCTATGAACGTACCTGTTTCCGTAATCATTTTAACCTTTAACGAAGAAAAAAATATTCGCGAGTGCCTGGACAGTGTTATTGGGTTTACTGAAGACATCCATGTGGTTGATTCGGGATCTACTGACGAAACACTAAAAATCCTTTCATCCTATCCCGTACAGGTAGTAAGCCACCCTTTTGAGAATTATAGCCGGCAGCGCAACTGGGCCATCTGCAGTCTGCCTATTAAAACTCAATGGATATTAAACATGGATGCAGACCACAGGCTCACACCGGAGTTTAAAGCTGATGTGGATGAATGGTTCAGGAAAGGCATACCGGAAAACATCAATGGATTTATGGCAAGCCGTAAAACCATGTTTATGGGCAAATGGATCAGGTATGGAGGCCACTACCCTACTTATCATGCTGTAATGTTCCGCAAAGGAAAAGGCTATTGTGAAGAAAAGCTCTACGACCAGCATTTTAAGGTGGAAGGTGACAGCCTAAAGGTAAAAGGTGATATTATAGATCTGATCACAGATTCGCTTTCAACATTTACACAAAGACATGATAAATGGTCGACGCTGGAAGCCGGGGAGCAGTTCAGGGGACGGGATCATCTAAGTACAGGCACTATAGATGGAAAGTTGTCTGGTGACCCTATACAGCAACGGCGCTACATCAAAAATATTTATGAGCGCTTCCCTCTGTTTGTACGTCCGGTAATTTACTTCTTGGTGCGCTACTTTTTGCGCCTGGGCTTTCTTGATGGAAAAAGGGGGCTTATTTTCCATTTTCTACAATGCTTTTGGTTCAGATTTCTGATAGATGCTAAAATATACGAGTTAAAAAAGCAGCGTAAAGCCAATTAGATGCGCCTGTTATTTGTTATCCCTTCTTACAAACCTGCTGTTATTTACGGCGGTACTACTGTAGTGGTCAGCGAGCTTGCCGAAGGCTTAGCCAGGCAGGGCCATGAGGTTACCGTATATTCTACTACGGCTAATGGAAAAGAAGAACTTGCTGTAGAACCGGGCAAATTACAAGTGATAGAAGGCGTAAACGTTTACTATTTTAGCCGAATAACCGGCGACCATACCCATATCAGCCCGGCACTCTATAAAGCATTATGGAAAAATATCAGGCATTTTGATGTAGTACATATCCATTCCTGGTGGAGCATCCTGGTTATAGTTTCAGCTTTAATATGCAAGCTTAAGCGAATAAAGCCTGTAATATCTCCTCACGGTATGTTGAGCGGTTACACATTTGAAACACAGAACTCATTAACAAAAGCTCTTGTTCACTGGCTATTTGGCAAAAGCCTGCTTAGAAATTCATATCTGCACGCATGCACAATGCCAGAATGGAAGGAGAGCTTAGAGGTAAACCCTGCTTGGGAAGGTTTTATTGCTTCCAATCTTATCAAGCTGCCCGGATATGTTGAAAGGCATAGTGAACAGGAAATTTTGCAATTAGCTTTCCTTTCCAGAATTGACCCCAAGAAGGGGCTCGATATTTTATTTTATGCTCTAGCTAAAGTAAAGTTTCCATTTGTATTGAACATTGCCGGGTCGGGGGAGGAAAGCTACCTGAATGAACTGAGGAGCCTGGCAAAATCGTTGGGACTGGAGGAAAGGATCAACTGGGCTGGTTGGAAGAAAGGAGATAACAAATTCAAATTCCTGGCTCAAAATGATATATTTATTCTCCCGTCTAAAAGTGAAAACTTTGCGATTGCAGCTATAGAAGCATTAGCCTGCGGCACACCTGTGGTATTAAGCCATGAAGTTGGCATTAGTGAATATGTAGCAGAAAAAGAGTTAGGATGGATATGTGAAGCCGATTCTGTTGTATTATCAGCACTGCTCGAAACCGTTTATTACGATAAAAAGAATAGGAAAAGAATAGAAATCCAGGCCCCGGGGCAAGTCCGAAAAGATTTCGAGCATGGATTTATCGTATCTCTCTATACTGATTTTTATGAAAATACATTTGCTAAGCCGAATAAAAGAGAACTTAGAATATTACAAGTAAGCGCAAGCTATAAACCCGCATATATTTATGGAGGCCCAATAATATCCGTTTCAGGACTGTGTGAAGCTTTAACCAAAAAGCATTATGTTGAAGTATATACCACAACCGCTAATGGAATAGCTGAACTTGATGTAAACACTGGTATGCCGCAGAAGGTGGATGGCGTGAAAGTAACTTATTTTAAACGGTACACTAAGGATCATTCTCATTTCTCACCGATGTTGATCATTAACCTCATTAGGCACGTACGATCGTTTGATTTGGTTCATATACACGCATGGTGGAACACGGTCTCGGTAAGCACATGCCTGATTTCCCTTATCATGGGTGTCCCGGTAGTTTTTAGCCCGAGGGGTACTTTAAGCCGGTACTCATTTACCCATAATAATGTATTGTTAAAAAAAATATTCTTTACACCCGCTAGAATGCTTCTGAAACATACTGCTTTTCACGTAACCAGCGCAAAGGAAAAAGAAGATATTGTTGATTTGCTTAAGCCTGGAAACATAAGCATTATACCCAACTTGATAAAGATTTCTGCTAGAGATCATGCTGTAAGTTTATTGCGTCCGGTTATAACAACAAATAGTGCACTAAAAATGATTTTTCTTTCAAGAATAGATGAAAAAAAGGGACTGGAACTTTTATTTGATGTACTATCTGAAGTTAATTGGACATGGACGCTAAGTATTGCCGGATTGGGGCAAAAAGAATATATAGAGAACTTAAAAACTCTCGCCATAAGTAAACGCATTAAAGACCGAATAATTTGGCTTGGCTTTCTTGATCATCATCAAAAATTTAATGCTTTACAGCAACACGACCTGTTTATTTTGCCCAGTTATGACGAAAATTTTGCCAATGCAGTGCTTGAAAGCCTTAGCGTAGGCACGGCTGTTCTGATCAGCAAAAATGTTGGGCTTGCTGATGTAGTTGAACGAGAAAAGCTAGGGTGGACATTTAAGCGCACCAAAGCTGCGCTGATGGAAAACCTGGGTTACATCGCGTCACATAAAGAGGAGTTTTTGCCTATCCGCCAAAGGGGGCCATTGGTGGTTTCAGAACAATTTAATGAAAGCGTTTTGATAAGTCAATATTTGGATATGTACAGAGAGGCAATTGAAGCTTAATAAAGCAGATACTTCATATCTCCGATGAGAAATAATAGATTGGACTTGTTAAGATTTTTAGGCGTTATCCTCGTAATGTTCCGTCACCTCGATATCTATGGAGACAACGTTTTTTTGCCTGTTTTTCGAACAATTGCAATCGGTGGCTGGATTGGTGTTGACCTTTTTTTTGTTTTAAGTGGCTTTTTGGTCTCAGGCCTTATCTTTAATGAATTCAAGTCCCAATCTTCTTTTGACCCCAAACGTTTTTTAATACGACGAGGCCTAAAAATTTACCCGGCCTACTATCTTTTCCTGGCAATTTCTTTCACAAGCCGATTAATTTTAACTCCTACTCATACTGATTATAATAGTGTGGAGGGGCTCCTAAATGAAAGCATATTTGTTTCAAATTATTTTAGGTATAATAACCCCTGGTTGTGGTCGATATGTGTAGAAGAACATTTTTACTTGCTTTTAGCAGTCTTGCTCTTCTTGCTAATTAAGCTTAAAAAGCTCAGTTTGCCTGCACTAACGATTGCCTACATCATTTTTTTAGTAGGCGGCTTATATTTTCGATTGCAAAATTATTATCACTACACGGATTACAACTTTGATAGGGATTATTCAAGGAGCCATTTTCGTTTCGACTCCTTGTTTTTCGGTGTTCTTCTAAGTTATTTATGGAACTTTAAACCCTCGTATATTAAAAAAATTGTTTTAGGCAATAAAATTGGCGTTTATATTTCAATAATAATTCTATCCATTAATTTTCTATTCCCCATATCCGATAATAGATGGACATCTGTTATAAATTTATCCCTGAATCCGATATGCTTCGGTTATCTCTTAGTGTACTTTTTAGAATATAAGAAGGAGAATAAATTATCGTCATTTAATTTCTTGGCCATTCTCGGTAAATACTCTTATTGTATCTATCTTTTCCATGGATTTATTAATGACATTGTAAAGCATTTCTTTTCAGGATATATGTATTACCTATTATATTTTAGCCTAACGTTCATAATTGGGATTGTAATGAGCAAAGTTGTGGAGTATCCAATTCTAAAGTACCGCGATAAATTTTACCCGTCTAAATCTAAGCTGCCATTAGTTTCAGTATAAAAACAGGAAATGGGGAGATTATCCGAAACGTTCAGAGATTTCTCCTAATGTTTACGAAATGTGTATAATATTTTCTGGTTTTTAAAACATAAAAAGGCGTACACTTTTGCATTAATTGACCATACATCAGAATAAATTCCCTATTTCATCAACTCGTAGATGTTACCTATAGAACATTGTATATAGAATTAATTTTGCACAGTGGTTAAAATTGTACTGCCCAATGGCTTAGTTGCCTTCAAGAACAATTATAGCAGTGTTTATTTCATAGTAAAGTTCCTGTTATTTTATTTCATACTCGATTATTTTACTTTGTTCTATATCGGGATTACTGCTCCTGGCAATCTGTATTTTCCCTGGCTAGACCAGCACCTAAATTATATTAGGGCCTTGCGGCATTTGCTGTTAGGAACAAGCGCTTTTCTGCTGCAACAGATGGGCTATGTGACGTATACCAGTGATATCCTCTTATATGTTTACGGGCATGGGGGCGTAAAACTGGTATATTCCTGCCTCGGCTATGGCGTAATGAGTTTTTTTGCCGCATTTGTGCTGGCCTGGCCTAAGCCGATAAAATCTAAAGCTTTGTTCCTCCCGGTAGGGCTACTGCTAATACAATCGTTAAATATCGTTCGGTTTATTTTGCTTTCTTTACATGGCAATAAGCAATTGGAAAATCTAAAAATAGACCATCACAGCCTTTTCAATCTTATTTTATATTTAATGGTGATGGGTATTTTGTATTGGTGGGTGAACCGTAGAGTTGTAAGTGATAAGTTGTAAGTGATGAGTCCTGAGTAAAAAGTTGGTAAGCCTAAGTTATAAGTTTTGAAAACAGACCTGTCTTCATATAATAATTCGTGGTTTAATACTGGCGGATCAGCCTTTAAACGGTTGCTTTGGTTTTATGTAAACGCTGTTGTGTTTAAAACGTCGTTGTTGCCAGTCAGCTCAATAAAAGCATCTATCCTTCGCTTGTTTGGGGCCAAGATTGGTAAGCATGTTGAGATAAAGCCTTGTGTCAATATCAAATATCCCTGGTTGCTGGAAGTAGGAGATCATACCTGGATTGGCGAAAACGTGTGGATAGATTGCCTGGTCCAGGTGAAGATCGGAGTAAATTGTTGCCTCTCACAGGGAGCGATGCTGCTTACCGGGAATCATAATTATAAAAAATTAACTTTTGATCTGATTGTTTCGCCAATTATACTGGAAGAAGGGGTTTGGATAGGGGCGCAGGCGATAGTATGTCCGGGAGTTACGGCGCATTCGCATTCCATATTAACTGCCGGTTCTGTGGCTACAAAAGATTTGGAAGCATATGGGATTTATCAGGGCAACCCGGCGGTTAAGGCAAGGGAAAGGGTGATAGAGTAAGACTTAGTGCACCACGTCATTTCGAGGAGGCACGACGCCATATAGTGGAAAGAATAGATTTCGAAGATATACGACTCGGCAATATGTGGTCAAAAAGAACAGATTGCTTCGTGCCTCGCAATGACGTCAAAACGCAATGACGGTAAGCTCAAACTACTTAAGCCCTATTCAACTCCCTCCACAACAAATCCTTCAACTCTACCAACCCTTTTTGCGCTACAGACGAAATAAAAATATAAGGCAGTTCGGGGAGCTGTCTTTTCATTTCATGAACCAGCTCTTCATCAAGCATATCAGATTTAGTTATGGCTACCATTCGAGGTTTATGCATAAGCTCCGAATTATATTCGCTTAGCTCATTAAGCAGGATTTCGTATTCTTCTTTAATTGTTCGGCTGGTATCTGCAGGTACGGTAAACAGCAGCACCGAGTTGCGCTCAATATGCCTAAGGAACCGAAGCCCTAAGCCTTTCCCCTTGGATGCTCCTTCTATAATGCCCGGTATATCAGCCATCACAAACGATTTATTGTCGCGGTATGATACTATTCCCAAATTAGGCACCAGCGTAGTGAAAGGATAATCAGCTATCTCAGGCTTAGCCGCCGACAATACTGAAAGGAGCGTTGATTTCCCCGCATTCGGGAAGCCTACAAGACCAACGTCTGCCAAAATCTGTAGTTCCAGTATCATCCATTCCTCTTTCCCGGGCTCTCCCGGCTGAGAAAATCGTGGGGTTTGCAAGGTTGGGGTCTTAAAATGCCAGTTTCCCTGACCGCCTCTTCCGCCAGAGGTTAAAATCCTCTCCTGCCCGTGTTCGGTAATTTCAAATAAGATTTCGCCTGTAAGTGAATCTTTAGCGATTGTGCCTAGGGGAACCTCCAGTATTTCGTCCTTACCGGTTTTGCCGGATTTTAAAGCGCTTGCGCCCGCCTGCCCATCTTCGGCAATAACATGTTTGCGGTATTTTAAATGAAGGAGCGTCCAGAGGTTGCTGTTTCCTTTTAGTACTATATGTCCGCCACGCCCCCCATCGCCG
>JAYVNR010000276.1:0-9857 GCA_043758305.1 Pedobacter sp. | reverse complement strand
TATCCGTATCCTTCATCTCCACAAGGTCGAGCCCGTGCACTTTTGATAGCAGCTGCCTTGGCTCTGCTTTTATCTTACATTCCCGTAGCCCAGCACATGAATCGTGGTAAACAGCCCTCCCCTCAAGCTCGGCCCCGAAATAATCTTTATTGATTACGTTCACCAAAAAATCAGAAAGTTCGTGGATATTGTTCTGGATATTGCGGCACTTGTTGTGGACAACTGTATTGGTAAAGAGGTCGTTATAATAATTTTTCACCATGCCAGTGCACGATGCTGATGGAGATACGATGTATCCGTTTTCAGAAAAATCGTTCAGGAACTTGTTGCCTACAGCTTTGGCCTCGTCCCAAAATCCGGCATTAAATGCGGGCTGGCCACAACAGGTTTGCCCGGGGTTATATGAAACTTTACAGCCCGCCTTTTCAAGCACTTTAATTGTATTAAAAGCCGTTTCGGGATATAACTGATCTATAAAACAGGGGATAAATAATTCTATATTCATGAAAAAAGCACTGGTAATGTGCGCAGCCTTAAGGCTATAAAGCGGCGCTAATTTCAGGATTTTTTAACTGCTTTTTCTCCAAAGAGCGCAAAGAAATTAAAATAAGCAAACCTATTGCGAATAATATCGCCAGGAATAAGGTGGAATTGCGCATGCTCCCGGTTAATGCTTCAATAAATCCAAAGCCAAACAATCCAGACACAATTGCCAGTTTTTCTGTTACATCATAAAAACTGAAAAATGAAGCAGTGTCAGGAATGTCCTGAGGGATAAATTTTGAATACGTTGAACGCGAAAGCGATTGGATCCCGCCCATCACAAGCCCTACTACAACCGCTAAAATGTAAAACTGCGTTGCGTTTTGTACAAAGAATGCAACAACACAAACACTTATCCACAGCATAACAACCCAAATAAGCACCCGCACATTGCCATAAATACCTGAAAGCTTCGACATTGCCCAAGCGCCTCCAATAGCAACTAACTGGATGATAAGGATGATAGTAATAAGTGAGGGCGTATCCATATGCAGTTCTTTTGCAGCAAAATTTGTAGCTACCAACATGATGGTTTGCACGCCCATAGAGTAAAAGAAAAAAGCGGGCAAATAGCGTTTTAACAAAGGCATTTCTTTGACCTGTGCCCAAACCTTTCCCAGTTCTTGAAAACCGTTGTGCACTTTTTTATCAATTTTTTGAAAGTTAGGGCTGCCTTTGGGGAGCACTTTGAATGGGATTAGCGAAAAGCCAATCCACCATAAACCAACCAATAAAAATGCTAATTGGGCAGAAGATTGTCCGTTAAGGCCAAACGTTTTTGGCGACAATACAAATACAAAACAAATAACCTGAAGGATTACGCTGCCAATGTATCCGTAAGAAAAACCTTTTGCGCTTACAGCATCCTGTTTATCTGGCGTGGCAATTTCGGGCAGGTAAGAATTATAAAAAACAAAGCCCCCACAATACCCAATGGCGGCTAATGCGAAGCAGATGATGCCCAGCTCTAATGTTTTAAGTTCAAAGAAGAACAGCATACCGCAGGATAACGCACCTAACCAGGTAAACATTTGCATGAATATTTTTTTGTTGCCACGATAATCTGCAATGGAAGTTAATATGGGAGTTAAAAAAGCAATCACCAAATAAGCTACCGCGAGGGCATACGTAGATAAAACTGTATTGACAATCTCAATTCCGAAGAATTTTACTTTGTCGCCATGTTCTTTGGTAGTAGTAATAGCGGTATAATAAGCCGGGAATATTGTGGATGTGATAACCAGATTATACGCCGAATTGGCCCAATCGAACATAGCCCATGCCCGTATTGTTTTTTTGTTATTTTTTTGTCCGGTTATTGGCATTTAGGATTTAATAAATCATACGAAGTTATAAAAGCTTAGGCATAATATTTTTCGCCATCGTATTTTATTTTACCTGCATCTAACAGATTGCGTATAACATCTATCCGTTGTTTTTCTGTGCCGGGCTTTAATGAGGAAACAAGCTCATCAAGATGCATATGCTTTCCAGGCAATAATTGAAATATCTCCTCTGCAATAAAATCAGATAAGAATTTTTCATTTAAGCTTCGCTTTTCCTCCAGGCATACATCACAAATTCCACATTTATGGGCATTAGTTTCATCCAGATACGTCAAAAGCAAAAAACTTCTACAAGTTTTAGCTTCAGCATATTCAATTACAGATGCTATTTGTTTTTGCATAATTTGCTTGCGCTGGGCTAAATATTGTGCATCAATTGCAAGATTTTGAGGCTCGGCACGAGGTTTTACAAAAAGCAGTTGCGGCTTATCTGTTTGAGGCATATAGCTTAATAATCCTAATTCTTCTAATTTCCTTAATATAACTACTACCTGCTCGCGTGACTGGCTTACACGCCTGGATAAGTCTGTTTCATTAATTGTTGTAAACTGATCGAACAACCCTCCATATGATCTTAATAAGATTTTTATAAAGCCATCATATATAGCATTCTCAATCTGAAAACTATAAACATCTTCTGCAGAGGCAATTATGCGTACACGCGATTGCAAAAAAACGTTCTCGGATAAAGCTATATACCCATCGCGTTCTAAAAACTTCAAAGCATTAACAGTTTTTATGCCATCGAGCTTAAATCTCGAACAAAAATCAGCTATGTCAAATTCCAAGGAAATTCCCTCGCCTGCTCCATAGGCAATCTGAAAATAGTTGCAGAGCAAGTGATATGTTTTTTTTATTTCTTCTACAGGTGGAAAATTTAGCAAAAATCGTTTCTCAAGTTGCAACCGATCTGATATGTTATAAAGCAATACTGCAAAAGATTTTTGGCCATCGCGGCCCGCCCGCCCGGCTTCCTGATAGTATGCTTCCAGGCTCTCTGGCAAATCAAGGTGCACCACAAATCGTACATCCGGCTTATCGATGCCCATGCCAAAAGCATTTGTGGCAACAATTATATTTATTCTATTATTTTTCCAGGCCTCCTGCCGGGCGCTCTTAACAGGGGTTTCAAGGCCGGCATGATAAAAATCGCTGGCAATGCCATTTTGGTTGAGCAGCCTGGCAACTTCCTGCGTTTCACGGCGATTGCGAACATACACAATGCCCGACCCTGAAACTTTTTTTGCTATAGTAAAAAGCTTTCGCAGTTTATTCTCATCAGTTGCTACTACGTAGCTTAGATTTTTGCGCTCAAAGCTTTTGCGAAGAACATTAGATTTTTTGAAGCCCAGCTTTTCCTGTATATCATCAACTACCCGCTCGGTAGCGGTGGCAGTTAAAGCCAGCACGGGAACAGTTGGATGCAGTTCTCTAAGCTTAGATAATTGCAAATAAGGCGGCCTAAAATCATATCCCCACTGGGAGATGCAATGCGCTTCGTCAATAGCAATCAGATTTACCTTCATATGCCTGATGCGCTCACGTACTAATTCAGAAAGAAGCCTTTCGGGAGACAGGTACAAAAATTTAATCTGGCCGTAAATGCAATTATCCAAAAGAATATCTATCTCGCGTTTGCCCATGCCAGAAACTATAGAAACAGCCTTAATACCTTTTGAGAGCAGGTTTTCAACCTGATCTTTCATTAAAGCTATAAGTGGCGAGACCACGATGCATATACCCGGCTTTATCATAGCAGGTACCTGAAAGCAGATAGATTTTCCACCGCCAGTTGGCATAAGGGCAAGTGTATCATTGCCATCAACCACAGAATTTATTATGTCTTCCTGCAAGGGCCTGAACTGGCTATGGCCCCAGTAATGCGAAAGAGTTTCGTAGATAGTCATGGGCTAAGCCAAAACTAAAAGATTGTAGCTAAAATTGATGATCTAATGCGAATTAGTTGAGATTATGCCAAATGGAGTGGGTGGAACTATTTCATTCTGAAGTGCCTCTATCCATACATTAAATAATCGAGCTTCAATTTCTACTGCTTTTTTAGCATGAGTTTCCCATTCGGGGGAAAATTGCTTTAGCTGGCTTAGCATTTCTTCAAGATGGCCCTCTTCTTCCAGGATAATAGATTTTACGTTGACCCTGCTTGATGCTTCGGTCAATGCTTCCTGATAAACAGGATAAAGTTCATCAGCCCGCACTTCTATCGCATAGGTTACTAATAAATATGCTGCAAACTTCAAATCATATCCCGATAAGGAAAGAGCAGCCTTTAGATATTTACAAACCTGAATGTCTAATTTGTTGAGGTAGTAACGGCTATCTGCCGGAGCTAACAAATACTCATCGGCGTACGTTGGGCAAGCAGTAGTGCTTAATTTTTCTATCTGTTTTTTAAGATAGTATGCGTGTCTATGTTCTTCTGCAGCATGTTTAAGCACAATTAATGTGACTTCGGTTTTATGCTCGCAGGAAGATATTTTTCTTGCGCCTGTGTTTTCCATCAAAGAGAGCGTATTCAGCAGTCTTGCGTGCAAGAAATCGTTGGCAGTTAGTTGTGTGAAAAGCTTTGATAACATGAAAAATTAAAGTTTAAATTAAAACAGGCCTAACGCTTCCTCAATTTTTGAATAGATATAGCTCAATTCATCGTTAGTTATGCAATATGGTGGCATAATATATACAATATTGCCAAGTGGCCGAAGGATGATCCCTGCTTCCAAAAAAAAAGCATAGAGCTTATCCCTTAAGCTATCAAAATAAGAAGTTCCGGTTTCTGTTCTCCATTCAAAAGCTATGATTGTACCCGTTTGCCTTGCGTCAGCAAGTTTTGGGTGGCCTTTAACCTTTTTAAGGAAAACCGAATGGCTATCCGTTATCCGCTGGATATTTTCCATGGTTGCAGGCTGCAGCAATAAATCCATGCTGGCTAATGCTGCTGCACAGGCCACCGGATTTGCTGTAAAGGAATGCCCGTGAAAAAGAGTTTTTAATTTATCATCAGATAGAAATGCACTGTAAATTTCGTTTGTGCAGGAAGTTGCGCCCAATGCCATTGTGCCGCCTGTAATGCCCTTAGAAAAACAAAGTATATCCGGTTGCTCCTCGAGATAATCTGAAGCAAAATAATTTCCGGTACGGCCAAATCCGGTCATCACTTCATCGCAAATTGTTAGGATGCCGTGTTTTTTACATTCTTTTATAAGAGCATCTAAAAATTCGGCTTCATACATATTCATGCCCCCCGCACCTTGAACAAGCGGCTCAAAAATAAAAGCTGCAGGCTGAAATGGCAGATCGGAAATTTGTTTTTTAAGCGCTGCTATATTGTTTTTATGAGGCACTTCAATGTACTGCACATCAAACATCAATTTTTCAAAAGGAGCAGTAAAAGCGCTCCTTGCACTTACTGCCATAGCTCCAAAAGTATCGCCATGGTAAGAATTTTGCAAGGCAATAACCTTTGTGCGCTCTTGCCCCTGGTTGCTCCAATATTGGAAGCACATTTTAAGAGCTACTTCTACCGCAGTAGATCCATTATCCGAATAAAATATTTTCTTTTGGTTTGATGGGATGATCTGAAGCAACCGTTCGGCAAGCTCTATTGCGCCAGGATGTGTGAAACCTGCAAATATTGAATGTTCAAGCACATAGAGCTGTTCTGCTACTTTCTGTGCAATATACGGATGTGCGTGCCCGTGAATATTCACCCACCAGGAAGATATAGCGTCAATATATTTTTTTCCGTTTCCTTCAAAAAGATACACCCCTTCGCCCTTAATTATTGGAATGGGAGGATGTGCAATCTTCATTTGCGTATAAGGATGCCATATTACAGCCTGGTCTCGTGCAGCTAAATCTTGCGCCATTGTTCTTTTAGCAATTCTATAACTTTTTGGTCAGTTGGAAATGTAGTGTCTTCAATAGATAGCTCTGGGATATCTTTCCATCTAAATGCCTGAAGTGTGTTTCCTGCTCCGTCAAAATCAAAGGGCTTTTGTTTAACCTGTATTTTAAATTCGCCAACAGGCTTCACAAAATAATAAATGCTGATAATCTGGCTATCGTTAAAAGCAGATTTTATATAAAAATCTGTTGTATAAAAATGTTCTGAAACCTCAATATCCGCATTACATTCTTCTAAAAATTCACGTTTTAAGCACTCTTTTAAACCCTCGCCATATTCTAAGCCACCTCCAGGGAACTTTGTAAAGCGCATGCCTTGTTCCTGTTCATCGCTTAAAAGCAACTGATTATTTTGATTGACAAGCAACCCGTATACCCGAACATTAAATTGATAAGTATTTTGCATCAATTGCCAAAATTAGGACAATTGGCTGAAATCATAAGATTTTATCCAGGCAGGATAGTAAGAAAATTATATATAATGATGAATGTTCCTGAGCACACAAATTATTTCTCCGAAATATCAATTTCCCTAAAAACATGGGCAGTGTGATCGATAGCATTTCTGTTGATTTTACCCTTTTCATATAGAGGCAAAGCGCTTAATTCATTGGCCATAACACCTTTATAAATAACATTTTTATGAACTTCGTTGATTTTTGCATACGACAGAGGCAGTAAGACATGGCGGTCTCTCATATTAAGTTCATTGCGCTCTAAGTTTAGAACTAAATAATCTATGCTTTTAGATTCTGTATTTAAAATAAGGTCATCTACTTCCCCAAGGATAATCCCCTGCTCGTTCTTAACCGTCCATCCTCTGATATCCGATTCCCCATCAGCAATTTCATATTTGCTTTTATCAAGTTCTTTTAGGTGAGCATACCCTTTTTCTGTGTTAGACATAATAATTTAGTTTAAATGAGAAATTGCAGAGGCTAAGCTAAAAGCTTATTTTAAATATACTTGTTGGTATATAAATAGTAGGCTGCTGCCACAATAACAACCAGTATGATAAGCCATAACCACCAGTGGTTATTATTTTTACGCCGTACCTGAATTTCTGCCATAATTCTTTTTCTTAATTAACAAAAGCACTTCGTTTAAGTTTTAGCAACACTTGCCATCATTCGAAATGCTTATGATTTCTGGCAACGTTTTCCATAGTCCAATGTATGTCTGTTCGCTTTTCCTCACTTCTAACCGGGCAATTCTTAACACGGCAATAATGGCAGCATTGAGGCAAACAAGGATCCGAATGGATAAAGAATTCTGTTCTGATATCACTTTTCTGATTCATCAGCGTATCAATTTGAGAGATTTCTTCATGCACATGATTTAGATCGAAATAATAAGGCAATGTAACATGGCAATCAATATGCAGCTCATGCCCGTATTGCTGAGTGCGCAAATTATGCACATCTATCCATGCATCGTGCCTGTTTTCGTCCAAAATGGCAATTACATTTTTCAGCTTAACAAAATCAGATTCGTCCATTAATCCGGCTACAGACTTCCTAACTAGTTTATACCCGTTGAAAACAATAAACAGCGCCAGAAGTATTGACACTGCGCTATCCAGATAATTAATTCCTGTATAATTTATAAGCAATAAACCAATTACAAGCCCTGCGCTACTGTAGGCATCGGTTTTAAGATGTTTGCCATCGGCATACAGCGTTATAGAGTTATAAACTTTGCTTGAATTAACAAGATAACTTCCCATTATAAAATTGGCCAAACCTGTAATGCCGATAATAATAGCGCCATTTACCAGCTCGGTTACATCTTGGGGGTTGAGAATGTTATAGATAGACTTTGCCCCTATTATAAGCCCCGCTATCATTATCAGGATGCCCTCTACAAACATGGAAAAGAATTCAACTTTCCCATGTCCATAGGGATGGTTGATATCTCTAGGCCGAGAAGACAGGTATATGCTATAGAAGGCAAAAGAGCTTGCCAAAACGTTCACTATACTTTCGGCAGCATCTGTCAGGATAGCGTTAGAAGATGTAATAAAATAAGCAATAAACTTCCCTAACATTATTAATATGCTAATAATCAGGGCAATTAGAATAGTTTTTCTTTGGGATTGCAAGGGTTGGTAATAAGCTGCTAAGTTATATTGTGCAATGGATTTTTAACATTTTATTAAACATTAAATTGTGCATTGAATTGTTAGAGGTTTATATCTTTGCCTTTTTAATAACAACATGGCAGTTTTATCAAATAGAATAAACAACCTGTCCGAATCAGCCACAATTAAAATGGCAAAGCTTGGGCGGGAACTTGCAGCAAAAGGCGTTGATGTGATTAGCCTAAGCCTTGGCGAAACCGATTTTTTCACTCCCGATTTTGTAAAGCAGGCGGCGAAAAATGCTATAGACCAAAACTATTCCTATTACACGCCAGTAGCGGGATACCCCGAGTTGCGCAAAGCTATCGCAGCTAAGCTGAAACGTGAAAATAATCTGGATTATACGTTTGATCAGGTTGTGGTTTCTACAGGAGCCAAGCAATCTCTGGCAAATGCCATCATGTGCCTGATCAATCCCGGAGATGAAGTGATCATTCCAACCCCATACTGGGTATCTTATTCAGAGCTGGTTAAATTGGCAGAAGGCGAATCAGTTTTTATTGATGCCACTATTGAAACTGATTTCAAAATTACCCCTCAACAGCTTGAAGCTGCTATTACGCCAAAAAGCAAGTTATTCATGTTCTCATCCCCGAACAATCCTACCGGGATGGTTTATACGCGTGATGAACTGGCGGCTTTTGTAAAGGTATTTGAAAAACATCCGGACATATATATAATTTCTGATGAGATTTACGAACATATCAACTTTTTAGACAAGCATGTTTCAATTGCAGAATTTGAAAGCATAAAAGACCGTGTTATAATAATCAATGGCTTATCAAAAGCTTATGCGATGACTGGCTGGCGGATAGGTTATTCTGTTAGCAACAAAGAAATTGCCAATGCATGCGATAAGTTGCAAAGCCAGATTACTTCAGGAACTTGTTCTATAACACAACGGGCTGGAATTGCTGCTTATGAAGGCGGGCTGGAAACTATAAAAGAAATGCGTGAAGTTTTTTTGCGCAGACGCAATCTGGTTTATGAATTGTTGAAAGATATCCCTGGAGTAAAAACTAATTTACCTGGGGGTGCATTTTACTTCTTTCCGGATGTTAGCTCCTTCTTTGGTAAAACTACCCCAGATGGGGAACTTATAAAAGATGCCGATGACCTTGCCTTGTTCCTTTTGAACACTGGCCATGTGGCAGTTGTAAGTGGCGATGCTTTTGGCGATGCAAAGTCTATTAGAATATCTTATGCCGCTGCTGATGAAAAATTGATTGAGGCCTGTAAACGTATTCGATTTGCTCTTGAGGGGTTGAAAAATGCAAAACCTGTTTCAGCAGTTTAACAATCTCAACATTCTTATAATTGGCGATGTAATGCTCGATGCCTACCTATGGGGCAAAATTGAGCGTATTTCTCCAGAAGCTCCTGTCCCTATTGTATCGATTCACAAAAAAGAAAATCGACTTGGCGGCGCAGCAAATGTTGCCCTGAATATTGAGGCATTGGGAGCCAAACCGATAATATGCACAGTTATTGGCGATGATAAAGATGGCGATGATTTTATGGCTATAATAAGCCAACATGGATTTACAACGGAAGGGATTATTAAATCAAAAAATAGGCCCACTACTGTTAAATCCAGGGTAATTGCACATAATCAACATGTTGTGCGCATTGATTCTGAAACTGATCAACCTGTTGCTGATGAGGAAAGCTTTGCGCTTACAGAAAAGATCAAACAAATAATTGATTCACAAACAATCCATTGCATAGTTTTTGAAGATTACGATAAGGGCGTAATAAATCAGGCACTGATAGAGAATATTGTAAATCTGGCAAATCAGAAAGGAATCATTACTGTTGTTGATCCTAAGAAAAGGAATTTTCTGGCTTACAAAAATGTAACCTTATTCAAGCCAAATCTAAAAGAACTAAGAGAAGGCATCAAGGCT
>JAYVNR010000275.1:0-3176 GCA_043758305.1 Pedobacter sp. | reverse complement strand
AAGGATAATCTGTAGGGCTGATAACAGTAACATGATGGCCTTTTTGTGCCAGATAATTATATAAGCCAAGAGATGAGCCCAATGCATCGCCGTCGGGTTTATGATGGGTGGTAATAACTATCCTCCGGGGTTTAGCTAACAGATTTTTTAGCAGCGCTATATCTAACATTCTTGACAAAAGATTGCAAAGGTATTAAAATATTTGCTTCACCGTGTGCTTTTAAAACCCTACTTTTGCAGCAATTTTTAAGAACTATGGCAACCAACAGAACTTTTACAATGATTAAGCCCGATGCAGTAGAAAACGGGCACATCGGTGCAATTTTAAATGATATTACAGCAGCTGGATTTAAAATTATCGCTCTAAAATATACCCACTTAACAACACAAACCGCCGGAACTTTCTATGCTGTGCATAAAGAGCGTGGTTTTTTTAGCGATCTGGTTGGCTTTATGTCATCAGGGCCAATAATTGCTGCTATCCTTGAAAAAGACAACGCAGTTGAAGATTTCCGCAAACTTATAGGTGCTACAGACCCTACTAAAGCAGAGCCTGGCACTATACGGAATAAATATGCAGATTCTATTGAAGCTAATGCCGTACACGGTTCAGACTCAGATGAAAATGCCGACATAGAGGGCAATTTCTTTTTTTCGGGCTTAGAGCGATCTTAATATCAAGCTCAGTTTTTTTTAACCCTCTTCAGTATTAGCAGGTTTTGAGCGTTTATGCTAAATCCGCTCAGGTTGTTTTGATAAAGGTTCATCAGCTCGTCATAATATAAAATTACAACAGGTGCCTGCTCCATTACAATATTGTCCATCTCCCGGTACATAGCATAGCGCTTATTGTTATCAGGCTGATAATAGGATTGCTCAAATAGTTTATCAAAAGCCGGGTTTTTAAAATTTGTATAATTAGGGCCAACTGGCACAAAGTTTTTAGAATAAAAAACTGAAAGGTAATTTTCTGCATCAGGATAGTCTGCGATCCATGAGCCACGGAAAAAGTTAACGCCATTCTTAGCTATCAAATCCCGAAGGCTTGTGCTCTGGTTAACTTCAACGATGCATTTTACTCCCACCTGATTAAGTTCGCCCTGCACAAATTCAATCAGATCTTTGTATGTGGTGCTGGTTTGCAACGTTATGGCTGGCATATTTTTGCCCGACGGATAACCAGCTTGCGCCAGCAGTTTTCTGGCCTTCTCCGGATTGTACTCATACCCTGTCACATTCTCAGCATTAAAGCCTGGCATGCCTTTGGGAATAAAGCCAGAATGCCCCGGAAAAGCTATGCTGTTTCGCAGGTATTTTACTAATTTTTTTCTGTCGATAGCATAATTTACTGCCTGCCGCACACGCTTGTCCCGCAAAGGAGAATTCTTAACAATTGCAAGATTGGTATCTACCAGCATGCCAAGATATTCTGTATTTAAAAATGGCCCGAAGAGCATCTGGAATTTGCCCTTGTATTTACTGGTAGGCTTGCCTAATTTAGTGAGTATATCATCGCGGTAGCTGCCATCAAGCCCGTTAAAAAAATCCACCTTTTTCTTGATAAATTCCATAAAAGCAGTTTGCTTATCCGCAATAAATGTCGCTTTTATTGCATCCAGATAAGGCAAGCGCTGGTTGCCATCTTTTTCCCAGTAGTTTTCATTTTTCAACAAAACCAATATTTCGCCTTCTTTCCAATATTTGAATTTAAAGGGTCCGGTGCCTACCGGATGGCTACGAAAATCTTTGCCGTAATAATCTGCTACTTCATGCGGCACAACAGAGCAGTACTGGGCGGTGAGCATGCTCATAAAAGGCGGGAAGGGGTTGATGAGCTTTACAATAAATGTACTATCGTTTGGGGCAGTAAAAGCATCTTTTCCAGTTACTTTCCCGTTAAAAATCCACCCTCCCGAAGAAGCAATAGCAGGGTCAATAATCCGCCCGAAACTGTAAACAAAGTCGGATGCCGTGCACTTACGGCCTATGCCACCCTTAAACAACGGGTCGTTATGGAAATAAACATCATTGCGCAAATGAAAAGTGTAAACTTTGCCATCTGGAGATATCTGCCAGCTTTTGGCAATTGCCGGAACAGCTTCAAGGCTGTCATTTACCTGCACAAGACCATTAAAAAGCTGATTGTCCATCCATAGGGCATACTGGTTACGGGCAAAGGCAGGATCTAACGAGGTAAGCCCTTGATCAAGATTGATATTAAAAACTTTCCTATTATCTGTTGTTGTTTGCTTGCAAGATGCAAGAAATGTAAAAAAAACAAACACAACAAGTAATCGCAATAGTGGCATAAGGCAAATGTTATCTTTGCCCAAAATACTAAATATTAACGCTCGGCAAGCCTGAATTTTTCAGTAGCCGAATAAAAATTCGATACATACATTTCTGATAATTGAACATGGACCACACTCCCGCAAAGGCATTTTTATTTGATTTGAACGGCACCATGGTAGATGATATGGAATATCATACGGTAGCCTGGCACAACATCCTGAACAACGACCTTGGCCTTAGCATGAGCATGGATGACGTGAAGCAGCATATGTATGGCAAAAACGAAGAGCTTTTCTACCGTCTTTTTGGAAAAGAAAAGTTTATAGATGAAGAAATTCAGCGCCTGTCACTAAAAAAAGAAAAAGCTTATCAGGAAGCGTTTAAGCCACATTTAAAATTGATAAAAGGGCTTGGTATTTTTTTAGAGGAAGCCTGGAAACATAAAATCCCAATGGCAATTGGCTCTGCCGCTATTTCTGGAAACGTTGATTTTGTTTTAGATGGGCTTAACATCAGGAAATATATCCCGGTAACGGTAAGCGCCGATGATGTAGAACTGAGCAAACCCAATCCCCAAACTTTCTTAAAGGCTGCTGAATTACTGGGCGCAGATCCAGAAAACTGTATCGTATTTGAGGATAACCCTAAAGGAGTTGAAGCTGCTCTTAATGGTGGCATGAATGCTATTGTTATTACCACTATGCACCAGGAGCATGAGTTTGAGTATTTGCCAAATATCCTGGCATTTATAACAGATTATACCGATCCTTTTTTAAAGCACCTGCTGTAGACTCTTTATGCCACAACGTATTTTATTGGTTCTTGCCATTTTAATAAGCATTTCACTTTTGCTAGACTGGTACACCGCATCGGGGATAAGAACT
>JAYVNR010000274.1:0-3192 GCA_043758305.1 Pedobacter sp. | reverse complement strand
TTTTGATAATTTTAGCTACTCGCACAAAAAAGAATACATACAATGGTTTAACGAAGCTAAAACAGAAGAAACCAAACAAAAAAGAATCGCTACAGCGCTTGAATGGCTAAGCGAGGGCAAGCCCCGCCACTGGAAATACGATCAGAAATAAATTACCATGCCTGGTCTCCCACTAAAGGAACAAATCTAAAGGTATCTAAAACAATTTTATCGTAGTCTGTATCGCTTACGCGAATAACCGTTATCATTTTCTGTTCTTTCTCATCCCCTACGGGAATAACCAGTACGCCTCCAATTTTTAACTGCTTCAATAATAGTTCAGGTACAAAAGGCGCACCTGCAGTAACGAGTATCTTATCATAAGGTGCGTGTTGTGGAATTCCTTTAGAGCCATCTCCGCAATAGAATCGGGCTTTATATCCAATATGCGGCAACACTTGCGAAGTGCGGTTATACAAATTCTCCTGCCTTTCTATGGTATAAACCTTTGCGCCAAGCTCTAATAAAATACAGGTTTGATAGCCGCATCCTGTACCTATTTCCAGCACAGTATCGCCTTTTTTGATATGCATCAACTGGGTTTGGTATGCAACAGTATAGGGCTGCGATATGGTTTGCCCCTCGCCTATCGGGAAAGCGATATCTTTATAGGCCTGCACCCAAAAAGTTTCGTCAAAGAAATAATGGCGTGGCACTTTTCCAATTGCTTGCAATACATTTTCGTCTTCAATGCCTCGCTCCTTAAGTTTTAAAACGAGTTTCTTGCGTGCGCCCTGTTCACGGTAGCCATCTATAAATTTATATGCCATATTTAGCTGTCAGCTACAAAAATAAAAACTAATACGAGGTAAAACTGTAATTAGGGAAGGAAGTGTAGAATAGCTTCTATTAGCTTGAAGAATATGATATATAAACTACTTATTTTCATCTTAATGTGCGGTGCGATAAACTCTGTAAAGGGGCAAATTGTAAATATTGATACAGTCAAAACACCTCTATACTATAAATCGGAACATATAAAATCTGCCCAAAACGAGTATATGTATTCTATCGGCTTAAAAGCATTTAGCATACAGCAAATGCCCAGAATTTTAAAAAATGTAAACTATTCAGATTTTTATAATTCTTATTTTAACGGCCTGCTGTTTAAGTTTAATGATAATCAAATCAGCTATCGGGTTCTTACAGATTACATTACCAAAAATCTATCGTTCAATAACGAATGCTCCGACTGTGAAATAACTACAGGAAAATTAACAGATTACTCTCTAAAGGCAGGTTTTGAAAAAAATATCACTTATTCCAGGATACAGCCGTTTTTTGGTTCTGATATTGGCTTTACGCGAAATAAATTTAAAGGCGAGTCGCATAACGCCGGACCTGCAAACTTCACTAACCCGTACGATGTGATCACAGAAAAAAACGGAGGGGTTTTGACGCCCTTTGTAGGAATCAAATTCAATTTGACCAATCAGCTAACCCTCAGTGCCGAGAGTGCTTTTAACTTGCTGTATTCTTACGAATCGCAGGAAAAGATGTATAAAGATGCGGGGAGGACGCGTACATTTCAACACTATAATAAATGGGAGTTCCTGATAAGCCCGCTCAATATTCTTTCTCTTCAATATAATTTAGGATCTGTCAATTAATAAGGATCAACATCGATCCTGACAATTGATCCTATATTATTTTTATTGATTTCTGCTCTTAATAAAATCTCTGTAAGTGCCTGCTTGATTTTCTGGATTGAGATACCTGAACGTTCTACTTTTATGGTAATAGTTTTAATATAGTAATTGCGTACCCGCCCAATTAAAGGAAATTCCGGTCCCAGGATACGTTCCTGACCAATTGTCTGCTTCAAATCAGCAGCAATCCTGTCGGCAATAGAATTCAGCTGGTGAAAATCTTTATGCTTTATATCAAGCTGAATCATTCTGTAAAAGGGCGAATAATGGAAATTCTTGCGTTCTGCTACTTCTGTCTTAAACATTCCCTCAAAATCATTCCGAATAACCTGATCAAGTATGCGATGCTGGGTATCAAATGCCTGGATAATCACCTTGCCTGGCTTCTCCCGCCTTCCTGCCCTCCCCGCAACCTGCGATAAAAGCTGAAAACTTCGCTCATAAGCCCTAAAGTCGGGGTAATTTAAAATGCTGTCTGCACTTATAATCCCTATAACTGTAACATGTTCAAAATCAAGTCCTTTTGTTACCATTTGAGTCCCAATCAGCACATCTATCTTTCGATCTTCAAAATCAGATATAAGCTTCTGGAAACTATTCTTCGTTCTTGTTGCATCCAGGTCCATACGAGCTATGGATGCATCAGGGAAAATCAGGCTCAGGTCATCTTCAATTTTTTCGGTGCCAAAACCCTTTTGTTCAATATGTGCAGAACCGCAGGCAGGGCAAATCTCAATAAGTTCCTGTTTGTAACCGCAATAGTGGCAATGGAGCTTAAGCGTGCTTTTATGCAGCGTGAGGCTTACATCGCAATTGATGCATTTAGGCGAATATCCGCAAGTGCGGCAAAGCAAAAAAGGCGAGTATCCTCTGCGGTTTTGAAAAAGGATTATCTGCTCTTTACGATCTAGAGCTTGTTGCATTTCCGCTACGAGCCTGCCCGTAAAATGAGATTGCATGGTTTTGCGTTTGGTTTCTTCCGCAATGCTGATCACCTCAATTACCGGCAGCGATGATCCTCCATACCTTTCTGAAAGTTCCGTCAATCCAAATTTTCCGGTTTTGGTGTTATAATAGCTTTCTAAGCTTGGGGTTGCTGAACCTAGCAATACTTTGGCCTGGTGTATTTGGGCAAAATAGATTGCTGTATCCCGGGCATGATACCTGGGGGCGGGATCAAATTGTTTGTAAGAGGGTTCATGTTCTTCGTCTACAACAATTAGCCCAAGATTAGAAAATGGCAAAAAAACTGCCGAGCGAGCACCTAAAACTACCTGATATTCATTATTTAAGATTTTTCCCCATACTTCGGCACGTTCATTATCGCTAAATTTAGAATGATATACCCCAATATTATTTCCAAAATAATGGCGCAAACGTTCTATTAGCTGAGTAGTCAAAGCTATTTCAGGCAATAAGTATAAAACCTGTTTGCCAGTAGCAATGGCTTCTTCAATAAGGCGGATATAAACCTGTGTTTTGCCAGATGATGTTATGCCATGCA
>JAYVNR010000273.1:0-27250 GCA_043758305.1 Pedobacter sp. | reverse complement strand
TGGTTACATAATCATCAGGGATAAGAACCTCCAAATCTGTATCAATTTGGGTAAAGGAGATAAAAGGGCGGGGCTTTTCATCTGTGAACAAATCTTTAAACTCGTCATCCTTTAGCTCCTGTATGGCTTCATCTAAAATTTTATGATACATCTCAAAGCCAATTTCGGCAATAAAACCGCTTTGTTCTGCTCCCAGCAAATTCCCGCTTCCGCGGATGTCTAAATCTCGCATAGCAACATTAAAACCACTCCCCAAATCAGAAAATTCTTCGATAGCGCTAAGGCGCTTGCGGGCTTCGGGAGTAAGCGTAGAAAGCGGAGGGCTAAGCAAATAACAAAATGCTTTTTTGTTTGAGCGCCCCACACGGCCCCGCATCTGGTGCAGATCGCTTAGCCCAAACATATTGGCATGGTTTATAATGATAGTATTCGCATTGGCAATATCCAACCCAGCTTCAATAATCGTGGTAGCAACCAGCACATCCTTTTCATTGTTCACAAATTGCAGCATAACATCCTCAAGCGCATCGCCTTCCAACTGCCCATGCGCAATACCAATACGGGCTTTAGGCACAAGTGTTTGTATCATGCCACCAAGTTGTGGCAAATCCTGAACGCGGTTATGGATAAAGAAAACCTGGCCGCCACGATCAATTTCGTATTCAATAGATTCTTTTATCAACTTTTCGTTGAAAACATGAAGCTCTGTCAACACGGGTTGGCGGTTAGGTGGAGGCGTGCTTATTATGCTCAGGTCACGTGCGCCCATCAGCGAAAAATGCAGTGTGCGTGGGATGGGCGTAGCGGTGAGCGTAAGCGTGTCCACATTGGCTCGCAAGTGCTTCAGTTTTTCTTTTACCCCCACGCCAAATTTTTGCTCTTCATCAATTATCAGCAAGCCAAGATCTTTAAATTTGATGTCTTTGCTTACCAAACGGTGCGTGCCAATAATGATATCAACTTTTCCTTCTGCCAATTTCTGCAGCGTTTCTTTGATTTGCTTTGCCGATTTAAAACGATTTATGAAATCAATATTGCATGGAAAATCCGCCAGGCGGGATGAAAAAGTTTTATAATGCTGCGATGCCAGGATGGTTGTTGGCACCAGAACCGCTACCTGTTTGCTATCAGAAACAGCCTTAAAAGCCGCTCGTATAGCAATCTCGGTTTTGCCGAAACCCACATCTCCACATATCAGCCGATCCATCGGGTGAGGCGCTTCCATGTCCTTTTTAAAATCAGCGGTGGCTTTTACCTGGTCGGGGGTGTCTTCGTAGATAAATGAAGCTTCGAGTTCGGTCTGCAAATAGGTATCGGGGTGAAAGGCGTTGCCGGTTTGTGTTTTGCGAACGGCATACAACTTTATCAAATCCCGGGCAATATCCTTAACTTTTTTTTTTGTGGTTTTTTTCAGCTTTTCCCAAACATCTGTGCCCAGCTTGTTCATTTTAGGGGGTGTACCGTCTTTGCCAGAATATTTTGAAATACGGTTCAGTGAGTTGATGTTCACATATAGCAGGTCGTTATCTGCATATATCAGGCGTATCATCTCCTGAGTTTTGCCATTTACCTCAATTTTTTCTAAACCCGCATATTTGCCAATGCCGTGGTCTATGTGGGTAATATAATCGCCAGGTTTTAGTTCTTTTAGCTCTTTAAGCGTGATAGCCTGCGAGCGGATGTAGCCTTTTTTTAATTTGTATTTGTAGTAGCGGTCAAAAATCTGATGGTCTGTATAGCAGGCAAGTTTCTGCTCATGGTCTATAAAACCTTCCCGCAAGGAAATATTGACAGGAGTGAATTTTACCGTTTTGTCAATATCATCAAAAATGCTGTAAAGGCGCTCGATCTGTTTGGTAGAATCAGTAAAAATCAGGTTTTCTATTCTAGCCTCATCGTTAAGCTTGATATTGTGGATCAATAAGTTAAAATCTTTATTGAACGATGGCTGGGGCTTTATCTCAAACTGAAAAATTTCTGTGGGGGCATAAAAAAACTGCTTCCCAAATTCTATTACCGGGAAATCTCCAAGCTGGTCGGCCAGGAATTTTTCACTGCTGAAATTGTACTTTGGATCGATCCAGTTTGTATTGAGGTTTTTATCTTCAACTGTTAAGGCTTTCCAAAGCTCGCTCGATTTTTTGTACCCATCCCTGATAATATCCATTGTAAACTGCACATTATCAAACCAGATAATAGAATCCTTATCAATATATTCTAATAGCGAAACATTATTTTCAGTAAGGAATTTAGACTGCACATTTGGGACTATCGTGATGCTTTTCACTGGCTCAACAGACAATTGGTCCTCAATTTCAAAGGTGCGGATGCTCTCTATAAAATCACCAAAAAATTCAATTCGGTAAGGTAGATCGTGCGAGAATGAGAAAATATCAACTATGCCGCCACGTATGGAAAATTGACCTGGCTCATACACAAAATCTACACGGTCAAAATCATATTCTACCAAAAACTCGCTGATAAAATCTATATCAAGCTTGCTCCCCAATGCAATTTCTAAGGTGTTTTTGGTCAGCTGTTCGCGATTGATAACTTTTTCGGCTAAGGCTTCCGGGTACGTAACTATCAATTTCCCAAATTCAGAAGAATGATTCAGTTCGTTGAGGACTTCGGCCCGTTGCAGCACATTGCTGCTATCGGCTTGCGTAAAATCGAACGATTTGCGGTATGAAGAAGGGAAAAGCAATACCTCTTTTTCAAGCAGGCTCTCCAGATCGCTCATAAAGTAAGCAGCTTCTTCCCGGTCGGGCAGGATAAAAACAAAATATCGGTGTTGCAAAAAATATAATGCCGCAGCGAGCATCGCATCGCTAGAACCAACTAACCCTTTCAGGTGTACCCGAGGATTTTTGCCGGAGTTTAGCGCTTGCGCAATTGCCAAAATCCGCTTATCAGACTTGTATAAATTTAAAATATCCTTAACGCTCAAGTTCTTGTATTTCGCTACAAATATACAGGCATTAAGCTAATGCCCAAGCGCTATATAAAATGCAAAGGTATTTGCATTTAGTAATCTTTATATTTCCATTTCTTCAGTGCTCATGACAAACAGAAAATTCTTTAATGTAACTTTAGAGGTAAATCAGGGCTCTAACAGATATGTTTATGCGCAATTTCCCCTTTGAACTGGTCTGCTGGGTTGCTGCACTAATTTTCCTTGCATTTCCCGTTACATCAAGTCACTTTTCTCTATGCCCCTTAGCGGCTATTGGCATAACCTGGTGCCCCGGATGCGGGCTTGGGCATTCTATTTCCAGCTTATTGCATGGCAACATTAAAACCTCAATATCACAACACTGGTTTGGCATACCTGCAACAGCAATTTTAATGCGTAGGATATGGTGCCTCGCTAAAAATTTTATTTATACCAATTTATTAAACCCAATATTATGAACCCAGATTTATTAATGAACTTAAAAGGGCTTGGCCCCGAGGAATATGGATATTTACAGCAGGTTATGGCCGATATGAACCCACAACAAGCTCAACAATTTGTGATGTTCTATTCTGGCAAGCGCCGCAGCCCACAAGATATATTGATTTTTACGCTGCTTGGCTTTATAGGAGTGGCTGGCGTACAGCGCTTTGTTACCGAGCAAATTGGCATGGGCATTTTATATTTTTTTACTGGTGGGCTCTGCTTTATAGGTACAATTGTTGATTTGATCAACCATCAAAGCCTTGCCATAGAATACAATCAGAAAAAAGCAAGCGAGTGCGCTCAATTGGTTAAGATGATGTTCCCACGCCCGACCGCCTGAAGTTAAGTTCCATGAATCATGAATCCGGAAAGATGATGATTTTTTTGGGTGGGCTAATAGTGCTCGCCGGAGCAATTATTTACTTCTTTCCTGGTAAGCTTAACTGGATAGGCCACTTGCCGGGAGATTTTCGGATTGAACGGCCCAATTTCCGCTTCTATTTCCCGTTAACAACAATGATTTTGTTAAGCCTTCTGGTAAATATTATAATCCGCATTTTCAGATGGCTTTAATATCAGTAATTTTGATGCAAACTATTAAATGGGCCAAAACGAAACTATACTAATTGCCGCAATAGTTATTGCAACCCTAATAAATGCTTTTTTCTGCATAACGCTAACAGGTGCATTGCAGCAGGTGAAAGAAGAAAATCGGGAGCTCAAGCCCGGGCTTATATGGTTGCTGCTTATCCCGGTGGTATCGCTTGCAATTATGTTTTTTGTGGTGTATCGGCTTTCAGCATCGCTGGAAAATGAATTGATAAGCCGCAATTATGAGGTGACGGAAAAACCAGGGCTTTATCAGGGCCTGGGCTTCGCAGCTATTGGCTTGATGATAAACCTTCCACTTCCACAAATGGCCGTTGGCATTTTAGGGCTTATTGGCATCGTGCTTTTTATTCAATATTGGATAAAAATTAACTGGTATAAAAAAGTACTGAGCGAAGATATAGCCGAACCAGATAGCCTATGAAACTTTCTGAACTCACTTCTTATCTGGAAATAATAGCGCCTCTGGCTTATCAGGAGGAATATGATAATGCCGGGCTGATTGTTGGCGATTTTGATAAAGATATTCAATCAGCGCTTATCTCTCTGGACTGTACCGAAGCAGTTGTGGATGAAGCCATCAGCAAAGGTTGCCAGGTTATAATTTCGCACCACCCTATTATTTTTAAAGGCTTAAAGAAGCTTAACGGCAAAAATTATGTTGAGCGGGTGGTAATGAAAGCCATTAAGCATGATATTGCCCTTTATGCAATCCACACTAATTTTGATAACGTTTTAGACGGCGTAAATAAAAAGCTTTGCGACGTTTTGGGCATCCTCAATCCCATAATATTAAAACAGAAAGATGGTGCTTTAAAAAAACTGGTAACCTTTTGTCCCGATGCTCAGGCAGAGAAAGTGCGCAAAGCGATGTTTGAAGCTGGTGCTGGCTGGATAGGGAATTACGCAGAATGTAGCTATAATACCGAAGGCTTCGGGACATTTAAAGCCGGGGAAAATACAGATCCGTTTTTTGGGGAAAAAGGAAAGCTGCATCAGGAATCGGAAGTAAGGATAGAGACAATTTATCCTGCAAACGTGGAGAAAAAGATTACTGCTGCTTTGCTGGAGGCACATCCTTATGAAGAAGTATCATTTGATCTGTACCCGGTAAGCAACCCCTATCCTGCTGTTGGCTCCGGAATGATTGGCGAACTGGAATCAGAGCTGGGCGAAATAGAGTTTTTAAATTTGGTGAAAGAAAAATTGGGCTGTAAGATCATACGCCACACAGCACTGTTAAACCGAAAAGTAAAAAAAGTGGCAGTTTGTGGTGGTGCCGGAAGTTTCCTTTTGCCTAATGCTATTGCTGCCGGAGCAGATGTTTTTATTACTGCAGATTATAAATATCATGAGTTTTTTGATGCCGATGGAAAACTGCTTATCGCCGATGTTGGGCACTTTGAAAGCGAGCACCTTACGCAGCAATTGCTTGTGGAAATTATTCAGAAAAAATTTCCTAACTTTGCACTCCATTTAACGGAACAGATTACCAACCCCATAAATTATTTTTAATGGAACAAACTGTAGAAGAGAAGCTAAAGGCTTTATACGAACTTCAAGGAATACATACCCAGATAGATAAAATCCGCCAGGTACGGGGCGAGCTTCCAATGGAAGTTACAGATTTAGAAGACGAAGTTGCAGGCTTGGAAACCCGTATCCAAAAGATAAAAAATGAGCTAGACGATCTTGAAGATGTTATTGTTACACGCAAAAACAACATTAAAGATGCACAGGCAGCAACCAAAAAGTACGAAACCCAGCTTAACGAGGTTAAGAACAACCGTGAGTACGATGCCATTCAGAAAGAAATTGAAATACAGGGCTTAGATATTCAAGTTGCTGAAAAGAAGATAAAGGAATATGGTTTTGATATTGCCAACAAAACCGAGGTTTACGAAAAAGCCCTCGCCGATCTTGAAGAACGCAAAAAAAACTTAGAAATTAAAAAAGCAGAGCTTGATACCATTACTTCTGAAACACAGAAAGAAGAAGATGAGCTTGCCGAGCGTGCTAACGAAGCAGAAAAGCATATAGATGAGCGTTTGCTAACTGCATACAAACGCTTAAGGGGAAACTCTAAAAATGGTTTGGCAGTTGTAACTATTCAGCGTGAATCATGCGCAGGCTGCTTTAACCAGATCCCTCCACAGCGCCAGATGGACATCCGCCAGCACAAAAAAGTAATAGTTTGCGAGCATTGCGGCCGTATTTTGGTTGATGAAGCTTTGGCTTTTGACCATGTGCCGGAAGAAGTAGTATCCTGATCAGAATATTTTTAAACAGAAAAAGCGGCTCAAGCCGCTTTTTCTGTTACTAAGCCTTTTTTTAATAAAGCAGTTTATCATAAGGATAGCGCTTTGTATGCAAATCTTTAATTTTTTCATAAAGCAGCGCACGGAATTCCTCAATGTTCTCTTTGTTTAGCGCTGAAATAAATATAGCCGGGGAATTAAACGTTGCCATCCAGCTCTTTTTAAACTCCCCTAATGTAACAGGCTCAGCCAAGCCTTCGTCATGCGTTTCTGGTTTTGGAGGCAAATAAGCATCAATTTTATTAAATACAGTAATTATAGGTTTATCAATTGCGCCCAGTTCTTTTAGTGTTTCGTTTACAGTTTTTATCTGATCTTCAAAATTGGGATGAGAGATGTCAACAACATGTACCAGCACATCGGCTTCACGCACTTCATCCAGGGTAGATTTAAAACATTCTACAAGGTGATGCGGCAGCTTACGGATAAAGCCTACTGTATCCGAAAGCAGGAAAGGAAGGTTTTCTATCACCACTTTTCTAACTGTAGTATCAAGCGTAGCAAACAGTTTGTTCTCGGCAAAAATCTCAGATTTAGAAATCACGTTCATAATTGTTGATTTGCCAACATTGGTATAGCCCACCAGAGACACGCGGATCAACTGGTCACGATTTTTCCGTTGCGTTTCGTTCTGCTTGTCTATTTGATTCAGCTTCTCTTTCAGCAAGGTTATTTTAGTAAGAATAATCCGCCTGTCTGTTTCAATCTGGCTTTCGCCCGGCCCACGCATCCCAATACCACCTTTCTGGCGCTCCAGGTGGGTCCATAAGCGAGTTAAACGTGGCAGTAGATATTGCAGCTGTGCCAGCTCTACCTGAGCTTTGGCTTGTGAGGTTTGCGCACGTTTGGCAAAAATGTCAAGTATCAGGTTGCTGCGGTCGAGGATTTTAACCTGTAGCTCGTTTTCAATGTTGCGCAGTTGAGACGGAGATAGCTCATCGTCAAAAACTACAATATCAATTTCTTCAGCTTTTACAAAATCTTTAATTTCTTCCAGTTTGCCTGTACCTACAAAAGTTGACCTTTCGGGGCGCTGCATGCGCTGGGTGAAAGAACCTACGGTTTCGCCGCCAGCAGTTTCTACCAGAAAAGCAAGCTCATCTAAGTATTCGCGTGTTTGCTCATCCTTTTGTCCGGGAGTGATAATCCCTACTAAAACTGCTCGTTCAGCCTTTATGGCTGTATCATAAAATTTTTGTCGGGGCATATATTGGGTTCAACAACTTGCGAAGGTACAAGTTTGCCAAAAAGGTTTGGAATAGGCAATGCAGGCTATATCTTTTCTATAATTTCTAAAGCTTCTATAATCAATCTGTTAACAACCGCCTTTGCATCCTTTGTAAACTCCCCCGTTATGCGGTTAGCAAGTATTGCGTTCAAGCTTATGGATTTATGCCCTAAAATTTTGCACATGCCATAAATACCCGCTGTTTCCATTTCGAAATTACTGATGCGTTGCTGGCCGAATTTGAAGTGAGTAAGGTTATCTATCAAGTGGGGGTTGCTTAGGCTCGCACGCAAAACTCGCCCCTGTGGTGCGTAAAAGCCTGGGCAGGTAACCGTAATCCCCTGTTGGAAGCTGTCGAAATATTTCAATAAACCTTTATCTGCGGAACTGATGTAGGGATTGGAAAGGCCTGTGCCAAGGCTCATGTGTTGAGAGAATGCCTCCAGTATTTGCACTTCTTCTTCAGTATCCTCATGGATGTAAAAATTGAGCAGATTATCAATCCCCAATCCAAAAGTTGAGGCCAAGAGGCTATCTACAGGTATTTCACTTTGCAATGATCCTGATGTGCCAAGCCGGATTACCTGTAATTGTGTTAAATCAGATTTTGGGAAACGAGTTTCGAAATCAATATTTACCAGGGCATCTAACTCATTTAATACAATATCAATGTTATCGGTGCCAATACCGGTAGAGATTACTGATAAACGCTTATTTCCAACATAGCCACAATGCGTCACAAATTCCCGGTGCTGAATTCGTATGTCAACACTATCAAAATGACGGCTCACTTCCGCTACCCGATCCGGATCGCCAACTAAAATGATATTGCTGGCAATTTCTTCGGGCCTAATATTGAGGTGATAGACGGCACCGCGGTCGTTTATAATCAGTTCGGATTTTGCAATGCTTGTCATGGTAAATATTGTAGCGCAAAACTACACAGATAAAATCATGAATAGCGAGTCGGACTATTAACCGCTAACGTTGAGCATAGTACCATTTATTGTGCAGGTGTACACTTTCAAGTTTGCTTTGGCTAGCCCAGCCAGTACCACTCCAGCTGTGGAAAATTCGCTGTTATGGAGCGGACAAATGAATCTGGTTTTATTATGAACGTAATTAATGGAAAATTGCTGGTGCGTACATGCAACCTGAACAGCTACAAAAGCTGAAGCTAGGTTTCCAGTAGCTACACGGGCTACAATTACTTTGCTATCAACTTTAGATTCTCCTATATTTTTGATCTCATTGTTTAGATCAATCATAAAATTTACTCCAGATGGTGGTGGAGGTATGGAAGGGTCTTCAACGTCGCCTTTTCCGCAAGCTGAAAGGCAATCTCCGGCACATACCGCAACAAAGCCAAGCCCTAGCTTACTCAAGAATTCTTCTCTTTTCATTTTGCTTGGTGTGCTCTATCAGCCGGTTATAACAAGTGAGTTGCCGGAAATAGCAAGAGTGTACGCTTTCAGGCTTTTTGTAGCTGGCCCTGTAAGAACTGTGCCCGAATTTGAAAATTCGCTGCCATGGTTAGGACAGATAAATTTTCCCTGAGTGGGGCTATATCCTATTGATGTCCCTTCGTGCGTACAGGCTAACTGCACAGCGGTAAAAGCCGAAACGGTATTCCCTGTAGCTATGCGTACAACTATTACTCCGCTATTGGTTTTAAAATCACCTATGTTTCTTAAGTCGCTGCTTAAGTCGAAGGCAAAATTTACTCCTGCCGGAGGGGTAATGGTGGTAGTTGTCGGTGTGCCGGTATCTCCTTTTCCGCAGGATGCAAGGCAGCACCCTGCACAAACAGTAACCAAACTGATCCCCAATTTGCTTAAAAACTCTTCTCTTTTCATATGCTTATTTTAATTGTGCAACGTAAACATCCTGGCAATGGTAAAACCAAAGCGGTACTGTCCCTTGCCCCACGATGAAGTTGAATTAGCTAAAAAATTGTTTTCTACTATGGCCTTAGCATTTACAAAATTGAGAGTAAATACATGCCCTCCTGTTTCTATTTCGATGCCTAAGCCCAAAGGATCATAAAAGTTAATATTGGTATTGTGGCTTCTATAATTAGAAAAAACATGATAGTAATCTACAACAAGCCCAAACCGATTGGTAAACTTATATCGTGCGGCTGCACCCAATGCAAAAAGAGTTTTTTCATCTGCCGGCGATAGTGTTAAATTCCTGATCAATACCGTTGGGGAAACCTGTAAAGAGAAAGCGGAAGAAAATTTACGCGAAATTATAGCCTGCCCTAAATAAGAAAACCGGTTTAAATAGTCATTGAACACCTTTGTGCTAACTTTATAGGGGGTGAAACCTGCTTTAGCTATAAGCGCAATTGAAATAGGGTTATGCGAGGCAGTTTGTTGTACAAGCGCATATTTAAGCTCTAAATCTAACAGCTGTTCGTATTTGCTGCGTCCGAAACCAATATTTAGCTTATCGCTGATACCATAATCGAAAGCGATGTAGATATCGCTCGAATTGTCCAAGCCCCAAAAAGTTTTAGAACCCCCATCAGTACCGCCAATATCCCCAAACCTATGCGCAACTTTAAAATCGAGGTCATGCTTTTTAACCATTGTAGTAGTTTGGGATAATATCAAACGGCTCGACTTAAAAGTAGAGATAACAGTTTCATCTCCAGCACTGGATTTTTCCAGGGCATTCATCACTGAATCTGTTTGGGCAGTAGCTGAGTAAAATAAGCTCAGCAGCATAAAAACAAGTATATAACTTTTCATTTATTAAGGATTAGCTGCGTAAGGGGCAAAAATTCCATCAACGGTTATCAGTATGCTTTCTGCAACGTTTTTGAATACCAGTTTTGGGATTGTTATATTATGGTCTTTGCATAAAACCGTAAATTTCGAGCTTATAGAAATTACATCTTGCTTAACTTTGATCATGCCGGCAAAAGTGCGGTGTTGCTTTACGCCATGAACCTCAAATTCGCCACTAACATTCACAGAATATTCACCAAATTTTGACGGGTCTATGGCTTCATTAAAATGGCCCTTGAATTTTGCATACGGATATTTATCGCTCTCCATATAATTTTCATTAAAATGCTCCTGCATAAGGCTTTTTTTAAATTGAAACGACCGTATTGGAATGTTAAATTGTACATCGCCGTTTTTTAAATTTATAACAGAAAATCCTTTGACAGAAGCCGCCTCAATATTTTCTACCGGAGCTTCTGAATAAAGTGTTGTGCTCAGGTTTTTACATACGTAAAGCGCAGTTCCTTTTTGTTGCGCTAAAGGAAGAATCAGGACTAATAAAGCGGCTATTAATTTCATTCTCCTTTTATTATAGTTGATAGGTTCATATTGAGATTTAGCGAAAGCCCTGAAGAGATAAGCTTACATTACCGCAGCCTATTTTGTTAAAGGCACTTTTATGAAGGGCTGTACTGCAATACTAAACATTGTTATTTAACTTCTGTTGATAGGCTAACGCAATATTTCCGACCCCCAAATAATAATAGTTAAGATTGCGCACCTGGCATATATTGAACCTTTCTCCTATATACGAGATTATTGGGTTGTTCGGGATTTCTCTTAAAACAAATTTTTTGTCTATGCTTTTCCCGACCAGAAATTTCATGAAGAAAACAGCCCTTAATAAGTTGTTCTAGTTGAATTTCGTCAAGCCTGGCTATTACAATTTATGTGTTTGTATCATCCATGTATTTGAGCACTAAAAAGTTGCTTCTAACAGAAAAATATTATAATTTAAAATACGATAGATTGCGCAAATACAGGATATGCGTGCCGTTATGCCATAGCTAAAATGAGGGGTTAAAAATGATGTGCTTCTGGCTAATATTCATCTCCGGCATAGCCTCGTGAATTTAACAGATCTGGTGGCACATTCAGTTCGCCTGTTGTGGGGTCAATAAGGCCATTCTGCTCCTCCTCTATATTGGTGGCCTGAGTGTAAACATCGCCTGCAACAGGCCGTTTCCTAAGTTCTTTTTTAAAGAGCCTGATCTGGCTGGCTCTGTCTGTATCATCGGCGGGACCGCCATAGTTTACAAATCCAAAACCTCCCCATTCGCTAACAATAAGGGGCACCTGTTTCCTGTAAAAGAAAGGATCGCCTACTACCATCGGGAAGGCAGTTACGCCTTCTAATTTCCCAGCCACTAAACCATCTAACATTTGGCACCAGGTATTATGATCTGGCGTATAAAGGTGTGCGGTAAACAAATCTGTTTTTAACCGTCCTTCATAAGAGATATGCTGCCAGCCATCATTATCTACAACTAAAAACTGGGGATGTGTTATTTGCATGTAATGGTACATATCGGTAATATATTCCCGTGTTTCTATATTAGTGGCAATATCCTGCGCTCCCCAATCTTCATTGTACAAGCTCCATATCACAATTGAAGGATGAGTAACAATCAGGGCAAGCATGCGCATCAATTCTTCTCTGTGGTTTGCACGGCTTTTTTGGCTGGATTGGTGAGGGCTTGGAACTTCTACCCACAACAATAGCCCCAACCGGTCTGCGAGTTTATAAATGCGTGGATCTACTCCGGCAATATGTATGCGCACTAAGTTGCAGCCAAGCTTTTTCATAGCATACATATGTTTTTGTATTTCTTCATATGTAGCAGCACCGGGCTGATATAAAATACCGTCTAAATAAATTGCATTATTGTTAAGATAAACGCACCGGCCACGAGCCTCTATTTTTCTAAGGCCAAAGTGGGTTTCAATTTCTGCCGAATAGCCGTTAGAATCAACAAGTTTGGCTACAAGCCTATATAACTGGGGCGATTCTGGCGACCAAAGCTTAGCATCGGGTATTTCGATAACCAAACGTTGCTGCTTTTGGCCAGCTTCCAATTCAAGGGCAAATTCATCGGCGGCTATAACCTTTCTTGTATGATCGTTTTTATTGGAAACCTGAAGCTTAATAATATATGAACCGGGGTCATGGATGCGGGTAGTTAGATTAAATCGCACTAGATTATCCTCAACTATACTGACTACTCCAACCCGTGAACGCAATCTGTTGCGCTCTACAGTTTCTAGCCAGATGCTACGGACTGCTCCAGTATAGGTCTGGTACCAAATGCCACCTCTTTTATATACAAACGACTCTTGTTTCCCACGAGTTGTATCAGCATCCATAGTGGCCATTATTCGTACAGTAATGCGGTTAACAGGCTTAAGGATACTCTCTTCCAACTCATAAGAAAAGGAGGTATATTCGCCTATGTGCACATCTTCGCCCTCAATAGTGCGCAAGGGCATGCCATTTAGCCATACCTTAGTTTCATAGCCACAAGCACCAAAAGTAAGCTGAAATATTGATGCTGGCGCACCTTCGGTTGTTGGCTTTTCTGGCAATGGGAAGTCGCGTTCATACCATACAATAAGTTTATCCTGCCAGGAAATTTCTGCTTTTAAGCCTTTTTCCATATGATGTTCTACACTTCCTGGCCATTGTGCAGTATGCTCATAATTATGTTGCAGGTACCATTTTTGGTTCAAGCCTTTATCTTCCGGGTCATGGGCAAATCTCCAATCTCCGTCTAAAAGCACAAATGAATTAGGCCTTATTACTGCTCTGGGAAGCAGATCAATGTAATTTTCATCTTCGGGAGATTCTTCCTGGCTTTTGGCAAACCCGTAATTGGGGTGCATAAATTCATCGCTCATAATTGCACTATTTCATTTTGCATAAACGCATAAACTAAACGAACTTTATGTAAGAATGTTTATAATGGGAGGCTCGTATAATCTAGTTACAAGATTTTTGTAGAGTTCTTCTTATCCATCCCGCTAAATTAAGTTTTTGCATTGAGCAGTACAGGAGGCTTAATTGCTTTGAAAACATATCCAGCAGCTTTAATAGTTGTAATAACTGTAAGCGTTTTATCTAAAAAGGGTGGGTAGTAGTTAATAGTGCTAACCCGGGATAAAAAATATTTATTAAAATATTTTGAATGGATATGCAAAATTCCATAACTTTATGCATTAAGGTTAATCAACCCGTTAAGCATTATTTTACACTTACATAAAATATAAACTATTTCAGCATTTGCTTTTAGCATGCACTTAATAGGCTTAAAGGGATTTACAGGTTTTTTAAATGTTAATTTTATAAAACCGTCGTGTGGAGCCACGACGGTTTTGTTTTTTTAGTGTGCATCTACAGGCAAACTAACATTCTTTTTGAACTTCTGAAGGTAAAGCAACGGGATGCAGCAAAGCATAATCGTACCAGCAACCCAATAGGCATCTGTAAAAGTTAAAAGCAAGGTTTGCCTGGTCACAATTCCATCCGTTGCCTTATTAGCCAGTTGTTGAGCATCCAAATATGAAAACCCCTTAGCGGTAAAACTCTTTATAAGCAAAGCTGCTTTTTCGACATAAGCCGGGTTATAAATATTAACCTTTTCTAATAAAATACTTCGGTGAAAGCCCTGCCGGATATGGATCAGAGTAGTTAATGCAGCTATGCCAAATGATCCTCCTAACTGCCTCATCATATTGTTCAAGCCTGTTCCCTGCCCCATTTCCGGGCCTTTAAGATCCTGTATTGCCAGGGTTGTAAGCGGCACGAAAAGCAAAGCCATACCAGCCCCCCTGATTATAAGAGGCAAAAAGAAATCGCTTGTGCCCGATGACAGGGTTGATTTGCTAAGCATATTAGAAAACACATAAAAGAGGAACATCCCGGCTGTAGCCATAAATTGAGCTGGTATCCCCTTTTTTAGCATGATGCCGATAAAAGGCATCATGGCAATGGTTACCAGCCCTCCCGGGAAAAGGATTTCGCCCGTTTGCTGGGCCGAGAAACCTAATAGCGTTTGACAAAAGACCGGAAAGACAAATACCGTTCCATACAAACCGAACCCTAAGATAAAGGAGGTAAACATGCCCACGCTAAAACTACGATGGCGCAGTATTTTGAAATTAACAATTGGATGAGAGGTGCTCATTTCACGCCATATGAAAAGCAATACACCTAAAACCGAAGTTATTGAAAGCACGGTGATATACGGAGTTGCAAACCAATCCTCACTTTCACCTTTTTCTAAAACAGTTTGCAGGCTTCCTACAGCCACTGCAAGCAATAAAATCCCCCACCAGTCTATAGGCTGCCCTTTACCATCTTTGGGCGTTTCTTTTATAAACACATATGTAAAATATCCGGCCAATATCCCCACCGGAATATTTACATAAAAAATCCACGGCCAGGAAAAATGGTCTGTAATATAGCCGCCAATTGTTGGCCCAACCGTGGGCCCTACTACCGCTCCTAAGCCAAATAAGGCTGTGGCGGTGCCAATTTCTTCACGTGGCCATGTTTCAAGCAGAATGGCCTGGCCAGTAGAAATCAATCCGCCCCCTGCAAGCCCTTGCAATATCCTGAAAAGTATTAACTCATTCAGGTTTGTAGCATTGCCGCACAAAAAAGATGCGATTGTAAATATGATTATTGAAGTAAGAAAATAGTTTTTGCGGCCAAACCGGCTTCCCAACCACCCGGACATAGGAAGGATGATTACATTGGCTACAGCATACCCGGTTGTAATCCAGGCTACATCTTCCAGAGTTGCGCCTAAATTGCCCTGTATTTGGGGCATAGACACATTCACGATGGTAGTATCTATCAACTCTAACAAAGCTGCGGTTATAACGGTAATGGTTATAACCCATTTTTTTAAACCTTTTTCGGGCATAATTAATTGCTGGTTAGCACAGACACCTTTACGCTCATTCCGGGCCGTAGTTTTTGCAAAAGTTCTTTGCCTACATTCAGTTTAATTTTTACTGGTACCCGTTGTACCACTTTAACATAATTCCCTGTAGCATTATCAGGGGGCAACAGCGAGAATTTAGCTCCTGTAGCCGGAGAAAAATTATACACCTCGCCTTCTACTTTTTCGTTAGGGTATGCATCAACTTCTATTTCTACTTTTTCGCCTGGCTTAAGTTTTTCAAGTTGGGTTTCTTTAAAATTTGCTGTTATAAATAGGCTGTTGTTATTAACTATAGAAAACAAGGTTTGTCCGGCCTGTACTAATTGCCCTTTCTGCACATTTTTTTTGGAAACTATGCCGGATGCGGGAGATTTTATAGTGGTGTAGGATAATTGGAGCCTGGCGTAATCAACATCAGCCTGATGCTGCCCAACTCCTGTATTGGTTACAGCCAATTGCGAACGTGTTGTTCCAACCTGTTGTAAAGATGCTCTATACTGGTCTTGTGCGGCTTGATAAGCGGCTTGCGCAGATTCTTTTTCTGCCTGTGCCTGTTCAAATTGTTGCTGTGGGATAGAACCATCTTTAGCCAGATTTGCATAACGGTCATAATCTTTGGTCGCTTTCCAAACCCTGATTCTGGCAGCTTCTATATTGGCTCTGGCGGTAACTGAATTTGCCGAAGTTGCATTGATTTGAGCTTTGGAAACTCCAATATTAGCAGTTGCGCCCCGTTGCCCGGCTAAGGTTTGCTCAACCTTTATATTGTAGTCTCTATCATCAAGCTTAACTAATATCTGCCCTTCTTTTACAGGCTGGTTTTCTTCAAAAAGTATGGAATCAACGTATCCTCCAACCCGCGAAACCACGGGGCTTATGTCGCCATCAATCTGGGCATCATCTGTATCAATATGATTGCTATAATATAGGTATTCCTGAACACCGAAAAAACCACCTATTAGCAGAAAAGCTGCCAGTATGATGGGGATTACTATATTCTTTTTTTTAGTTGTTGTTTCCATTTTATTTTATTGTTGTGATTGATCCGGTTGATTTTATTAGTGAATAATAAGCCAGGGCTGCATCGGCTTTAGCCAGTTCTAAATTAATCTGGGTTTGAAAAAGCTGGGTTTGTGCATCTATCCTATCTGTAGCAGATGCTATGTTGTTTTTATATTTCGATTCCAATATTTTATCGTTCTCTGTAGCCTGAGCAATAGACGATTCATACACCTTTATTCGCTCCAAAGCAGTAAGATAGCTTCTGTAGCTTTGGTTTACTTCAGCTTTAATATGATCGGAAGCTATGCTCCTTCCAAGCTCTGCTTCATTCTGCTTGATTTTGGCCTCTGCTAATTTGTTCTTGATCATCCAAAACCTGTCAAAATTCCATGAAATATTAGCCCCTATTGATATTGGGGCTAAAAAAGTATTTGCCTGTGGAATAAATTTGCCGCTTGGGTTTATGTAATACAAATTAGCGCCAAGCCCAACAGTTGGCTTAACATCTGCTTTTAAGTTGTTGATATTATTTACTGCCAGTTTTGTGCGAAAATCATATGTTTTTATTTCATCCCGGTTATTTAAAGCTGAATCAGTAAAAGCATTGAGATTGCCTTTAAACTGAATATTGCCGAATCCGCTTACCTGTATCTCAGTATTTTCGGGCAAACCTAAAAGGATGTTAAGAGTATAATTTACGATGCTCCGGTTGCTTTCTAAATCAATGCCTGCCAGTTCTGTATTGCTTCGCTGCAACTGAAACCGCAGCACATCATTTTTTGTAATTATTCCCTGTTCAAAAAATCGTTGCGATTGATTTATCTGTTTATCAATAGCTTCCAGGTTATGTTCAACAATTTTCTTGCTCTGGGCGATTTTGTAAAGAGTATAGTATTGATTAACAATGCCAAATACAATTTCATCTTTATCGTGCCCGGCATCTAACTGCGCAATCTTGGTAAGCAAATCAGCAGACTCTTTAGCATACGTGTATTTATTTCCGGCAAACAAAAGTTCCTGAACAGATAAAGTACCAATAAATGCATCCGCACGTTTTGGCAAGTGTATTGGCGAACCGCTACCAAGCTGAAGCGTGTTAGACGGGATTTCGGCATGATTATAAGCATATGAAGCTGAAGCCTTAGGCAGAATATTATCTTTTGCCTGGTTATATCTCGATATAGCCTCATTTACCCGTTCCTGAGAAAGCTTGAGCTCTTTGCTATTGGCAATGCCCAAAGCTATTGCTTCCTGAATGGTAAGCGTTTTAACTTGCTGTGCATATGCGTTGGATGCAATTCCCAATACAAGTATTCCATATTTAATTGCTTTTGCCAACTGGTAAAAGTATCTGTTTAACTTTTTGGTCATAGTATAGTTAAGTGTGCTTTTAATAAATCGTGAAGATGTTTTTTAAGGCGGGGCTTTATAACCTCTTTAAGGTTTTTTTCGTCCTTAACGTCTTGATTGAGGAGTTTTGAAGCCAACTGGGGAGCATTGACAATATAATATTTGGTGCCAAAAATACTTGCAACGGTAAATTCGGGATCAACCTGCCTGAAGGTGCCGTTTTCCATTCCTTCAATCAATATCCGTTTAACCTCGTTAGCGTTTAGCAACAGATTGTCAATTATAAAATCTGTGATATCAGAGCGTTGCTGCAACGATAATTCGCGATGTACAATTTGGTGGAAACAATTATCCCCTACTATCCTGTCGGCATAAAGCTCTATACATTGGTGAAGTTTATCCCAGGAAGAGATATTTAGCTCATTGATATTTAACAGAGTTTGCCTGAAGCTCGTAAGCCTTCTTTCAATAACAGCCCGGTACAATCCATCTTTAGAACCAAAATAATAGTTTATCATGGCCATATTCATCCCCGCTTCCGAAGCTATGGAACGAGTGGAAGAGCCATCATAGCCATTCTGGAAAAACAGCTTTTCTGCTGCATTCAGAATATGTTCTTTCTTATCTGTTTTATCTGCGCTCATTGAGGCTGCAAAATTAATCAAACGATTGATTAATATTAATTATTTTACCTATGTGACAATGATGTGACTGATAAAACATTACATTAAAAATTTCATAATAAATCTTTAGATTCGCTTATATGAGGTACAAGATTTCAATACTTTGTTTGGTCTTTTTTGCGAAAATGGCAACAGCGCAAACCGCTGTACAGCTTAATTCGTCTGAAATAAAACTGGGTTTAAAAAAACTAACCGTTTTAGGCAGCATTTTATATATAGCTGCCCATCCAGACGATGAAAACACTAAACTGCTTGCATACCTATCAAAAGACCGGTTATATAGGACTGGTTATTTATCTTTAACACGTGGCGATGGGGGACAAAACCTGATTGGCAATGAACAGGGAGATCTATTGGGGCTGATACGCACCCAAGAGCTACTGGCAGCCAGGAAAATAGATGGAGCCGAGCAATTTTTTACCCGTGCCAACGATTTTGGATTCTCCAAAACAGCAGAAGAAACCTTGCAAATATGGGATAAGGAGCAAATATTATCAGATGTTGTCTGGTCAATCAGAAAATTCAGGCCCGATGTGATCATCACCCGTTTCCCGGATGACTTAAGGGCGGGGCATGGCAATCATCAAAGTTCATCACGCCTTGCACAAGAGGCTTTTACAGCGGCTGCTGATCCAACAAAATTCCCTGAACAGCTAAAATATGTGAAGCCATGGCAAGCGAAACGTATTTTATGGAATGCGTCAAATTTTGGCGGCGGCAATGCCGCAACAGATGGCGCTTTAAAAATTGATATTGGAGCTTACAACAATCTGCTAGGCAAAAGCTATGGCGAGATTGCCGCCGAAAGCCGGTCAAATCACAAAAGCCAGGGCATGGGCTCGGCAAGCCAGCGTGGCCAGTCTTTTGAATATTTTAGTTTATGGAAAGGTGATTTGCCGAAAACAGATTTGATGGAAGGGATAGAAACTTCCTGGAAAAGAGTAGCCGGAGCTGATAAAATTGACGCACTGGCAAATAAAATTTATGCAGAGTACAATCCGGAAAAGCCACAAAATTCTGTAAAAGAATTAGTAGCGCTATTAACACAAACCGAAGGGATTAAGGATGAATACTGGAAAGAACAAAAGGCCAAGGCAATAAAAGATATGATAGCCGCTTGCGCAGGATTATGGTTTGAAAGCTACTCTGCAGAACCTGTAATTGCATTGGGCGCAACCCTGCCGGTTCGTTCGCAAGTAGTGCTATATTCTGATGTGCCGGTTAAATTGATAGATGCCAGCGTTCCTGGGGAAATTATTGCATCTAATGCTGCTCTAATCCCGCAACAATCGCTCACGCTGCAAAACAAAACTACAACCTCCAAACTAACGCAGCCGTACTGGATAGCGCAAAAGCACCCTATAGGCAATTACACCGTTAATGATCAATTGCTGATTGGCAACCCTGTTAACATTGATCCGCTAAGTGTAACTTTTCAATTTGAAATTGATGGAAAACGGATTAGTTATGAGCGGCCAATAGTTTATAAGTATACTGATCAGATTAGGGGCGAAGTGTATCAGCCATTGACAATTGCTCCATCGGTAACCGCAAACCTGGAAAATAAAGTATTGCTTTTTAACACTTTGCAGGCTAAAACTTTTCCTGTAAAGATTAAAGCCTATAAAGATAATGCTTTGGGAAATTTAACGCTTAAACTCCCCGAAGGCTGGGTTAGCCAACCCGCTGTAGCTAATTTTGCCCTAAAAGCTAAAGGGGATGAGCAGATTATTAATTTTCAGGTTAGCCCCTCAGCTAAATCCCAGTCGGGCATTCTAACTGCAGTAGTAGAAACGGAAGGGCAGACTTTTAGCAAAGAGATAAAAACGCTGCAGTACGATCATATTCCAACCATCACCTTTTTTCCTGATGCTGAAGCCAAGCTTGTAAAATTAGATTTAAAGACTACTGGCAAAAAGGTAGGCTATATTGCAGGTGCCGGCGATTTGGTGCCAGATGTGCTTAAACAAATTGGATATCAGGTTACCATGCTTAATGAAGACGAAATTATGAACGGAAACCTTTCTGTTTATGATGCTATCATTACTGGCGTAAGAGCATATAATATAGATAATCGACTAAAATATGAGCAGCCCAACTTGTTAAAATATGTAGAAAATGGTGGCAATCTGGTAATTCAATACAATGTTAACCGACCTCTGATTATGCCCCAGATAGGCCCGTATCCATTTACGGTTTCTGCAAACAGGGTTACAGATGAATTTGCCAAAGTAAGCATCCTGGAACCCCAAAGCCCGGTATTAAACTTCCCCAATAAAATAACCGAAAAAGATTTTGAAGGATGGATACAGGAAAGAGGAATTTATTTTGCTACTGACATTGATCCTAAATATCATGCTCTTTTAGGCATGAATGATGTTAATGAAGCATCTTCTAATGGATCATTATTAGTCACAGATTACGGAAAGGGCAAATTTGTATATACATCGCTTGTGTTTTTTAGAGAATTGCCGGCAGGTGTTCCGGGTGCTTATAGATTATTTGTAAATTTGCTATCAAAAAATAAATAACAATATGGCGCATCATACAGAACCAAACACCAACTACTCCCTCTACTATATTTTGGCTATTATCTGTGGCATTTTAACAGCATGGATAATTAGCGGTTCTATTCCTTACATTATTTTAGGAGCCATTTTAGGATGGCTATTAGCTGTTTTCTATATTAATGTGCTTGTAAAAGACCGTGACTACTAATGGCCAGGATAAGCCTCCATTTTTAAAAACCTGGCAGCAGGTTTATGTCTTGCTTGTTGCATGGCTTATACTTCTAATAGCTATGTTTTATTTCTTTACAAAGCATTTTGAATGAGCAGGATTGACTGGTTGGTTTTAGCCTCTACCCTGCTTTTCATAGTTTTATACGGCATTTATAAAAGCCGGGGCAGCCAAACCATGAAGGGATACCTGTTGGGCAACCAGTCTTTGCCCTGGTATCATGTATTCCTTTCTGTAATGGCTACTCAGGCTAGCGCAATTACATTCCTGTCTGCGCCCGGGCTTGCCTACACTACCGGTATGGGCTTCGTTCAGTTTTATTTTGGGCTGCCATTAGCTATGGTTGTGCTCAGCATAACTTTTGTGCCCATTTTCCATCGCCTTAAAGTTTATACTGCCTATCAGTTTCTTGAAGAACGCTTTGACCTTAAAACCAGAGCTTTAACGGCCTTTTTATTTTTAATCCAGCGAGGCCTGTCTACCGGAATAACCATTTATGCCCCATCTATCATACTATCCACAATACTGAATATTGACACTACTTATACAACAATTTTTATAGGCAGCCTGGTGGTGATCTACACGGTTTACGGAGGCACAAAAGCAGTATCATACACTCAACTCCTGCAAATGAGCATCATATTTTCTGGCCTATTTATAGCAGGGGCAATGGTAGTTCATCTCTTACCAGGCAACATGGGCTTTGCACGGGCTATACACATTGCTGGTAAAATAGGCCGTACAAATGCTATAGATTTTAAATTCGACTGGCATAACCAATATACGGTTTGGAGCGGCTTAATTGGAGGTTTCTTTTTGCAACTATCTTATTTTGGGACAGATCAAAGCCAGGTGGGGCGCTATCTCACTGGTGCATCCGTGGGCCAAAGCCGGCTGGGGCTTTTAGCCAATGGACTTGTCAAAATACCTATGCAATTTCTAATTTTATTGATCGGGATTTTAGTGTTTGCCTTTTATCAGTATGTAGAGCCTCCATTATTTTTTAATCGTTATGAGCTAAATAAAATTGAAAATAGCCCTTATCAGACAGAGCTAAACCAAATAAAAAATGATTTTCACTCTGCTTTTAGCGAAAAACAGCAGTTTGTAGATAAGCTTAACAATGCTCTGGATAAAAATGATATCGCAACAATTAATGCCTCAAGGGAGTTAGTAAAAAAAGCAGACGAAAAGACAAAAGCGGTAAGGGCCCGTGTAGTTGACTTAATGCTTAAGAACGACCCAAAAGCTGATGTGAATGATAACAATTACATTTTCCTGAGCTTTGTAACCAAATATCTTCCGCAAGGATTAGTAGGCTTGCTTATTGCCATCATTTTCTTGGCTTCAATGGGTTCTACCGCAAGTGCATTAAACTCCTTGGCATCCACTACTGTGGTTGATATCTATAAAAGGCTTATAAATCAGAGCGGTACTGATGAGCGCTATCTTGCCGTTTCCAGGATATCAACAGTTTTGTGGGGAGTTTTTTGCATCGGCATGGCTTTGTATGCAAGTAAGCTGGGAAACCTTATTGAAGCAGTAAATATTTTGGGGTCATTGTTTTACGGCACCATATTAGGCGTATTTGTAGTAGCCTTATATTTAAAGTGGATAAAGGGAAATTCTGTATTCTGGGCTGCGGTGCTAACGGAAGCAATTGTAATATCAGTTTGGGTATTTACCAATATTGCTTTTTTATGGCTTAATGTAATTGGTTGTTTGTTAGTTGCCCTAATAGCAGTTACATTGCAAATTGTTACCGGCAACAAGCAAGTACACTCAATTAAATAATCTAATTTTGTTAAATTTTAAACTATCCAAAACCATGAAAAAATTTATTTTAATGATTGCTTTCTGCACTTTGCTAATCAATGCCAAAGCGCAATACAAATTTCCGTCTCTGGATGCAAGTCCTGCCGATTTTGCTTATTATCCACTTGGCGCTGCTTCGCGGGGGCTTCCTGTTAAAATCAAAATTTCGTATTCCAGGCCTCAAAAGAAAGGCAGAGAAGTGTTTGGTTCATTACAGGAATACGGAAAAGTTTGGCGTGCGGGAGCCAATGAGTCTACAGAAATTCATTTTTTTGTGCCTGTAAAAATTGGTGCCAAACAAATACCTGCAGGCACGTATAGCTTGTTTGCTATCCCCAATAAAGATAAGTGGACAATAATCATTAACAGCCAGATTGACCATTGGGGCTTAACTTACGACCAAACAAAAGATATTTATCGCTATGATGTTCCCGTTAAAACGCTAAATGAAGCTTTAGAAGCTTACTCTATAACTTTTACAGATATCCCGGGAGGTGCTAATATAGTTTTAGGTTGGGATAAAACCGCCGTTGAAGTGCCTATCTTATTTCAATAACTCCTAAAAACAAAACATCCCGGCATTATACCGGGATGTTTCAACCTAAACCTTATCACAATTAAACCAATTACTTGGTCTGCTTATAAAAACGATGCACATGCTAAATAGTTTTAACGAATTTATTTTTATTTAACAGCTGCCCAAACATCTTCCGGCGAAGCCACCCATCCAACAAATACAATCCCAATATTGCATCCAGAAATATAAACCCCAAAATATTATCTGGGCTTTGAAATCCATTAAAATTGGCCCATTGTACTTCTATTTCAGTTTTGTAGCCGGGTGTTTGCCCTGAGAAATTAAATATCGCGTAAGCAAGCAAGCCGAAAATAGTAAGCACAAAAAACGATGCCAATCCACCAATAATGCGTTTATCAACCATTGATTTTACGCTGCCAGGCACAGGGCTCAAGCTTATTTTTTCAACCACGCTCCTGGTAAATCCCATAGATGGCTCGTCAAGTTCCATATCGTTCAGAGAGGAGTTTATGTCAATAAGCTGACTATAAACAAGCTGATACTCGGGATTGGTTTCAATAAGAATAGTTATTTCTTTGTTCTCAGCCTCAGAAAGATTTCCATCTATATAATCCCAGATTCGTTGTTCAATCAAAGTATTCATATCAATTCTTTTACTTCGTCTTTCAATATATATTCCAGTCTTTCTTTTAATCGATGCCTTGCTCGGTGCAATTTCACCTTTACGGCATTTGTTTCCATATTCAGCGCTTTTGCAATTTCATCCAAAGAGTTCTCACCTTTGTAAAACAAGGTAATAATCGCAGCATCGACTGGGGGCAACAAGCCAATTGCTTTATTCACATATACAGATCTTGAACTCCGTTCTGCATTAGTATCATACCAAGAGCCGGTTTCTGCTATCTGGAGAATAGAGCCTTCATCATCAATCGACTCAGTATTCAGTTTTTTTTTGCGTAAAAACGACATTGAAGTAGTGTAAACAATGCTATAAAGCCAAGTGCTAAATTTAGCTGTGCGCTGAAAAGCGTGCAGGCAACGATAAGCCTTAACAAAACAGTCCTGCGCTACATCCTCCGCATCTTCCCGGTTTTTTGTAAAACGTAATGCTAAGGTAAAAACAAAACGCTGGTGCCGTTTAACCAGTTCGGCATAAGCAGCTTGCTGCCCCGCCAGCACTTTGTCAATCAGTTCAACGTCTGTAGTTATTATTTGCATGCGCTATTAATAAGTTTGACGTGTATCAAGCATATGAGGTTACAGCGATTAAATAATTTATTGAATAGTGTAACCTGCTTTAAAAAGCTGTGGTCATAGCTGGAGTATTGGTTTACTGATATAATTAACAGATTGTATACACTTAAAATTTAATATTATGCCCGGCGAACTTATCCCGATTTTACTTGGACTTGGACTTTTCTGCATGTTATTTGGAATACGGTATTTGCAGAACAAAGAAACTATGGCCCTTATCCAAAATGGAATGGACCCTAAACTAAATAAATCTACACCAAAACCGTATCAAAACCTGAAATGGGGCCTATTGCTGATTGGCGCCGGAGTTGGGCTTTTCCTGGCTTTTATGCTAGATATGTATGTGATAATAGACCGCCATAATGAAGATAACCCTGCTATCTATTTTTCTTTGATAGGCATTTTTGGGGGGCTCGGACTGGTTGGATCTTTCTTCGCAGAAAAGAAAGAGCTTGATAAAAACCCTTTATAAATACCGCTCTTTTAAAATCCTCACATGATGGTTCAAATGCCCTGCACATATAAAAAGCAGGGCTTTTGCGCTTATAGGGTAATTGCTTGCCATGCCCACCCTTGCAAGTTCTTCGTTGTTAAAAGATTTAAAAAGAAATAAGTTTGAGTTGCGCAAAACTTCAAACTCGCTGGCAAATTCGCTTAAGCTGCGTGTTGAGAACGAAGCATTTGCTACATATGCATTTTCTTCAAAACCAGGCAAAGGGGTTTTGTCATTCCGCCCAATGCGCAATGCACGGTAAGCCATAATCCGTTCCGTGTCTATCATATGCCCAATCAGTTCTTTTACTGTCCATTTTCCTTCAGCATATGCAAAATCTGCTTTGTCCTGTGGGATGGAACGAATAAACGCTGGAAAGTTTTTTCCCTGATCTTCAAGTTCTAAAAGCACATCATCGCTAACAGTATCAATATATTTCTGATAAAACTGCCCAAATTCATCGGGTTGAGGTCGGTTCATATCTTAAGCTGCTTTTTAATATTATCCTGATTACAGTGCATTTTCCGGGCTCTGATTCTTTTACAAAAATGTGCCCATTGTGATAGTTTTCAATTATCCTTTTGGTGAGAGAAAGCCCCAGCCCCCAACCACGCTTTCGGGTGGTATAGCCAGGCTGGAAAATAGTATCCCATTTAAGCCGTGGAATGCCCTTTCCGCTATCGCTTACATCTATAAAAACCTGTTCCTTTACAATATTCTCTGTTACAAGCACTTCAATTTTTCCGGGAGCATCAATTGCATTTACCGAGTTTTTTAACAGGTTTTCTAACACCCAATCAAATAGCGGTATGTTCATTAATGCTTCAACCTGAGCATCGCCCGAAACAATCATTTGTATTTTATCGCTTGTGCGCACTCTAAAATAATCAACATATTCGTTCACGGCTTCAAAAACAGTATGGCTTTGCAATATGGGCTTCGATCCTATTTTAGAAAATCGGTCGGCAACAATTTCAAGCCGTTTTACATCATTATCCATTTCAAGCAGCAATGGATCATTTTCAGCATTGAATTTTGATTTTAAAAGCTCAATCCAAGCCATTAGTGATGAGATTGGCGTACCCAGCTGATGGGCAGTTTCTTTGGCCATGCCTACCCAAACCTGGTTTTGTTCAGATCGGCGTGAAGAACTAAAAACCATATAAGCCACCAATAAAAATATAGCTATAACGGTAAGCTGTATATAAGGAAATACCTGCAGTTGGGTCAACAGAGGCGAATCTCTGTAATAAACCAGCCATTGGTCAGTTTTTGAAATATTTAATGTTATAGGCAGGTGTTGCTGCTTCATTTCAGCTAATTGCAGCTGAAAATAATGTGGATCGTAAGTCTGCTTTGAATGGCTGTCTAAATCGTCTGACGGAACTTTTACATGCGTTTTCGTACTATCAAGCCCGCGGTAGTAAATAATATTATTTTTAGAATCTGTTACTATGGCTGGCAAGGTCAAGCTATCTCGAATGGAGTAGACGAGCGTTAGAAACTCGTCGTTAGCATCGTACATAGAGGCAATTTCTTTTTGGGCCTTTGCCCATACCTCTGCACGTGTGCGTTCTGCTATAGAGATATTTTTAACAAGATAATTGGTATACCATAAAGAGGCGCCAGCAATAATAATTGCAAATGCCAGAAGCAGGAACTTCCATTTTCTTTTCTGATCGTAAGTGTTCATTTCGTTAGCAAATTACAAATTTTGAGCCTGTTGAAGGAATTGTTATGCCCTCACATTGGTGAAAAGGAATCGGATGATGCCCAAAACCCTATCTTTGGGCTTTTACATCTAATATATGCCACATTCAAAAGTCAGAGTCCGTTTTGCGCCAAGCCCCACAGGAGGGCTTCACCTTGGGGGCATGCGCACTGTTTTGTTCAATTATTTATTTGCCCGCCAGAATAACGGCGATTTCGTTTTGCGCATTGAAGATACCGATCAAAGCAGGTATGTAGCCGGAGCAGAAGAATATATTGTTAACTGCCTGGAATGGTGTGGGCTTAAGCCGGATGAAGGGCCAAATAT
>JAYVNR010000272.1:0-9928 GCA_043758305.1 Pedobacter sp. | reverse complement strand
GAGCTGCTGGCGGAGTAGTTGCTACAGGCGGGGCTGGCTGCTGTGCAAAAGCTGCACTGCTAAAAAAACATGCCAACAGTATTAAAAATGGCTTTTCTAGAAAACAGGATTTCTTCATATTTATATTAAACTATTACAGCAACGGACTTAATGCCGCTGCTGCAAGTATTATTTTTCTATAGCTGATTTTAACATTACCGGCCCTATCAAGCCCGACTCTAGCAAAGGCTCATCCTTAGTAGAGTAATGTTTCCAGGTGGCAAATGCTATGCGCTGGCTTTTTGGCCTTGGTTCGCCTTTCATGTACCAGTCGGGTATTTTGCTTATTGCGCCTCCCCGCCCATTATTAGCGGCATACTGGTAATCGTCCGGAAAAGATTCATCGCCTATCAACCTGTTAGGCCAAAGGTTGGTCACCTTTATTTCGAGTTCATTATTGCCGGGCTTCGCAGCACCTGTAATGTCGAACTGATATGGTGGTTTCCATACACTTCCCAGGCTTTTCCCATTTAGCTTCGCCTCGGCTATAACTTCTACCCAACCCAGGTCCAGAAATAATTTCTTGCCGTTAGTTATAGCAGCTGCAGGTATGAGTATGTTTTTGACATAGCTTGCTGTGCCCGAAAAGAATTTAACCCCATCATCGGCATGCCTGTTCAAGGGCATCAGGTTTGCCATAACAATTTGCTGGGGCGCACCAAGATTTGGAGGAAAAGAGACTGTCCATGGACCTGTAATCTGCTGAGGTTCAGGCAAGCCTGCAATTGATACTTCTGCAATACGGCCAGTGCTGTCTTTCATAGAATATTTTCCGTTCTCAAAATACCTTAATTTGGTGCCATTTGCCGGCTCAAGTGCCAGCAGCTGATCAGGCTTTGGTATGCCTCCGTTAGCAAGTTCCTGAATCTTCGCTTCGCTGAGCGGTTCTCTATAAATTACAGCATTGGTCAGGTGTCCCTGAAAGACGGTGTCATTAGCGGGATCGCCAATTTCAGGATGTACTATTTTGCCCGATTTGGGCGATTTACCTGCAAATTTGCCGTTAACATACAGGCTCGGCGCTCCATCTGTATACACAACAGCAAAGTGCGTCCACCCGGACACTGGCATAGCTACGGTCAGCACATTTGTTGCTGCGCCCGTTCCTCTTTCATACACCGTTGCTCCGCCCCGGCCCGCATTTAAGCCTATAGTAGCATGGCCTGTACCGTATAAAGTTTCACCAGATGTAGGCTGCACGATATAAGCAGCCACACCGGCACCGCCGCCACCGCCACCGCCGAAACCTGCGGCATTAGCTACAATAGCGCCTCCATCAGCTTCGGGCTTGGCCCAAACGCTTAAGGTGAAGTTATTGGTGATATCTGCATACATCGCCTTGCTAACAGGCAATGGTTTTGCCGAAAGGAGCTTTTTAGTCCCCTTGCTTATTTCAACAACCCTGTTAGCAGTTACCGGAGAACGGAAAACTACAAATACCGAACCCGATTGCTTAAGCTGCAAAGGCAATACAATCCTGCCATTCACAACATCGTAAGCTGGCGCCTGAGATACTTCTCCTGTTTCTGCATTCCACAACTCTGGTTTACGGTTTCCAATACGGAAGGTAGCAACTATGTCTTCTACTCTCCGCTTCCGGTTAGCGATAAAATAAATATCAGTATCGCCCACCATTTTGTGGATATAATTAACAAGCGGATCGCTGTTTGAAGCTGTATATTCAAAATCGGGAGCAAGATTGATTTTTGAAACTATCTCGCTCATTGGCAAACCCCAGAATACCAGGCCCTTGCCATAGCTTCTCTCACGATTGCTTGTCCCATTTAAATCCCCATACTTCTGCAGCTATGCGCTTAACATCAGCATCACTATCCGTTAAATTAGGCGATGTTTCGGGCTTTGGCCCAACAAGCACCATTCCCTGGTTTACAAGCTCCTGTATTTTGCGCAAAAGCCCCACCGTCATTTTGTTGATGTTTTTCAGCACTAATACCTTGTAGCGAAGGTTGGCAGGCAAAACAATCTGATTATTCTGGATTGTAAAAAGCGTTTTAATTGCATTTGCATCTACACTGTCCCAATCATAACCTGTTGGGACTGCAGGGTTGAGTTCCGCTTTTTCTAGCACCCGTGCCGGAGATTCTTCCCCGCAGAAGTACAAAAAGTCGCCAACAAATTGCCCCTGCTGCAGCACAGCCTGGCAACGCGTACAATACTTCATCCATTCCTGGGCTTTATTGTACCAGGTATTGGTGCGTTCCCAAAATGAGCCCCATTGCCCCATAGTCATGCCGGGCGCAACGCGTGGATCGGTGTGCGACTGGTGTGCAAAACGGTGGAAAATATACTGGTTTATGCCAAGGGTGAAAATATAATCGCCCGTTGATTTTATGGCATAGGGATAATCAGTCCATTTAGAAGTACTGGTAAATGATTCGGCACCTACAACCTGTTTGCCGTACACATGGGCAACCGAAGCAGCTAATTTAAGCCCATGGTGCGGGTTGCGCCCAATCCAGAACTCGCCCATTGCCATATCGGCATGCGAACCGGAAAGCATCTCATCGAAATTCCCGGGATCATAAGGCTCAATATATACTTTAAGGCCTTTGGCGTGGCATAGCTCGGTAAAACGCTTAAAGTAATTATCGTTCATTGTTTCTGCCAGGGTTTTCCTGAAATCCCATAGAAAACGCTCTGACGTATCAACATCGCCAACTACATAGCCAAATAAAGCCGGCATGTATTTTTTCATGTCATAGCCCCGCCTTTTCAGGAACTCGGCTGGAATGCCTGCCGACCAGTTTTGGTTGCCAACTTCCCAGCTGTCTATCAATGATCCGGCAACGCCTTTGGCTGCAAGCGGCGCAATAACGCCCCACAGCTTTCCAAAGAATTGGTCAAAATGATATTCTATGGCAGCCTTATTCATTTTATCACATTCAAGGCCTTCCCCACCTGTTGGCGGGGGCCAGTTTTGTGAGCCGGAAGTAGTGCTACCTATGCGTATAATAGTCCAGTTTCCTGCAGGCGCATTCCAGTTAAGCTGCCCCTGGGCATCCATATAAGAAGTGATATCAACTACTCCATCTTTGGGGATTGCCGGAGCTGAATTTAAAGGTGCCGGAGGTTGAACTGCATTTGCATTATTGCCTCCAAGCCCACCTCCTGTAAAACCGGATTTGTTGCTCCAGTTGGCAATACGGGAAGATCCTGATAAGCTTACCTGGCTTATGCGCCGTGGAGTATTTGAAACTATACGGAAATATTTAGCTTTTACGGTAGGGAAGTTGGATGTAGCAGGGATAAAAACGCCAGCTGTAACTTCGCCAGCCAATCTCCCCGACCCTGTTGCAGGCCTTTGCGAAAGCGCTAAATTGGTTACAGGAGAAAAGGTGGTCCCATCCAGCGAATATTGCAGGGAGAAACCTGCAGCCGGGCCCTGATTGCCCCGTCCCCCACCTGCAGCGCCTGCATCCAAAGAGGTATTTAATATAGAAATGGAATTAGCCTCTACAGCCGCAGGGTACTCTAATTGCAAAAAAGCGGGCATATCTGTGCTGGCCGGGCGCAATTCAACTCCCGAAGCAGGGTTGCCATTTAATAAGGAGGCATCTACAGTGCCGTTGCCCGTAGTAAATTTTGGGAGCCCTAAATCCCCAACTGTGGGATACGCCAAAACATAGGCATCTTTATAATAGTTTAATCGTGCAACGGGCTGTGTCAATTTTGTGCTAACAGTTTTGCCGCCCGAAATTTTGGTTTCTGTCCAGGTTAGTACCTGCATAGACATTTCTGGTGTAATCCACGGGCCTCCGCTTGATGTATATCCGGGTGCATTATGCATGACGAAGCTTAGGCCAAGCCTGTCTGCTTCATGTGCCGCATGTTCTATTAATGCCTGCCTTTCGGGGCTGCCAAATACTACCCGCCCTTCGGGTATGCCAGAGCTTACTTCGAATAAATGGAAGCCGCCCAGGCCCACATTTTTCATAGCCTGCAAATCCATAGTGATCCCTTCCTTAGAAACGTTTCCGTTCATCCAGTGCCACCATGTAAGTGGCTTGGAAGCATTTGTGGGCTGCAAAAAGCTTTTCTCAAGAGCCGAAGGGCCGGTTTGCGCAACCGACTTCATAATCTGGGAAGGGATAACAATTGTAATTAAACCAGCTGTGCCCGTGGTTTTTAAAAAGTCTCTTCTTTTCATTTTTATATGAATTAGATTTTGTGCCTAAACAGTTTTTTCAATAGCAGTTCTCAGCAATACCGGGCCTATAAGGCCAGATTCAAGCAAAGGCGCCCCTTTCAGGTAATGTTTCCAGGTGGTAAAAGCTACCCGTCCATCATTAGGCTTAGGCAATCCCTGTTTGTACCAGTCGGGCAATTCGGTCAATCCCTGATTTGCAATAGTAACTCCCGCAGGTGATTTAGGGAACTTATACATTTCTGCAACCTCTTCATCCCCAATTAAACGGTTAGGCCAAAGATTGGTAACCTTAACTTCAATGGTATTGGCGCCAGCTTTCACAGCACTGCTGATATCGGCCATGTAAGGGCGTTTCCATAAAATGCCCAGGTCTTTTCCGTTAACTTTAAGTTGCGCAATAACTTCTACCCGGCCTAAATCTAAAAACAGCTTTTTACCGGCTGCAATAGATGAGGCTGGTATATTAATGCTTTTGGTATAAGCAGAAGTACCTGAAAAATATTTTACGCCCGGCTCCGGATGTTTGTGCAACGATGTTAATTCGGGTATAGTAATTTGAGCCGGTGCGCCCATATTAGCAGGAAAATTGACCTGCCACGGCCCTGAAAGTTCTACAGGGCTTCCTGCGCCCGATACTTGAACTACCGTGTTGGCTCCTGTTGAATCCTGAAGCGAATAATTTCCATTTTGCCAAAATAAAACTGATGATTTGCTGCTATTTGCAATTTCTACCACTGGGAGCTCATGGATTTCTACTCTCGCTGGAGCTTGAGCTAATTGTTGTATCCGCTCATCAGAAAGTGCTTCTGTAAACAATTCAGGCTCAGTCATATCACCATTATAATACGATGCGCCGTCGCTGAGATAAGCTTCGCCTATTCCGGGATGCACAATCGCTTCTGACTTTTTGCCTTGTTGGATCATCTTGCCATTTACGTAAATAGCAGGGGTATTATCTTTATAAACTACAGCTATGTGCGACAAGCCTGAAATTGGAACAGGAGCAGCGAGCGTGAAAACTGGCTTACGCGATCCTCTGGTCCATATTGCCACTCCGTTCCTGCCAACTGTAAGTCCCGCAGTTTCATGTCCATTGCCATATAAGTCTGCTCCGGAAGGCGGATAAATAGCGTAATAATCTGTCCATTGCCCCCCTTGGCCTGCAAATCCGTTCTGAGCCACAAGCACAATATCTAACTCGGGCTTAGCCCACAAACTGATGGTAAAATTACCAGAAACGGTTTGGTATGATTTACGTGGCCTTTGCTGAAACAATTGTGTGCTTAATACAGGAATGCTGTCTTTAACGATAGCTTTAATGCGTTTGGCTACAGGAACAGTATTTCGGAATACTACAAAAGTAGATCCGCCAGGCCCTAACTGTACAGGTACTCTTGTTATGCCCCCTACAGTATCAAATATTTTTACGGGTGTTATTTTACCTGTAGACGGGTCCCAAAGTTCTGGTTGTTTCCCGCTTACCCGGAAATTGCATACCAACTCTTCGCTCTTTCTTCGTTGGTTGGCCAGAAAGTACATTTCTGTATTATCTATTTTGCGGTGAATATAGGTGATAGGAGCATCTCCCGATAGAGAAGTTGATTCAAAATCTGGTTTGATGCCTTGTTTTTCTAATACAGAACGTACTGTTGTTCCCCAAATAACTTTCCCTGCCCCTACACTATTTTCTGTAATGCTTGTACCGTTTATATTTCCCCATAGCTCTGTAGTGATCCGGGCAAATTCCGCATCATTATCAGCAAACGTACCTAATCCCGGAGTCCCCTTTGGTTTGTTGCCAATCAATGTCATTCCCTGCCCTACCATGTCCTTTAGTTTGCGCAAAAGTTCAAGCGTAATCTGTGGATAGTCTTGCAGCACGAATACACGATAACTCATGCCATCCGGCAAAGTGATGCGGTTATTTTTTACTGTTGCCCTTTTTAAAATAGTTTCTGCATTGATTAGATCATAATCATATCCCTGTGGCGGAGTCGGAGTTAACTCGTCTGGATAAACTTTGGTATATACTGCAGAATTTTCACCGGTAAAATAAAGCAGGTCGGCTACAAATAAGCCTTGCTGCAACAGGTACTGGCTTCTGCCCATGTAGGCCATCCAGGCTTTTCCCGGTTCCCACCAGGTATTGGTACGATCAAAATGTATGCCCCATGGACCCATCGTCATACCAGGTAAAGCGGTAGGGTGTGGCTGATGTGCATACCGGTGGAAAATCACCCTGTTTAGGCCCTGAGTATACATTTTATCTCCCAGAGTTTTCATCATAAAAGGATGCTCCTGCCATTTTGCAGATGTAGCCTCTCCGGTAAAGGCCTCTGCGCCTACTACTTTTTTGCCATTGATATGTACGATAGAGGCCGCTAACTTTGTGGTGCGCCGCATAGTATAATTATTCTGGAATTGTGTAGAAAGCCCGTTCCAGAATTCGCCCATATTTACATCTACCCGAGACCCAATCTGCATTTCTTCCATAGGCCCACGGTCATACGGCTCGGTGTAAGAAATTATCTTGTTTTGCCTGCATAGTTCTGCAAACCTGCCGTAATAATTATCAGCCATCAGGTCGGCGTTAGTGCGGCGTATATCCCACAAAAACCTGTCGGATATATCTAAGCTGCCAACAACACGGCCTGTAAACGTAGGCAGGTATTTAACCAAATCATATCCTTTGCGTTTTTTGAACTCTGCCGGGAATGTTGGGGTCCAGTTCTGCATGCCCACTTCATAACTATCTATAAGCAAGCCTACTTTGCCCTTTGCGCCCATAGAGCCCAGAGCGGGTATCAGGTTTTCCATCATTTTATTGAAATGGAAATCTATGGCTTCCTTACTGTATTTATCGCATTCCAAACCAATTCCAGTATCTGGTGCCGACCTGTTTTGAGTGCCATTAGCTGTGTGCCCAAAGCGGACAACCGTCCAGTTTCCTGCCGGGGCGTTCCAGGTAAGCTTGCCGTCTTTATCCATATTAGCCGTTAAATCAACAACTGTATCAGGGTTGATTATTGACCCTGCCGGGATGTTTGTTACAGGGTTAGGCGTTTCTGAGCCATTAGTAAAATTGGCTTTTGCCATCCAGTTAGGCACACGTGATGCTCCGGAGAAATTGATTTTTGTAATCCGCCTGCCTTGTGTAGAAGAAAGCCTGAAATATTTAGCTTTAACGGGTTCGAACGAGGTATTGGTAGTAGTTGGTGCAGCTGCGCCACCACCCCCGCCGCCGCCGCCAAAGCCGCCACCCCCGCCACCAGCAAGGGTTGCTACACGGCGGTAGGAATTGCCATCATCCGAAGCTTCAAGTATAAATAATTGTGCTGGAGCACCTCCCGGGCCACCAGGAGCTCCTCCGGGGCCGCCTGGGCCTGCCGGGGCACCACCAACTCCCGGACCAGCACCTGGGGCTGCGCCCGGAGCGGCTATAATATTTCCAGTTACGCTTATCAGGCGGGCATCATATGGTTCTTTAAACTCAAGTTGCAGCAAGCCGGGTTTTCCCGGTTCGGCTGTCAATTCAATGCCCGAAACATCTTCGCCTGTAATCTTTTTTATATCGGCAGGAGCATTATTTGCCGTTACTGCAGCTACAAGGTCTTTCATATCCCTTTCTCCTGAAAGCGAAGGAAAGGCAAACACATAAACATCTTTATAAAAGTTAAGCTTTGCTGTAGGCTTGGGCAAAACTGTGCTTATTTGCTGGCCTCCCGTAAAAAATGCTTCGCTGGTTGTAACCTGCTGCATATTTAGCTCCGGAGTTATCCATGGCCCCCCGCTTGACGACCATCCCGGGCAATTGTGCATGGTAAATTCCATGCCCAGTCTGTCTGCTTCTTTAATAGCATGTTTTTTTAATTCTATCCACTCAGGGCTCAAATAAACAATTGGGCCTTTTGGTATCAATGTGCCGGCATCAAAGTTTTGGAAGCCTCCAACCCCAATCCTTTTCATTGCTTCCAGATCAAGGGTGATGCCCTCTTTAGTTACATTTCCATTCATCCAGTGCCACCATGTTTGTGGCCATGATGCCATAGGTGCATTAGCAAAACCTGCATCTAAACTACCTGTAGCCTGCCTTGTAAATGCTTCAACAATCCCGGTAGGCGTAATAATAGTTACTAAACCAGCTGCGCTTGTGCTCTTTAAAAAATCTCTTCTTTTCATTTTTAGTTTGGGATCAGAATAACTTGGCAGTGCCAGAAATTCAAATTATGTATGATAATTGGTGCTTTAAAAATAACCGTGAAGTGCAAGTTTACTGTCCTGTACTGTCTGGTAAAATATTGAAAATTTAAAGATGTTACATTCTTACTGCAATCCTTAAATAGGCTTTTGTCCGGAACCTATCTATGGCTATTGCAACTTTTCCAATAGTTTTATAACATCCTGCGTGCTTCCAATATTGGGAGCGCTCGTTTTCAAATCCTGAGCAAGAATCACTTTGTTATCAGGGAAAAGCTTGTTCAGGCTTGCCTTTTTTAATAGCATAAACTCTCTCTTTGTGTTTGCTATATAAAGCTCGGGCACTAAAGCAATAATAATGCTCTCCTTGCTTACCAGATTATAATAATTCCCGTTCCAGTTAAACCCGCCATATAGATCAGATGCACTGCTTGAGCTCAATTGCCCATACGCTCCTTCACGGTTTTTATTCAAGGTTTTATAGCTCTTTTTTTCTGCGAGGCTATAAGTTCTCCCCTGGTGTATTATTTCAACATACCCATCAGCTGTGCGGTAAAAAACAGGACCGGAATTTGCAAAAACTATATAATCAATCCCCTCTGGGTTGGCTAACGATAAGGTATCCTTTTTATCGCCAAGAAACTGCATCTCCCCGCTCAGGTAATTAAAATTCATCCTCCCAGAAGCAGTCTGGCCGTTTTTCAGGAATTCACGCCCCTGCATAAAATTGTCAAAACGGTATATATCGCTATGGGTAAGAATGTCGGTAAATTTTTGCCCTGGCCCAATAGTGTAAGATACAGGCATTTGCCCATAGGCAGAGATAGCTATGAACAGAATTGAGAAGATGATTGCCCTTTTCATAACATTTGCATTAACAAAGAAGGAGGCTTGTAAACAAAACCTCCTTCTTTTAATAATTCATACTACATACATTTTATATTCCTATAAGTGCGGTATCACGGTCTGGATACACAAACAACAGGCGTATATCTGTATAAGCTGTAGAAGGCACGGTTGTTGGAAACTCCAATTTTTCTTTTGCGCCTTCTGCGGTCATAACAGCTACTGCAGTGCCGGTACGAACTAAATCAAACCAGCGCTTATCTTCAAATGCCAATTCTACACGCCTTTCGTGCATCATAACATCAAACAAGGCAGAACCGGTAGCAGTATTATTAGCTGCCAGGCCAACGCGTACCTGATTAAGGAAACCACGTGCAGTTGCATCATTGGCCTGTGTGGTTGATTTGTTATAACATTCGGCAGCAAATAACAATGCTTCTGCATAACGGTATACAGGGAAATTATTAGGGTACTGGCCAGCAACAGTATGTATTCCATTATACTTGATCAGATATGGAACCTTTTTATTAGTAGTTGGGCTTATATATGTTTCATTGATAGAAGCAGCTCTGCGCTGATCGCCTGCCTCATAAGTGGCCAACATATCAGAAGTTGGTACATTATACCCTGAAGTGTTAAAATCCAGGGGACGTATTCCACCTGTTGGCGTATAAGGCG
>JAYVNR010000271.1:0-3213 GCA_043758305.1 Pedobacter sp. | reverse complement strand
TGCCGTTGTATCTGGTAATGCCCGTGTATCAGGTAATGCCCGTGTATCTGGTAATGCCGTTGTATCTGGTAATGCCGTTGTATCTGGTAATGCCCGTGTATATGGTAATGCCGTTGTATATGGTAATGCCATTGTATCTGGTAATGCCATTGTATCTGGTAATGCCATTGTATCTGGTAATGCCTAAGTAGTTGGTTATACCCGTGTAGCCAGTAATGATGCTATCATCAAATAGTGAGCTACACATCTATGAATTTCATACCCTGTGTATTAGGTTTACTTTTATTATGTGCTCTGTTATAATTAATCCATAAACAGATTAAAATGATGTTGTTAGTTGCGTATAGTTCATTAAAAATTAGTTTTATTCTTATATGACCCATATCAAAATATTGTTTACAAAAATATTTTGATATGGATCCTGAGGAATTAATTACCCTCACCATAATCGGACTTGATCATCCGATGAACCTGTAGTGATGAAATGGTTTAACATCGGCCGAATTAGCCGATTACATACACAGAGAATCATTAAGTCCAAAGGTAGAAATACCAAAGGCAGATTCGTTGAAGTGTTTAGTCAGTTTTATAGAAGTTTATAAAACTAAGTAATTATGCAAATTATGTTACAACAACAAGAATAGAATAGAGTGATGTGATAGATGGCGGCGTGGAGGGGTACACGCACAGTAATCGGTAGATGAAGAAAGGAAAGACTAGTAGTACTGCTAGTCCAGCTGATTGAATCACCAATTCAATCGGGCTTGCCAACGTTGGTATCGAAGCCAACCCATCTATCACATCACTCTAAGACAAAAAATACTATTATGTCACAAAATCAAATGATAGTATAGTTCATTAAAAAATTGATAGTTAATAACCCATTTAGTCTGGGTATTATTTTAAAACGTATTTCAGGTTGGGCAGAGTTCGCGGCTTTACTATTTGGGGAGAAAGACGGCTGAACTGCTGAACACTCCTAAGATACGGAATACGTTTTAAAATAATATTTTATGGTGATAGATTTAATTTCACCAACAAGTTTTATAACTAAGTTGTTAGTAGGTCATTGTGTAACTAGGATCCGGCAGGATGCCAATGTTACGCTGATGGGACTGCAAACAAAAGTGATACCGGGGCTCGGAATCCTGGATACTAACAACACTTCACCGCAAAGGCTTCTGCAGAAGTCTAGCGTAGTCGCAGCTTTCTTTGAGAGCTTTCCGGTTCGATCCCGGGTGGTGATTGGTTATGATGTATGATATTAGATTATGGTAAGTGGCGGTGGGCTTAGAAGCAGCCACCCTTAATGAGTAGTGATAAGCGCAAGTGACCTAGGAATTGTTGACCCTGATCAACACCTTAAACCAGATTAATCTGGAACTGGATGCAGGGCAGGGCTAAACAGTGAAGAACTATATGGGCAGATCAGTAGAAACCAGATAGTGAAGCGTAAGTTAGCAGGAAACAAGGTTGATTAGGTGCGATTGATACTGAAAATGCCTGATATCTTTTGGCGTAACAGCACACCACTTACCGTAACACAATGAATTTAATATTACCGCTTTAGCTCAGTTGGTAGAGCAACCGTCTTGTAAGCGGTAGGTCATCAGTTCGAGTCCTACATATGCAATTATGAAATCGGCTGCAAAATAGGGCAGTCCGGAATAGGATGAATTCATTACTATCCCAATGGTAGAATACATAACCGATACTATAGTGAAGATTAGGTTGGCCATAGCTTAATGGAAGACTCCGGGATTGTGATTCCCATCAGTTCAATTCTGACTGGTCAACCCAGAATTTCCTAATAATATTGGTTTACTTTTATTACTGAATATGTTATAATGAACTCATTCCAAAGGAAACTATATCATGAAATTCGAACAACTATCAAAAAAGATGACGGCCCAGGGTCTCAAGCCATACTCATATAGCGGTAGATTTATGTATGGTGAATCTTGTCTTGCTGTGAACGTGTCGAATCTGGCTGGCTATAATCTACCCAGCGGCTGGAAACAAGATAACATGGGTAGGGGTTATGTCATCTATTGGCCGACGGTCATATGGAAAAATACTATGTGATCTAGATTAGGGTCGGTCACAAATTTCTTATGAATCAAATATTTTAATTAATACCCCGTAGTTTACTTTTATTACTTGATATGGTATAATTAATCCATAAACAGCAACAAACAGGACGAAACCATGAAGTATACTCTGATCACATCCAAAGGCGCAGTTTACACATTTTATATCAGGGCCGTAGCTGAATGCTATCAACAGGCCTATGGTGGCACATTAGTAACAAACGATATTTTGATCGACAACGTAATCACATAAGTAGATAATACCGGATGCAAAGAATTAGCCGCCACGCAAAAATAATACAAACTTTGGGAAAGATTGCCGAAGATGTACCAATGGCCGGTAGAGCACGAATTGCGGCGGCAATTGTGTATAAGAATGAGATTATCTCAATTGGCTCTAATAGATGCAAAAGCCATCCGTTACAGGCCAAATTTTCCAGGCATCACCTAGCTATCCATATTCACGCAGAAATTGATGCAATTGCCAGAGCAGTCAAGCGTATAGATGCAAAGCGACTCTCACAGAGTACATTATATGTTGCTCGTGTTAAAATGGAACACACTGGGGGAAATTGGATGTGGGGATTAGCGAAACCATGTTCAGGGTGCACCCGTGCTATTGCTAGCTTTGATATTAAGAATGTTGTATGGACATTAGATGCAGCATATGAAAGTAACAAATTCATATCCGATGTATGATAAACAAGTATAGGGAGATGTTCGTGTATCCGGTGTGGCTTGGGTATCAGGTAATGACAAAGTCGTATAATGACTGTCCAAATTGGACTGAACTTACTTATAATTACTTTGTCGGAAGCGCCACGGGTGCTATTAAAGACAAGCAGAATTCAATGTGAATTTGGTACTTGCTTTGAAGCAGGCGGAAATTATGAATCGCCTAAACGGTTTAGAATATTTCGAGCTCTTTGTCGCAAGCGGTTAACAAATACCTCTTCAGTCAGCACACCTTTTTGTAGATTACATTTTCTACATGTTACTTGTAAATTTTCGAAGTTGGTCGGCCCGCCTTTAGATTCAGGTATAGCGTGATCTAAATGTATTTCAGCATTTGTTAAATCATCATCACAGAATACACAGCGCAGGCCATCGCGTTCAATTATAC
>JAYVNR010000270.1:0-27480 GCA_043758305.1 Pedobacter sp. | reverse complement strand
AAAAGCTCCATAAACCCAGGCTTCGGTCCCTCTGCTAGTTCTGTTATCATTGCCGCCTGCCTTTCAGGTGTAAGGCTGGCAAATGATTTTATGAGCTGTTCAGAAATTACTTTTGGGATCTGCCCACCCTTTATTAGGATCTCATTATCACTAGGGTGGAATAGTTTTATCTGGATCTTACCATCTTTATTTGTTATTCCCAGGCCTACTCCTCTCCTATTTATGGCTCTTACAAGTTGCTCTATAGAAAGGGATCTTCCTGGCAGACCTTGTGCCCAGCTTGCAAATTTATCAGCCTTGGCTGTAGCATTGTGTAGGGCCGTGGCCCGGTTAAATGTTTTAACAGCTTCTGCCAGTACCACTTTTTCTACAGGGTGAAGCCCTGGAATCTTTCCCCTGGCTAAAGCAATAATCTGCTGAAGGTTGCCTGCAACAAGGGCATTATAGATTTTTAGCTCCTGACCTTTTAAGCTAGGAACAGCGAACCTTTGCGCCTTTATGGCTGCAAGCGTATCACTGGTAAGTGTTTTTTCTGCCAGATGGTAATGAGCGGCCAGCCCCTTTTCTCCCGTTAGCTCCTTTAGGGGTACTGTTATATTCAAGGCCGGCATATCTAGCCGGTATGTGCCTTCGCGCATAACTAGTTTTACCCCGTTCCGGGCTAGGTGTGTGATAAAGAAAGTTTGGCTTTTGTCTTTTACTGCTGCCGGTCCTTTGCTTGTCTCCAGGGCATTTATGACACTGGCGAGAATTTCTTTAACGGGTTTTTTGTCATCAATAAAGCGGTCTTTTATTTTATTCCAGCTTAGAGATGGGTGGATCTCCGATGCCTTATGGATCTCACCGGTTGCTATATCCTTAAAGGATATGCCATAAACGCCCCCGGCATTTCTGGCAAGAATAGCCTCCACTCCTATCCCCTTCAGGCTCTGCTGAAGGTCACTTTCCATAAAATATGGCTGACTTTCAAGCCCCCGGTAAATAGCAAGTAAGTCGCGCTGTGGGTTTTCTTTAATATCAAGCATTTCACGGAGCCGTGTCCAGGTGAAATTCTCATTTATTGCTCCAGGCTTTGCCGATTCTTTGCCGTTCAGATCCTGGACGGTAACAGAATAAGGACCGGATCCGATATTCTTATATTCTGGATAAAGTCCTTGCCCGGCCAGTTCCCTGGCAAAAGCTTCGCGCCCTTTTTCTCCACTTTTAGTAAAGCTTTCAAGGGATGCTGCCAGCCGTACGGCAAAAGGATTTTCTTTCTTTCCGGTTTTTACTTCTTGACTAGCAATTTTATTCTGTGTTAGTATTTTTTCTAGCTCCCTGTAAGGGAAATCAATTTTTGCTCCTGCTATGCCCTTTGTCCATTGTCCTAAGGGATCCTTTACAAGGAAAAAAGTTATTCCTGGTGATGTAAGCTCTCGGTTTCCTCGTGCGCCGCGAACTATTTTCGCTTCAATTTTATTTTCCTTTAGTACCGTGTACAGCTCGGCAAAAGTGCCGACTTTACGCCCGAATAATGCTTCCTTAATAGCCTTCACAGCTTCAACCTTTACAACGTCTTTTCCACTTACCTTTACCTCCCCTACTTTGGTATTTTTCTGTGAAGAAACGATCTGGAGGCCAAACTGCACCTCCAGTTCCCGGGTGATGCGCTGCGACTTCCGGTTGATCAGGGAATCGGAAATTAGCTTTCCTTCTCCGTTTACCCTTGTTGAAACGATATGCAAATGCTGATGTCCCCTGTCGTAATGTTCGTACAGTTGGTACGGCTGGGATCCATATCCCATACTTACCATATAGGCGTTTGCTATTTCTTTCAGCTCTGTTTCAGACTTGTTCTCTCCCGGAGCAAGGGCCAGGCTTGAATGAAAGGTTAGGTTTTTAGAGTGCCCTTCATATAGATTTTCATTGCTTTCAATGGATGTTATTATCCGGTTTTGAGATCCGGTAAAACTCATATTTTCGCTTCCAATACGTACGGCAGTGCCTTTAGTTACCTTTGTTTCATGGTAACCAACAAGGCCAGAAAGTGATGCTCCGCACGTAATATTTGCTATCATTTTGCTTCTCTTTCTATTAAATAAAACCTTTCCAGACTGCTTCTAACCTCTTCAATAGTGGCAATTTCTTTGGTAAATAAGACTGATTCTGGAGCAGAATTTAGCCTTGCTGCTATCTGGTTTATATTAGATCCGATCCGGTTTAGTGCTTGTAGTGTTTCTTTGTCAATACTTTTCTTTATGGTAAAGTGTAGCTTCTGGGTGACGAGCCTTTCATAAAGAAAACGTGCAAGCGTCCTCCGGGCAGCTTTCGCCTGGGTGACTAGGTGTTCCTTCTCTTCTTTTGTGACCCGAAAACTTACCAGCAGGCTGAATAGCTCTTCGCTATTCTCTTTACGAGGGCGGCCGCCCTTGCCTGTGGTAGGTTTTGGTTCGTCTGGGTGTTGTTCTGTGTTCAGCATTTTTTGTGTCCTTATTTCGACGGTACGGAGCCCCTTGGACGGCAACAGCAGTCGGGGCAAGGTCGAGCGCAGCGGGTATTTGGATGAAAAAACGGAGTTTTTGTATACAAATACACACCTTGCTTATTTAAACTAAGATAGGTTTTATATTAATTACTATGAATATTTTATTTCCCTGAAAAAATCCTTTCTTGACTGCCCCTCTATTCAATAAAACGGATCAGAAATTTGCCCCCGGACTAATTTCTTTTCCCGGTCTTGATCACTCTTAGAATAGTCCTGGTTTGTTTCCTTTCATAGATCACCTTCTCTGGGATGAACTATGAGCCTAAAAGAGCATAAGGTTAGTCTATGCTCGGTTTTAAGGGCTTTAAACCAAGAAATAAAAGAATTATTTAATTATATAGCTAGATCATAATCTAGCTAAAGAACTTTATAGCTTAAGAACAGTATAGCTTAATCATGATTAAACTAAAAAGCTTTTTAGTTCTTTAGTTATAGAGCTTTATAGGTAATTACCTAATAAGTGCAATAACTAAATAGCTATGTAAACATTTAATTAAATACTTAAATAGCTAGCTACTTAAGTATTTAATTAAGGAACTATTTAATAAACTAAAGAACTACTTAAATCGTTAAATAGCTAGGTAATAACATATTTTATTAATTAATTAATAAAATATGTTATTTAGTTTGTATCTATGCCTAGATTTTATACTCAACAATTAAACTATGGCTACTGTCATTGCTTTTGCAAGTGAAAAAGGAGGAACAGGAAAAACGACGTCTATCGAGGCCGTTGCTACTCACCTTCATTATACTACTGATTATAAAATAGCACTGTTCGATGCTGATGCTAATCAGACAAGTGCCTATAAGGATAGGGCGACACATCTGCACCAGTTGGAAAATATGTCCGATAAGGTTGCCTATAAGCAGTATTATCTTGAAAATCTTAAAGAAAAAGAGATGTACCCGATTGTCAGGGCTACGGTTGATAATTTCACCAGCCTTCTTGACAAGTATGAGGCTGAAGATGTAGACATTATTTTAGTGGATATGCCTGGCTTTATCAATAAGACCCTTCTTGCTACTGTTATTCCTTTGACTGAGTATGTTTTTATACCGGTTCATCCGGATGAAAAAACTGTTCCTTCGACAATTGACTTTGCGATCATTATCAAGCAAATCGAGGGTAACAAACAGAGCCATGTGAAAGGCATACGCCTTTTTTTTAGTAAGTATTCAAATTCTAAGCTCCAAACAGAATTTCGGGAAACCAAAGCATATATCGAGGAGCAAACAGGAGTGAAGTTCATGGAAAGCTCCTTTCACGAAAAAACAGAAGTAGTAAAGGGTAATATGTCAACGCTCTTTCCTTATAAAGGAGCAGAAAACCCAGATCATTTCCTGAACACATTTGTTTCAGAAATTATAGACGTCATTACACAAGAATAATTCAATCATGGCAGCAAATAAACCACGTTTCCCAGTTCTTAAAACCCGTCAAGTTATGGGCGTAGAAGAAATCTCTAAAATTGTTAGTTCCGTCAAAGACGATTTGACCGAAAGTGAAGAAATAAATAGGAGCCAGGAACCTGATATAAGTGTTTCGGCTGCAAAAGTTGAAACACATCAAGTTCTTCCAGATCAAGACCAGGCCGAAGAGTTAGATAGTCTTAACCTAGCCTGGGCTAAGCCTTCGTTTGATTCATTCATGCAGCGACTGACTGAATTTGAGGGTGATAAATACTTTTCCGGTGTTGTTTACGAACCGATCAAGGATGAACTACAGAAAATTGCTTTTGAGCAAAAAACAACCGTGGCCGCACTTTCTAATACCATCCTGTATAAATGGCTTCTTATGTATAAGCCAGAGATCCTAAGTAGCCGTAAGCAACTGGCTAAAAAGAAAAGCATTATTTAACCGCTAGTATATGAATCACACACTTCTTACCATCATTGTGTTTCTAGCCGTTTATTATCCACTGGCTTACTGGCTTTTCTTCTCTAAGAAAAAAGAACATACTGAAGGGGAAAAAAAAGAAGTTCCGGTAGCGTTAAAACCTGCTAAAATTGCTGCTGATTCATTCATGACACGCAAAAGGGTTGATATTGCTACTCTTAAAACAGATAATATAGGTCCTTCTGATAGTGAGATTCAAGCTCTTTACGACCGGTTTGGAAAAAAACCAAAAGAGGTACCAGTACCTACAATTGTACCTTTACAAGAGGAGCTGCCTTATGAAGAGCAATCTATATTACTGGATGACATAGCCAGTGAATCTCCTTATTTTAATTTAGATGAAGAATCCTCGCTTTTGGATCTTCCGATGGATCACGATTTAGATCATGATCATATTTCTGAGCCCATTCTGGAGGCCCAGGATCTGGGCATATCAAATGGCGATTTTTCCGATAATAGTGATGTTTCTTCTGGTGCTTTTCAGCCCGAAGTCCAGGCCGCAGATCCTATACTTCCTCAAAGGAGCAAGCTAAAAGCAAAAGGCTTAAACCTTGATAAAATTAAAGCATTATCGGGCCTTGACCAGGCACCAATTGAACAGCGTGAATCTCCAAAAAAACCGCTTGTTAAAAAGCCGGTCGTTGAATCTAGGCTAAAAAGAATTAATGAAGGTAAATCACCAGACATAACAGAGTAGTTTTTTAGTGCCGTAAACCAGTCAGTATCTGGAACACTAACTTATGTAATATAAATTGTAAGCCCTTACTAGCCAGTAGCTAGTGAGGGTTTTTTAATTTAAAATAGTTTGATTATTACTAGGTTATAATAATTATTATCCATATATTTCAGCATGATATGTTAAAAGAAATTAATATATTGCTTTCGTAACATTTCTTATGTCATTTCGTATACTTAATATCATTTAAAACAGAACTTACCTAAACTAAATTTTTATGACCCTCCTTAACAAAAATTATTTTAAAAGTGTCCTCGCATCATGTATTTTGATGGTTTTTAGTCTTTCTGCTTCTGCCCAGGATATTGCAGGTCAAACTAAAACGATGTGGGCAAAAATTGCTCCGGTCTTGGATATTGTTGTTGGTATTGGTGGTGTTATTGGCCTTTTGATGGTTTTCTGGAAATTTAAAAAGGGTGATGCTGAAGCCAGCAGTCAGCTGATTATGCTTATTGGTGGATTATTTTTATGGTATTTGAAAGGAACTATTTTGGGACTTTTTAATATCCAGTTAACTTGATTTCTTTTAGCCCCAATAATGATTTAAAGGCTGATCCTATCATCTTTCATATAAAGTTTGATAACCTGGTTGTTCTTGGTATCATCGCTGTGATAAGCATAATGGCATACGGTATTCTTTGTGATGACCTTCATTTTCCCCTTCAGATACCTATTATGGCTGTCTCGGTAGTGTTGGTATTGGGAGGCTATATCGGCTTCAGGATCATTGAGCAAAAGTATGAGCCGACCTGGCTAAATAAATATTTAGCCTCATTCCAGTCTCCAAAAAAAGTTAGGGGCATTTACCTAAAAGACAAAATTTTAAAGTCATGACTAAATCCGAGGACATCACTATCGGTGATATATCCCATGTGCTAGCCATTGAGCATGATATTGTCATATCAAAAAGAGGGGACTTGTCTCTTCTTTTTTTGGTGGAGCTGCCTGAAATTTTCAGGCTGTCTTCTTCAGACTATGACCTGCTGAATGCAACCTTTGCCAAGGCAGTTAATATTTTACCTGCCGGTTATATTTTTCAGCGAACAGATTTCTGCTACCCTGAAGAAACTAGCCATGTTGCAAACTCTGCTAGTTACCTTGACAAAAGGGATGCAGCATCGTTTGGTGTTCGAAAAAAGGTGACGGTTGATTCCTACTTCACTATTACAAAAGTTGCCAAGCTGGAAGAAAAAACTCATTTTAACAGTTTTTTCAATTCTAAAAGTGGCATTTTCAAGGAGCCTCAATATGATCATGAGGCCCTGGGTGTTTTTGTAAATGAAGCGGTTAAATTTATGAGTACCGTTTCCAGCTGCTTTACGGATAAGCTAAAAAACTTGTCTCCTGTGAAGCTCACTGGCGAGGAGGCTTATCAGCTGATCTTTAACAGGTTTTATACTGCTAATCTTTCTTATACCGGTCAGGGTATGTCCTCCGATATAGATAATAACGACCTTAATCACCTATATATAGGCGATAACCAGGTCAGTGTCCTTTCTATGAATAAGGATGGTTATTCACCTGCACTATTTACTACTGTCATCGACCAGGAGACAGAAATAAAGGAGGTTGCTACTATTCATATTTCACTGCTTAATAAGCTTGCTTATAAGCTGGATTTTCCCCATATTATTCATCAGAGCTATCATTCACTGAATTATAAGACTTCCCTGGATCAGCTAGAAAAAAAGCGGCTTAATTTCAAGTCCCTTTCGGTTGGATCTAGTTTGAATAGTAAGAATTTTAGTTCCCTTACAGGATTCTTAGACTTCCTGCGCGCTAATCCACAATTTAGGCTCTGTGACCACCATTTTGGTATAGCTGTAATTTCTCCAGCCCATGACAAAAAGATTCATCAGGATCATTTGAATGAGGCCACACGATTAATGGATGACCTGGATATAAAGTACAATAAGAATAATTATTCTGCTTTAAACATGTACCTCTCTTATTGTCCGTCAAACGCGAATGATGTTCCGGGTGAGGAACGGGGGAGGATCATTCCTGAATGGGGGGCTTGTTTTAATCTTTTTGAGCGTAACCAAGATACAGCTGCCGAGGGCGTACTTTTTGCCGAGCGTCGATTTAATACGCCTGTACAGCTTGATCTATGGAATTACCCCGGTATTACCAATAAGAATATGGTAATATTCGGGCCTTCAGGTACCGGAAAAAGTGTGCTTATAAATCACCTTATCCGTCACTACCTGTTTCAGAATTATGCTACAATTATTGTTGACAAGGGCTTCAGTTATAAAAAGCAGGCCTTTATGCACGATGACCAGAAGGCACTCAAATCTACCTATGTCGAGGCTAGTGCTAAGAAGCCATTAACTTTTAACCCGTTTTTACTGGTTGCAAAAAAGGGCGGCAAATATTCCCTGAATGATGACACCGAGGATGACCAGGATTATGTCACCGTCATTGTGTCCCTTATTTTTCAGGCCTGGAGAGCAAGCGGTGAGGGAAAGAAAATTAGCCCTGAAGAGAACGCTGTGCTTATACAGTTTGTCAAAGCTTATTTTCTTATATACCTGAATAACCATCCCCAGGTTAGTCCGAGCTTTACCTCCTTCTATCATTTTTCAATTGGCTATTTTGAAACCCAGTTTAAGAATATTGAGCATAGGACCTTTGATATGGTTAGTTTCAAGCTTGTCCTATCTATGTTTGTAGAAGGCGACACGAGAGAAACTGACGGTCAGTATTCTTACCTGTTTAACTGTAAAGAGAATCCTGATTTCTATTCCGATAGCTTTATTGTATTCGAGCTTGAATACATTCAGGGTAACACTGTGCTGTACCCCATTACGGTGCTTATTATTATAAATATCGTTTTGCAAAAGCTTATTTTCCAGAAAGGTGGATCTCGCAGACTGGCTTTTATCCTGGATGAAGTATGGACAGTGCTATCCGGGCAGATGGGCGAGTTTATCAAGTATATGTATAAGACCTGCCGTAAGCATGGTGGCACGATTGCCATTGCTACCCAGGATCTTTCGGATATTTCTAATAGTCCGCTGGGTGATGCTATTCTTGCCCAGTCTGACACAAAGATTCTTCTTCCCCAGTCCTCCGAGGCGCGGAGTGAAGTTACCCGGGTGCTGGCTTTAACTGATCATCAGGCAAACTTACTTTTCTCCTTAAAAAATGATCAGCGCGAAATATTCTTCAAGTTTCTTGACCGGGCAGTAGTTTACCGGCTGCGCCTTTCTGATCAGGCCCTGGCTTTATATATGTCTAGCAAGGAACATAATGAACGCTTTTTTAAAGATGTCCAGGATTCTGGCAGGGTAGAAATAGCAGTTAATAACTTCGTTGAAACAAAAACCAAGAAACCTTTAATCATAGAATAATGAAAAAGAAACTACCCATTTTTTTCGTCTTGATGTGTTTGTCTTTGAGGCTTTTTGCCCAGGCGGCTGTTGTTGATATTTTGGCCGACAAGGAACTTGTCCGTCAAGGTGCTACCCAGCTTGCCCAGGAAGCTATCCAGAAACTGGAAACAAAGATTGCTAACAAAGCCTATGAGGAAGCCACTAAGCAGTCTAAGGTTTTGGGCAGTACCATGGATCTATTAAGCCAAACATATTCTGCTAGTTCATCTGGTACGGGCAGTGGTGTGAACATTTTAAATTTACCACAGGCTAAAAACTATTTTGGCCGTGTTGGTGATATTGCTTCCAAAGTTCAGCAGACTACCGGCCTTTTAAGTAAGTATGGTAAGTACGCTGGCCCTGATAAACTCCTAAAATACAGGGAATCAATCATTGGCGCTCTTGGTTTTCTAAAAACAAGCGTTAAAATTTCTGCTACTGCAACTGATAACAATATTAAAATCACTATGAAAGAGCGCATTGATATCCTTGGTCAGTGTGACCTTGTTCTTGACAAAGCGGATGCGGAGCTTGATAGGGTTCTTGTTTTTTTAGAGAAAGATAAGTCACAATATGAGGAGCTGGAAACGCGTAATTCAGCCAGGAGTTCACTTTACGACTGATTAACAACTTAATAACGAATTTATGTTACTCGACGTTACAATCATCGACGGGCTGTTTCACTTTATGTCAACAAAAAACAGCCTTTTAGTACCTACCAGAAAACTTGCTGCTGCTGTTTCTGGAGCTGTGCTAGGCCTTGCAGGAATATTCTTCCTTATCATGGTTGCTCTGAACTTGTTTAAAATGATGATAGGAGAGGGTAAGCAAAATTTTAATTTCCTGTGGAAATACTTTGCTTTATTGATGGCTCTAGGCCTATATACAACCCTTATGCCCATTGTTGATTCTGCTATTAATATGCCTCTGGCGGCAGTTAAAAAGGCAGCAGGCTCAACAACGGGTCAGGGCATGAGTGCCATGGATCTTGATAAAGCTATTGCTGCCAGTAACGACAAAAGCCCTATGTCTGCGGCCGCAACCCAGGCCCTGGCAAATTCAGGAGGGACGAATCCATTTGCCGTACTGGATCCTCGAAATTATGGTAAAATATTGCTGACCGGTATCATCCAGTCGCTTTATTCTATCGTCTTATGTGTGCTTGTTTTCGTCCAGGTTTATGCTATTGCCATATTGTATGTGACCGGTCCAATTGCTATTGCATGGAGTATCATGCTAGGTTTTGAAGGGTCATTACTGGGCTGGTTAAAATACTACGTGGTTATAAAAATGTGGGCTATTCTTATTTATGTAATCGAGGGCTTGTCTACGCTTTTACTTGCAAATTCTATTGATAGTGCAAGTGGTCTGGGATCTTACGAGGCCCTGATTATTCAGGGTGGGCTGATCCTTGTCTATTGCATGGTGCCAAAATTTGCTGATATACTTATCTCCGGGTCACAAAGCGGATCTTTCTTTTCGGCTGCTATTGCGGCAGCCTCAAAAGGAATTTCAAGCAGTATTGCTCCAGCAGCTACTGCGGCCAGTCAATATATGGGCGGTAGAAATTTAGGCCAGTTCGGCAGTGCTGCATCATCTGCCCTGGGTAGACTTGGCCAGAGCCATGGCCAAAATACGGCTGCTGGCAAAGCCATGGCAGCGGCTAGCAATCCTGGAGGAACAAAATTAGACTGATTGAACTATGAAAATAAACTCTTTGTCGGGCATTGATTCGATAGTAAAAACTTACAAAACAACGGTAATTACGGTCGTGGCCGTGGCCGGTATTATTTCGGTATGCTCTTTAGTTTTCGCTAACCAAGCATATAGGGATAGTTCAGCCCGGATTTACGTGTTAAAAGATTATGGAGCAGAGCAGGTCATTGATAAAAGGGCTCAGATTAAAGCTCACTCAGAAATGTTTTATCATCTTTTTTTTGAGTACGATCCGTCCAATTTTTCTGACCGTATCGATAAGGCACTAAATCTAATCGGTAACGATGGTAAGCTCTACCGGGACCGGTATGCAGCCAGCGGATGGTTCCAGAAAATGCAGCAAAATAACCTACGTTTTGCTGTGGGTATTGATAGTATGAAAGTTACTGGCCAAAGTTATCCCTACCATGTAGAAGTATATGGTAAGCAAACTATTTTGGCAGAAGGGGGTGCAAAAACTAACCTTTTATGGTCACGCTTTGATGTGGCAAAGGTCAGTAACAGTGACCTTAATCCTTTTGGTCTTTTAATCGAACATTTTGATCTATATAACAATACAGCGTATGTCCCGGTTAAAAAGTAGTGTTACAGTAATTTTCATTCTTGTCTGTTTTTCCTCCCTTGCCTATGCCCAGAAACAATATATGGACACGATTGAAGTAGGTTCATCAGTAAATACTTACCTGCGTATAAAGGGCATGGATATTAAGAATATCAACATTGCCGGGAGTAATAATGTGGCTTTTCAAAATTCGAATGGTGTTGTCATGTTTATGGCAAAGCAAGCAAATTTTCAGCCTACCAATATGCTCGTTATTGCCCCTGACACAGTGCTTCAATTTTATCTCCGTTATAATGCATCACCGAAAAAAACCCTTTACCAGTATAATCTTAAAAAGAATACGTCAAATGTGTTTATTTCCGGTGCCCAGGAGGCAACTCCCGGTGAAGAAGGATCTGAATCTAAGCTTCGCCTGTCGTATAATCCTACCTCTTTCCAGCTCTTGAAGGGCGCTAAGCCAAACCTCAACGCAGGTCTTATTCGCAATAAGATTTTGTTCCGTGTGACTACCATTGCAGCCGACCATGAGAATATTTATTTTGTGATTACGGTTATGAATAATACGCCAATTAACTACCCGATTGATTATGTAAATTTTGAAGTGCGTTCACGTAAAAGCCTTCGTGCTTCAGGCCAGCAGAGTGTCTATCCCCAGTATGTTTCAAGCCCTGATAATGTGAAGATTGCAAATCCTCACCAGAGTATAAAACTGATGTATGGCCTTACAAAGTTTGCCCTCCGGGAGGACGAGATTTTAACGATCACAATTTTTGAGAAAGCTGTTACCTCAAAAGGCCGTCAATATAAGATTGACCTTAATTCAAATGATTTCAATGCAATAACTAACCTATAAGGATATGAATGAAATTTGGGAAAAAAACAAAAAAATCATTCTTTTCGTAGCTGTTCCTGTTGTGGGTATTTTCTTTCTGTTGCTGATGAATCAGCGTGGTGCTGATGGTGAAACAACATCGCGTGGAGCTTCCATAAATACGTCTCTTCCGGAGAAAAAAGATAGTGTCTACAAATCTAAAGGCGATGCCTATGATGCTCAAAAAGCTGAAGAGGATAAAAAAAAGGAGCAGAAGGCTGCTTATGGTCTTGATGACAAGCTTAATTTGAATCTGGCAAAACCAGAGCCTGATCCTGTTGATCCTAGTAAGGCTAATCAGGATCTTGCAAAATCAGCGCTAGATCTTTCAGCAGAATCAAAATCACAGACACAGGCAAGGCCTGTTTCTAGCCAGGCCCAGCAGGCTCCAGCAAATGTTGACAGGCAGCTCGAGGATATTGAAAAAAAGAGCGGTATGAGAAGCCATAAGGTTTCCGAGCATAGCGGTTCTGGTTTACGTTCTTCTGCTTTAGCCGTCCAGCTTCCTGCTGTTGCACCTGACGAAAGGGGTTTCAGAAATCTTTCTATGGGTGAAGGTGGATCCTCGGGATCTTCCGGAGCCCCTGCTAAATCTTCTATAAAAGGAACTATTATGCGCTCTGTTAACCTAGAGGGTGGACAGAATGTAGCTATAAGGACTATGGAAAGCGCAACCATTGGCGGTATTTATATACCTCGCAATACAATTCTAACCGGTATAACCCAGTCTAATGATGGAAGGCTTTTAATTGCTGTTTCAGGTGCCCAGATCGATGGTCAGGTGGCTGATATAAATTTATCAGTCTATGACCAGGACGGCATTGAAGGTATTCGCGCTCCTACGTCGGCTGTCGGAGGCTCTGCTAAACAGTCAGTCGATGACCAGCTTGCCAATGTTGACAATACTGGCAGTACGTCAAGTATTATGGGAATTGCAACATCAGCAGGATCCAGCCTTGTCAAGGCTGCCAGAAGTGGGTCCAAAACCCATATAGCAGAAGGCTATAGGGTTATTTTAAGGATTAAGCAATAAAATATACTCTAGGGGAAGAAAAAACGCTGTTAGAAAGGCTTATGGACTTAAATTTAACTTATTTCTTTTCTTTTAACGTCTCGTTAAATGTTTCGAAATCAGACTTTAGCTTCTTCCAGTTTTTTTGAATAGCCTGTGCTTCTTTTACTGTTTGACTGCCTTTTTTGTCGCCTTTAGATTTTGTGTCGCACAGGACTTCAAACTGGGAATTATCAGGAGAAAGAATCCAGTTAGCATTAAAACCAAGAGACATGACGTAATTGATATACATATAGAGTGTTGTGCCCATTGAGTTCAGCATTTCAATTTGATAAATTTTTGGCTGATTAAAAAGATTAGGCTTATTATAAAATTTGCATATATCCTGAACGATTTCCAGCTGTGTTTTATTCAGGTAGGAGACGCGTATTTTACGCAAGCGCTCACCTATATATGAGAACATCTTTAACTCGGACTTTATTTCTGCTAATTCTGTCGACATGTAGCTTATTGAAGGTAGAATGATTAATTAAGGAAGATAAGAAAAAATTATTTTAAAAAAGAATAGTCTATTTCTATTGTTAATAATAAAAAAAATACATATATTTAAGTGGCAATAAACGTTGCTAGAAAGCACAAAAATGAAGATTAATAAAAGAGTTTGTGTTATGGTTATTCCTTCTAATTATATTATTTAATTTTCAGTTAAAAAAAGCGAATGAAGCAGCCCTTTACTATGATAATCCCCTTTTTCAGGCCGTTTATGCTTGTTTTTGTGGCAATTTTTTGTTTCGTGGGTTCTTCCCAGGCACAGCTTTTAGAGGGTCAAAAAGCTATTGAGCTTGCTGGAGGCAAGTCCGACCTGGGAACAATAATAAGTGGTGCTTTCACGGATTTTCTGTCACCTAAATTTTCCATAAAAGGGGAGGGCTTTTTTGAATCTGCATCACCTTACCAGTTTTCTTACCACAATTTTGGGGTAAATGCTTTGGCCAGGTATAATGTGCTGAATTTAAATAATGTCTTTTATCTTACCCCTCATGCTGGGCTTTCAGTTAATTATGACAAACTAAGTCCGGTCAAGGCAGCCTATAGCTCTTCTTTGAACTATGGTTTAAAAATGGGAGTAGAGGCAGAAGCCTTTTTAAACGAACAGTTTAGCTTTGTCGCCTTCTTTAACCAGTTACTTCTAGTAAAAAGCAACCCTTTCGGTCGGGAGCGGTATGATTACGGTATTGGGATCCGGCTTTACATAGGAAACTAGACTCAAAATAATTCATAATAAAGTAGGTTTATAATAAACAATAAAGTATATTTATATAATCAATTAGCATAAAAACCCAAAAATAATACATCATGAACTCCTTAACTAAAATTTCATTAACCGCAGTTTCTTTCCTTGCATTGTTTCTTGGATTCACTGCCTGCCAAAAATCCGGCCCTTCTCCAACCCAGATTCAATTTAATAAAGATTTTGTCGCTATGAGCGCGCTCATTAATCCGATTGTTGGCATCCCTTTTAGGAACGTTTACAACCTTCAGAACGGAGTTCGTGTCAAGGCAGATTCCTGCAATATTGCCGCGCATTATACTTTTGGTGCAAAAACCCGTCCTGATAGTACGTCTGGTTTTGTGACAATAGATTATCGCAACAGTCCATGTGCCGTAAACTACTATAACAAAAATAGAGGTGTCCAGCCTCCATCTGAGTATTCCTTATTTGTTCACCCTAACCAGATCAATTTTACTGACAACGGGTTTAACAGTGATGGGGTTTTTTACAACATTATCAAGATGGGCCCAGACAGCCTTATTCTTCAAATGAGGGATCAGCCGTCTTTTATAAAGGTTTATCTACCTGCTAACTAAGCACATTCCAGGTTTTTTTCTTTTCAGCTAAATAAGCATCTATGAGAAATCTTTACTTAGGGATATTTCCTATTATGGGAATTTTTTTGACTTTTTTTGCTCCTGAAGCTAGCGGCCAGGCGCTAACTATTCCCCCGTCAAGTGCTGTATACCGTGGCTATGCTCCCAGCGGTGGCGTAGGTAGTAGCACTACCTATTACTACTATTCCGATATTACTATTTTTATTAACCAGGCCGGGACAGGTAGAGCTATTACCTATGCCGACCATTTATCGCAGTATCAGGGTTATAACTGTTTTCATAGCGATATGTGGGAACAGTATAGTGTAGCAGGCGCACCAAACGCACCTACTTTTACTTATTCCCCGTCCGTATCAGCTGTTGGTCAGCCGGTTTTTGTCGTGCTTGTTATGATTGGAAGAACCAGGCATGGATGTGATCATACTACAGATCCCAATCCTGATGAACGTTTTTCAAACTTTAATATATATACTGTCCAGCCGGGCTTCGTTAACCAGTCAAGCCTTGTCAACTTATGCCAAAGCGGCTCGGTAGTCCAGCTATCTGATTATTTTCAAGGAGATTTATTCAGCTCAATGGGCTTTTATTTAGATGACCCTTACCAGTCTACGCCTGCTATTACGGCTTTAGATCCTAGTAAAATAGCCCCTGGGGATCATTTTGTCTATGTACATAAATTATACGGAAACGGGAATTATGATGACAAAATTCCAATTCATATTACGGCTTCAGTTCCCATATACTTTAGCGCTTATCCTGCCACTGTTTGCGCAAATTCCGGTATCGTAAATATCCAGGCTACACCTAAAGGTGGATCATGGTCAGGAAACGGTATTGATAAAAACGGAAACTTTACTCCTTCATCAGCCGGTGTCGGCGCCCAGGATGAAACCTATTCTTATGTAGATCCGAGTTTAAATAAGAACCCTTCGGGCTGCGCTTCTACAAAAACGCTTACTATAACTGTTAAAGCTGCTCCTATCGTTGACCCCGGCCAGCCTATTGTCATCTGCCATAACGGAAATCCTGTTGCCCTTAGCGATGGTACGCCTAGTGGCGGTACCTGGACCGGGCTCGGTGTATCGAGCAATACTTTTTCACCGGCTTCCGTTTCTCCGGGATCCTATTTAGCTACTTATACCTATACCGATGCCAGTAACGGGTGCAGTGCATCTGCCGATAAGCAGATCACGGTAAAACCTTTGCCTGTTGTTATAGCAGGCCTTGATAAAACGGTCTGCTCGGGTGATGCTGCCTTTGATCTTTCGGCTGATGCAAGCCCTACGGGCGGCATTTTTTCAGGTACCGGTGTTTCTAGTAATTCCTTTGATCCTGCTGTTTCCGGAGCTGGTGCCTTTAAAATTACTTACACCTATACCGATCCCCAGTCTAGCTGTATAGTTACAGCTTCGCGCCAGATTACTGTAAAGCAGGCTCCTGCGCCTGTCGCTCCGGCTAACAAAACTGTTTGCCAGAATACTGCCCCTTTCCCGCTGCAAGGCGGCTCGCCTACGGGTGGGACATATAGCGGCCTTGGTGTTGCTAATGATATTTTTTCGCCTTCTGTTGCCGGGCCCGGCAACACGATTATAACCTATACCTATACTGATCCGATTACAAAGTGTAGCGGATCGACGTCTTTTATTATTACTATAAATGCCCTGCCTACTGTTGTCGCAGGGGCAGGATTTTCAGTATGTATTAATGGCGGCTCGCAGGCCCTTGCCGGATCTCCGGCTGGTGGCGCATGGTCAGGACAAGGAGTTTCAGGAACGTTGTTTGATCCTAAAGCTTCAGGCCTGGGAACTTTTATATTACATTATACTTTTTCCGACCCGAATACAGGTTGTACGAACAGTGATTCATTGAAGGCTATTGTTAAGCCTATACCGCAAATTACTGTTCCCAGTGATAGCCTTATTTGTATAAATGCACCCCTTGTAAAGCTTGTAGGTCAGCCTTCTAGCGGCACGTGGTCAGGGCAGGGCGTAACCAGTAGCAGCTTTGATCCTAAAGCATCGGGCGTGGGTACGTTTACCCTGACTTATACTTTTCAGGATCCTGTTACGAACTGCTCAAATCAAGGTAAATTTAATATCACTGTCAGGGATGTTCCCCAGCCTATTGCTCCGGCAAACTTTGATATATGCCTGAACGCCTCGCCTCTGCTTTTGCAAGGAGCGACGCCTCTTGGCGGTGTATATAGCGGTCAAGGTGTAACAAACGGTATTTTTAACCCCAAAGTTGCCGGTGTAGGTAATCAAACGATTACCTATTCCTTCAAGGATCCAAATACTAGCTGTACCGGCTATACATCTTTTATCATTCTTGTTAAGCCTATTCCTGCTGTTTATGCAGGTCCTAGCTTCCATGTTTGTGTAAATGGAGGCCTTCAGCCTTTATCTGGTCAGCCTAGCGGTGGCACATGGTCAGGTCAGGGCGTGTCTAGTGGGGTCTTTGACCCTTCAGTATCAGGATCAGGTAAGTTTATTCTTACTTACAGCTATACGGACGGATCTTCAAGCTGTTCAAATTCTGATACAATCAGCGCCCTTGTTTATCCACTGCCGGTACTAAATGTCGGTAGCGATTCTACTATTTGCCAGAACTCAGGACTGCTTGCTTTGAAAGGATTACCTAGTGGTGGTACCTGGACGGGAACGGGCATATATGGTAATAATTTTTATCCTACCCAGGGTCAGATAGGCATTAATCCTCTTACTTATACTTATTCGGACGGTAACGGCTGCCAGACAACAGCTGTTAAAAAAATTACTGTTTTACCCTTTACACCTGTTACTGTGGGAAGCCCGGTGACTATGTGCCTGAATAGTGGTCCTTATGACTTGACCAAAGACGCCAGTATTCAGGGCGGTATTTGGTCTGGTCGTGCTGTAAATGGCGGCTTTTTTACGCCCTCCAGTGCAGGCATAGGAACTTTTATTCTCACCTATTCCTACCAGAATCTTTCAGGATGTGTAACATCAGCTCAAAAGCAGGTCACTGTTCTAGGTATTCCCGGCAAGGTGACTATTTCCGGTGGTGGTGGCGGCTGTAACGGTAGTGTGCTTACTTTGTATGCACAGCAGGATAGTGCTACAAACTACCAGTGGTACCATATCAATGATAAGGTGCCTTTTGCTACAGGAGCATCGCTTAATTATACTATTACTTCTACCGAGCAGCTTTACTGTGTAGGGGTGAATCAGCTTAACTGCGGCATTTCAAAGCTTGCTGCAACAACGGTTCAGATAACCTCGCTTTCCCCCAAAGCAGACCTTATTTCTTCCCAGACAGCTGTTCCTTTTGGCGGCCTGGTGCAGTTTACTGCTTCAAATAACTATAACGTCCAAAATTATCAGTGGACATTTGGTGACGGTGGTCTTTCTACAGAGAAAAATCCTTCTCATTATTATTATCAGAAGGGTTTGTTTCATGTTTCTTTGGTGCTTACTTCCCCTGAAGGATGTTCAGATTCTACGTCGCTAAAAAGTGGTATCACAGTCGGTAGTGATGACAGTTTGAGTGTTGCCCCCGGACTGCCACGTCCTGGAGGCATTGACAATTCTTCATTTCCTACAAAGGTTTACCCATCGCCTTTCAGCGATCATGTATTTATCATTTGTCATCTTACCCATCCTCAGAAAATTTTCTATACGCTGTATGATACTTATGGCAGGATGCTCCGTCAAGGGTTCCTGGACGGTGTTTCGGGGGATAATAAGTTTTCCATTTTGAATCTGGATAAGCTTGTTATTAAGAATTACTATATGATGATCCTTAAGAGCGATGAATTGAGCGATATGATTAAAATCCTGAAAATGTAATTATGAGAAAGCTCCTTTTATTTCTTGCTTTTTGCAGTGTAGTGGGTTGTAAGGACCGGTTTGAAAATATCGGTAAAGTGCCTACCTCACCGGCTGTTAAAATTTTCTATTTAGGAAGCCTTGTAAAGTTTCACCGGGATTCGGTGAAACTTTCAAGTCCTAATTTTAACTATTTCGGGGTAGATCTGCATTTGTCAGATTCCGACCGGTATTATACGTCTCTTACTTATTCCTATCAGGTAGGATCAGGGAAACTTATTTACCGTTCTGATACGCTTGCAAGTAACCTTCTTCCCTTTGATGCTTATCGCTGCCTGGTTAGGTTCGTTCCTACGGGTGAAGGTTTAACCCGTATGGTTTTTACAGTCACTGATCACCTTAATAATAGTAGCCAGGCCGTTCTGGAGCTGTTAACTTTTAAAAACCTTTTGCCGGTTGGGAGCCTAGTTATAACCCCTATTAAAACTGTTGACCCGCTCGAATACCTTATCGATGCCGGGGCGTCTTATGATGCCGATGTTCATTTCGGTGGCGGTATCGTCCAGTACATCTATCAGGTAGATGGGCAGACAATAGCAACATCAAAAAGCCAGATTAAGCATATTTTCTCCGCTCCTGGTGTATATACCATCACTTTGCAGATAAAGGATAATGATGGCGGTTTATCGCCTCTTATTATCCAGCAAGTGGCTATAAACTAACATATTTATGAAAAAAAGTATACTTCTTTTGTTGCTGTTAGTTCTTCCAGGAGCAGCCTTTTGCCAGAGTAACTACGTCCGTACGGCTATGCCTTTTCTTCGCATAGCTCCTGATGCCCGGTCGTCAGCAATGGGCGACAACGGTGTTGCCACAACACCTGACGGTAATAGCATTTATTGGAATAATGCTAAGCTTGCTTTTTTAGGCGGTGATTATGGGGCGAATTTCGATTATACCCCGTGGCTGTCACAGATAAAATCGGGTATTTCGAGCTTTTATGTCACCGGGTTTAGAAAATTTGATAATCAGCAGAGTTTGGCTATGGCCATTAATTATTTTACCCTGGGTAATGTCAAGTATTACGATGAAATCGGAAACGATATTGGCCAGTATAACCCCAATGAATTTTCTATTGAGCTTGCTTATGCTAAGCAGCTATCCGATAATATGAGCTTAGGCTTTACGGCTAAGATCCTTCATTCGGATCTAGCTAGTGGCCAGACGTCTGGTGGTGGTTCCACTATTATGCCTGCTACTGGTATGGCCTTTGATTTAGGCTGGTATTATGAAAATACTTCAGGCAATGGGAATAGGATCTCTTACGGTGTTGCCCTGACTAACCTGGGTCCAAAGATTAAACAGTCTACCGGTAACGAAGGGCAGTATCTGCCTATGAATCTGCGTTTCGGCTTACAGTATCATATTGAACAGTCAGAAGATAACGCCTTTAACGTGTCTTTGGACGTAAACAAGCTGATGGTACCTACGCCTCCCATATACGTTCTTGATTCGAATGGTAATGCGACAAAAACTATACAAAAGGGTAGTGATCCTAATAGGTCTGTTCCTGCGGCAATTTTTGGATCTTTTGGTGATGCTCCAGGCGGCTTCTCCCAGCAAGTTAAACAGTTTACCTTCGGCCTGGGTGGAGAGTATGATTTGCAGAAAAAGTTTTTCCTACGTGCCGGCTATCATTATGAAAATAGAACTATGGGCCAAATGCGCTATGTTACTACGGGCTTCGGCTATGCCGGTCCAAGCCTGCGTCTTGACTTATCTTACATTATTCCTATGGAGCAGACTAATCCCTATAAGAATACATTCAGGGTTTCTTTAGGATTTAATATAGATAGCAATTAGCAGGCTTTCTTCTGGAGAGTATGCGCTTACCCTTGTTGGATCGCGCAAAGTGTTTAATATACTTGTGTGAAGTTTAATAAATGAAGGCCTTAAAAGGCCTCTATCAAGGCCGAATTTTTTTCGTAGCAGGATCTGAAACGTTCTTTGCTTCTTTCTTTCGTTTTATTAAAGAAAGAAGCCCCCTGGGGGGCAGCTCCTTTTCAGCCCCCACATTATTTCAGTGGGAGCCCTTGACGCATATTCTACAATACCGGTACCCGGGAATTTTTAGGTTTCTTAGCCTTTTTGTATATATAAGGCTTCCCGTTCGGATAATCTCCCAGCTGGCAATTTACGTACCAGGCGGTATCAAAATAATCAATCATGGCGTCTGTCCGGTCATAATAGCCGCTACCGTAAAGAATAGCCTTAACGGCTTTTAAAAATAGCAGTGCCTCACCTTTTGCGCCTTCGGTCCCGTTTGGAGCCTCAATTTGACCAGGGTTTTTTAGACTACTAAAATCAAGATCTGATTCAAAAATCTTGCAGGCTACCATTGAATAGTGTTCCCTGCGGAGTGAAAATTTAACATTATGACCGAGTGCTTTTATTGCTTTTCTCATTTCAGCAACGATCTCAATTTGAATGTAGGCCATGATTTTTTTGATTAGTGTTTGGGTTTCTTTCGTTATATAAATATACAATATTGTATATTATAAACCAAACTTTTGAGGCAAAAATCAGTCTTTTATTTATGTTTATTTATCTGTAAATAAGTCTGTTGGATTTAATTATCCCTTTAAGTATCTCCTTTTGTTTAGGATCCCGGGTGCGGCTTCGGGCTAGTACCAGCACTGCTCCCGGTTAGTATAAGCTCGTGCCATAAGAGCAAAAAAAGCCCTTTACGGGCTTTCTCTTTAACTTGCTGCTTCATATTTTATGTTCATTATATAGTCTGCTGCTTTCTGTGCCTGGGCTGCTGCCTTTAAAACCATTGTCTTATCGTTTTTCAGTGCCATTAGCCAGTTTGCTATATAAGCTGCGCTTGAAGGGAGTGTTTCTTCGCCTATGCCCGTTATTGCGCTTAGGAAGGCTGCTGTCATTTCAGCGGTAAGTTCTTCTTTTGAGTATTCTGTTCCTCCGAACTCGTTTCTCTCCATTACGCCTTTTCTGTTTAGGCGTTTCTCGTGGCCGGTGCTGTGTGCTAGTTCGTGGAAGAGAACTTTATAGTAGTTTTCGTTAGATGTGAACTGTGAAATAACTGGTATTGCTACAAGATCCCTGCTTGGTGAATAGTAGGCTTCGTGTCCGTTTTCAGTGATTGTGGGCTTGTTGGGCATATTTTCTATAACCTCTTTACAGGATGGTATTTCCTTTGTGTCGGTGCGAAAGAGTTTTTCAAGCTCGGCAAAATCTATTCCTTCGGTCTGGTCGATGTTAAAAACAGTATGATCTTTGGGAACCATTTTCGTTTCATTTTCTTTGGTGACGTTTCCAGTTGATGGATCTGTTCTTTCTACAAACTTGTCTTTAAGTTCAATTTTCGCCCAGTAGGTTATTTTAATACCTTTTTCGCCTTTTTTAACAGTTCCTTTAAGGTCGGCTGCTTGTTTATAGGTGATATAGTAAGGCGTTCTATACTTTTGGGCTATGGTGTGAAAATTCAGGTAAAAGATGTTCCAGCCTCTATAGTTTATGCCGGTCGTTACATTTTTTGGCAGGCCTGTTTTATTCCAGGGAGATTTCCAGATGACCGTTCCTTCTTCTAAGGCTTTGATTACGCTATCGGTTACTTCCTGATAAGTGTCTTTAAAAGGTGTTGAGATTGTTTTTTTTGCGAATTTTTTAGCAGTAGCCATGATTTGTTTGATTTAGTTAAAAAGTTAATTATAGGGCTACTACTGCCTGTAGGGAGGAATACGGGCAAGGTGGAGATCAAAAAACTGTGGAGGGCTCCCTTTAGGGATTCCCCGATTTTTGATACTACCTTGGAGCATAGGAGAATTTTAGGGGGGCCCCCATTTCCTACCTTTCAGGCTAACTTTGTGCTATATATTGATTATTTAGTGTGTGTGGGCCTAAAGGACTGACCAGGATCCGAGCATAGCCAGGTGAAGGTCTGGCCTTAAAAAAAACCCTTAAAATAGGGTCGTTTGTACGGCACTAACTTGTGCCTGGCTTATTGCTACTAGGGTGCTTGAAATTACGTGCTGTTTGAAGTTTGTGGTATCGGGGTTTCCGAGAAGATTTTTCATTTCAGCTTTTATATAATTCAGGGCTTCTGCCAGTGCTGCCTGGCGGCTTACATGTTTTGCTCCATGTACCGATAGGGGTGAACTGTGCCCTGCGCATCCGTAATTTATGCTAAAACCATAGCTCCAGACGTCGTTTATTCCTTTGCCAATATTAATGGTGCTGTATTCATTAGGAAGTTTGGTATTCCCTAGTTTTATTATTTCTTGTTTTTGAAAATTTGGTCTTTCAAGCCAGCCGCTGGAATCCAAAGCTATTTCACTAAAACCGAACTCGGCGGCACTTCTATAGGAATTTACATTCATAACAATATTCCGGAGCGATGTTCCCATTTGCTGGAACCAGTCCAGGCTCTTCTGGTCATTGGCATTTTCTGCGCCTGCTATCTCCTGTAATATTCTCCTTTCTGCAAGCGATAAGCAGCCTTCCTCTAGGTAGTTTGCAATAAGTTCTTTTGTTTCCCGGTTACAACTAAGTTTTTCCATTTCCATTTCGTTTTTATGGCAGGTATTTTAAGTGGTAGCTAGATCCGTCAAGGGCCGCACGGCATAGCCGGGTGGTTTATATACCCTTGACGGATCGTCCGGGCGTACCGCTATACCTTTGCTTTTAAAAACGAATCTGGAATGTCGGGGGAAAACCTGTTGCCGTAAATAGTAGGGCTGCAAGGATCCTGGTGAAACAGTGTTTGCTTGTCCGGAGTACGGATTATAGGGGAGTTGCTATATGACCTATAAAACTGGGCGTTAAATAAATAGTAGTCCCGGTTTAGTCTTCAATAAGAGCATAAAAAAAGGGCCTTTCGGCCCTATATTATGCGGTAATAAGTTTTTAATGAATCTTTAAAACAGCTAGTATCAGGACAATTAATAATCCGACTATTCCAAGGATTGTTGCTAGGAGCCAGCGTGTCATTTCTACTTTAACGTCACGAATTTCAATGTTCATTTTTGAGAACTCGTTTGCCATATCCAGGTTCATTTTATAAAATTGTGCTGACATATCCAGGTTCATTTTTGAGAACTGATTTGTCATATCCAAGTTCATTTTTGAGAACTGATTTGTCAATTCAATTAAATCGGCTTTGGTTACCATATCTTTTTCAAGGTTTTCTTTTTCTTCTGCGCTTCGTGCGTCTAAAAAAGTAACGAGTTCCAGGGCTTGATCGTTGCCTAAAATAGTTTTTAAGCGCGAATAGCTCTCTAAAACTCCGGAAGTTGACTGCATTGCCATAAAGTTAGTGATTAAGTGTGAATGAAAAAATTAATTATAGTGCCTCTGACGCCTGTAGGAAGGAATACGGGCAAGGTGGAGATCAAAAAACTGTGGAGGGCTCCCTTCAGGGATTCCCCGATTTTTGATACTACCTTGGAGCTGGGGACGGGTGTTATGGGCGCCTATTTCCTTCCTTCCAGGCTACCTTTGTGCTATATATTGATTATTTAGTGTGGGGTGGCCCAGTAGTCTGGTTTGGTGCCTGGTGTGTCATAGTTCAGGTCCGGCCTGATTGAGATCTGATTCTTCTTAAATCAGGAATTAGCCAAAAAGCTGCCTATAAGAAACCAATCTTTTTTCCTTCAGTCTTAAAAAAATGTTTGAGTTGAAATTTAAAATCAAGACTAGCTGAGCCAGTCTTGATCTGCAAAGGAGGTGTAACCTTCGGCGGTTAATATAATGTGATCCAGAACTTGTATGTCCAGTATTTTTCCTCCTGCTATGATCTTTTTTGTCAGGTTTATATCTGCTTCACTTGGCTGTAAGCTCCCGCTCGGATGGTTGTGGGCAATTATTAGGCTGCTACAGTTTCCTTTTAATGCAACTGAAAATATTACTTTAGGGTCGGCTATTGTTCCTGAAACACCTCCCTTGGAAACGGGATATATTCCTAAAACAGCGTGTGATCTACTCATGAGTATCAAATAAAATTGCTCTATGTATTGCAGGTTGTCTTTGTTCCAGACTTGTCGCAATAATTGTTCAGTGTCATGGGAGCCTGATATTTTCGGCCTTTCAGACATTTTATAAGCAGGATTATAACTTACCTGAACTTCAGCGATGTTAAATAATTCGTGTTTTAAGGGTGTTTCGCTAGTTAGCGTTTTACTTTTTGAAGCTTTCATATTCGAGTTTTTTTGGGACTCGTAGAAGTTGTTGGGGCCTGGAGGTGTGCTGTCAAGGTTCCGTGGAATAAATCTACCTAACAGTAAAAAATATTAAGAGAGTTTATGCCGCGAAAGACCTTTACAGCCTGGACTTAACTTTGTTCCAAAAATCGATATGAGAGCTGCTTAAAAAACGCATTGAAACGCCTAGACAAGAATATAATAGGGAATAGAAAGGATGTGGGCCTGCTTATACTGAAAACCGGTATCAGAACTCCTTTGACACAAAAGTTTATTTTCCTGGATCGAGCTGCCTAGCAATTAAGCTTGCTTGCAATTTTCGGTTATACTGAGTTTAAGGCTGTTTTTTTATTCCTGGACCAGGGTTTTACTTCAGGTGTATGAACTATCCGTCCGGTTTATTTTCAGTCTGCCAGGATCTGGCCAGGTGCTTTGTTAATTGCCTTTTAAAGATCCGCTGTTTGAATATCGGCCAAAGCTGAATTGAGCAAAATTTGAAAAATTGCCTGGGGGGTAACTGCTAGATTTTTTGATAATATTATGATGTCAGAAATCTTAAATATTTGCGGCATATTGGATTTAGAATTACTAAATCTTATCGGGTTTAAATTTAAAAGTTGTGCAATCTTTTGGCGTGTTACCACATGAAAAAGCTCGTCAAGTGTATGAAGGTTATTTTCTCTTATCAGCCTTCCTGCCTCTACTATACATTGATCTTGGTCTTTAACTTTCATGCTCTTGCTTGCCTTTGTAGTGTCGCGATTAGCGACAAATTTTTCGTGGTTGTAATTTCAGCTTTCAATTTATGATCTCCTGCCTAATTATATAAATATACAAAAAAGGATAGCAAACAGCGATAATTTTTACCTATTCCAGGGCGGTAATTTCTGCGGCCATTTCAAGTAAGGCCGTCAATATTTGCTGATTTTCAGCATCACTAAACTTGTACTGATCTCTTAACCTAGTGTATTTTGACCTGAAAACATTTACGTTCATGCCTATTTTTTCGCTTAACATGACCTGGTTAACTTTGTATTTATCGATTACTATTTTCAGATCCTGTTGCTGGATAATTTTATTGGTTTCTTTCATACTTTTTCTCTGTGATTTTTGCCGATCCAGTCTCCCATTTCCCGCATTATACGGGCTAAAAGCATAAAATTATTGGGGTTGAAATCTTCAAGCCTTGTCATTTTTTGCGACTCATTAAATTTTTTGTTCTCAAAAACACAAACGATTAAGTACTGGGTGTCCGTACATACCCAGTGGTTAGGCGTTTCGGACTGGGTTAGTGTGTACCTCATTTTTCTTCCTTATCAGACTTCACTAATATGCCAATGGTATATTCATGTGTATCGTGGCTGTATTCTATCATTTGCTTTTTAACGGTTTTGAAGTATTGGCCTTGATAGGTGATTACGCATTCATTTTCACCTGCCTGGTCTAAGGCATCTTTTATTTTGTTTGTATGAAAAATAAAAGTTTCAAGGCGATCATAATTTCCATCTAAATCACAAACTTGTTTATAATCGGCATCAACAATACTGTAATCATCGCCTAATTTATTTAAGTAGTCCGCAGGAAGGAATGATTGATGCATAGCACCTTTATTTGACCAAGAGCGCTTTCCTTCCCTGATTTCAAACTCAACTACATCGCAATTATTTTCTGTGGCAAACTTTTTCACATCTTCAAACGTGTCGAAGCCTATTACCCCATAATCTTCCATATCCCTTTGATAGTTTTTATTATGGATAACATGAATTTTAATTAGTCCTCTTTCTCTAGCAATTTCTAAAATGTCGTTTTGTGCCTCTGTCATTTCTGTTAATTTTTACTGGTGAACTGCTCCCGGAATTTTTCCGGGGTTGATGGTGGTGTGAATTTAAAAAATGTAATTACATTTCTGCGCCTCTTAAAAGGGGGGTTTCTAATATTGCGCCTTCTAAATTTGCACCCATAAAATCAGTTTTAAATATTATTGCACCGTCAAAATTTGCCCCTTTCAAATTTGTGCCGGAGAAAGTGCAATGTGACAGATCTGAATTTGAAAAATTTGCTCCCGAAAGTTCAGCCATAGTAAAATCACAATCAGCTAATTTTCCTCCTGAAAAATTTACTCCTGAAAGTTCTGCCCCTTCAAAATAAGAATGGGCTAAATTCTTATTCATTCTTACTGCCCTTTCTACCGTTTTGGCAAGTGTATTATTTTCGCATTTATGGGTAAATATATTACTGCCTCCTAAGCAATCAGCTATTGTGATTTTTATAGGTTTAATACCGGCTTTGGCTTTGCGATTTAATATTCTAATTAATATTTCAATCCTTTTTTCCATTTTACCCAGTGTCCTTCTTGCATTTAGCCACTCCCTGTATAAAATAAATTGTTTAAAATTCTCGCCCAGTATTCTTAGTTTTTCGTCGCTCGGAGCTTCGTTAGAATCGAGCGGTAAAATATGATATACACTGCCCACTGGATTTGTTGTCCATTCACTTGAAGCGGTGTATAAATCATCGTATTTTTGCTCGGTAGGTTTCTTTAAAATAGCCTTATCAAGTTCTCCATTCCAGTCAATCGTTATCATAATTTTGGCTTTATAGGTTAAAGTGATATGTATTAAAACCAGCATCCTTACTGATCTGATAACTAAATCTACGATTATATAATCGTAAAAACAAGCAAATTAGTATTTATCTATGTACCTTTTTTGATATTAACAGGTGTACCATAAAACGAACGTTTATTGGGACGAACCCAGGCTTAAGCCGGCACTACCTAAAACCGGAGCTTTTTGTATCATTAACTTGTCCCTTTAAGTATTTTTGCCTGTTTGTTTCATTATCTTTGTAAAGCGTAGTTAGTGGGAC